>JAQBFV010000281.1:0-30105 GCA_032123035.1 Betaproteobacteria bacterium | reverse complement strand
CGCGGAGGCCGCAAAGGACGTCAAGGAAGAGATAAGCCTCACCGCGGAGAACGCCAAGGACGCGAAGGAAAAATAATCAAGAAACCAAACCCCAAGGACGCAAAGACAACGCCAAGGGTGGCATAGAGCCAACGCTCTCGGTTTTCCTTCATCCTTCATCCTTCATCCTTCATCCTTCATCCTTCATCCTTGCTCTTTCCGGTGGCATTGGCCGGGTTTTGGCGCGATACTTCCGGAAAAGTTCATCCTGACCCAATTGCTTCGGGTACCACCACAGGAAATTCGAAAGATGATTTCAGAATTCAGGACACTCAGAGTGCGAACCCCTTCACAGCGAGGTACGGTGTTGGTGCCAACGCGCGAAACGATGCGGCTGAGTATCCGCGCATGCCTTGCGACGGCGTTGCTTGTGATGATGGCCGTCTTGGCTCAGTCGGTTCACGCCGCAGGCGAAGGTCAGATGAAGTTTGAGTACATTTCGGCGCAGTACATCGCGGCATTGGGTAACCCAGGTGCGAACTCCGGGAGCGGCGCGCAATCGTGGGGTCTGTGGCCTCTGGACCCGGGCCCTCGGGGCGTTACGCTGAGCGACTTTGAGCAGTTGAAGAAAGCGGGCGGCGTCACCCCAGAACGCTGGAAATTCGACGGCAAGGACTGGTGGCTGGAGGAACACGGCTTGATCATGGAGCAGCCTGTGTTTCCGCTCCCTCCTGGCAAATACCTCGTCACGGGTGCCCGCGAGGTGACGACTGTGCTGACCATTCATCCCGCTGACAAGAACGGAGACAGGCGCTGGGCGCTCGACGACCACGCGACCCTCCACGACGTGACGCACTTGGCCTGCCGCTCCGCGCGCTATACACCGGCGACGGGTCATGGTTCGTGTTCACCGGCAAACGCGCAAACGACTGCGTTTCCGGTCGATCCAGGGGGAGTGATGCCTTCAGTCGACGGCTGCAAGAAGCAAGACTATACGGTTCTCATCGTGATCGGTGTGGCTGCGGAAAAGGAACGCCGGTGACGGTTAATGAGGACAGGACGTTAACGTTAATGCGTTAATGAAAAGCGTTAATGGGGTCTGTCCCCGATTTAGCCGAGTTCGCTATATCCCTCAGGATTAGACGACCGCCGTGCCGCGAGTGAATAGGAGGGTGGTATGTTTTTGATCACGAATCGCGTTGTCGATGACAAAAAAAGGGGCATCGATGCCCTCGGTGACCTACCCAATCCCAAGGGCCCACTCGAGCTGCGCATGGCCGAAGCAACCCGGCAAGGGAAGAATTGGAAGGTCTCGATTCTCCCCGACACCTGCACGCCGACCATGCTGAAGTCGGCTGGCATCAAGCCGCAGAAAGACGCGGGGGGGAAGAACCTGCCCGTCTACACAAGCCGATATGTGGCGTACAAGCTCCTGCTACAACTCAAAGCGCGCCAGAAAAAAAACAAGGCTCCCCCGGCGCTTGCCTTCTTCGTGCATGGCTACAACAACGACGTGAAAGCAATCCTCGACCGCGCGCAGGCCTTCGAAGATCTATATGGAATTGAGGTCGTCGCTTTCACGTGGCCGGCGAACGGGGGTGGCTTGAGCGGGGCTTTGAGTTACCGAAGTGACAAGCGTGACGCACTCGCCTCGGTTGGAGCCTTCGATCGAGCCGTCATCAAGCTGGATGAATACCTGAAAGAGATGAACGGGGAGCGGGTCGGAAGGATCGAAAAGGTAGCCTCCAACAAGCATGGTGACGACGCTGAGAGCTGGGACGGGTACTTTACTAAGGAAATGATCCGGGAGTGCCCGTTCACGCTGAATTTGATCCTGCACAGCATGGGGAACTACGTCTTCAAGAACTACATGAGCTCCTCGACCTACAGTGGAAACCGCTTGGTCTTCGACAACATAATTATGGCCGCGGCCGATGCGAATAATGCTGGCCATGTGGCCTGGGTGGACCGCATCCAGTGTCGAAAGCGCGTCTATATCACGATCAATGAAAACGATATCGCGCTCCGAGCCTCGCGGATGAAAGCAGGTGAGGAACAGAAGGCGAGACTCGGGCACTGGCCCTACGAACTGGATTCGCGCCGCGCGGTCTACGTCAATTTCACGGAGGCACCCGGGGTCGGCGATTCGCACGCGTACTTCGAAGGCGAACCCGTCCAGAACCCCGGCGTCCGGAAGTTCTTCCGGCTGGCCCTCAACGGTAATATTGCGGAGAGTGATCTTGCCTACGACGTCGCGAGGAACATGTACTTCGTCGGGTAACGGCGATGAGTTGGGGACGGAGCCCCAATCTTTCTGAATCCTGGGCGCAAGACGGTGCGACAGTAAATTAATCGGGCGCCGTCTCTGCATAACCGACCGGTAAGAGTTGTCTCTGCGCGGACGCGCGGACAGGACACCGGGACAGTCGCGTAATCGATGGCAGAAAAATCGGCAGCGCCGTACCGAGCGGCTACACTGACATTACCAACGTGTTGCGTAGGTCTGACCCCACTATGCAACACTTCCAGCTTCCGACTTTCGACTTTCGACTTTCGACTTTCGACTTTCGACTTTGATCTCCAATCTGCCCGCGTCCATGGACCAGCACCGCAGCCTCATCGCGCTCTTAATTGTGTCCGCTTTCATCGTGGCGGGCGGCATTCACTATCAGACGCCGATGCTGGCGGCGATCGCCGCGGAATTCGGGGCGGATGCCGCGGCAACGGGCTGGATACCCACGCTCTCTTTCGGCGGCATGCTGGTGGGCATTGTGTTTTTCGTGCCGCTGGGGGACCGAATCGACAAGCGCCGGCTGGTGCTGTGCAAGATCGTCGTGCTTCTGCTCGCGCAGGCGATGATGGCGATGGCGCCGTCGATCGCGGCGCTGGCGGCCGGCAGCCTGGTGACGGGCATTTGCACGTCGCTCCTGCAGAGCTTCATTGCGATTACCGCGGAGACCGCGCACCCGGAGCATCGCGGGCGCGCGCTGGGCACGCAGCTGACGGCGATGTTCAGCGGCATCCTGTTCGCGCGCATTGTCGGTGGATTGATCGCCACGCACATCGGCTGGCGCTACAGCTACGTGCTGTCGGCGGGCATGCTGCTCATGCTCATCCCCATATTGTGGGCGCGGCTGCCCAGCACGCGCCCCACCTCGCAGGCGTCGTATCGCGATTTGTTATGGTCGATCTACCGGCTCCTGCGCACGCATGGAGGCATACGGCGCGCCGCGGCGATACAGTTCATGTTCGGAATCTGCTACGGCGGATTCTGGGCGGTCGCCGCGCCCATGCTCGCGGTGCTCCATCGCGTGGGGCCGACAGCGGCGGGCTTGATCGGCATCCCCGGCTCGGCGGGCATACTCGTCACCCGTCCGGCGGGGCGCTGGATGGACCGTGCCGGCGTCATGCCGGTGGTGCTGGCGGGCATTCTCTCGATGCTGTCCGCCTGGATCGCCATGGGTTTCGGCGTGTGGTCCATTGCAGGGGTAATCGTCGGCGCGATACTGCTCGACTGCGGCTTGCGCACGGCGATGGTGGCCAACCAGACGCTGGTCAACTCGGCGGCGCCGGATTCACGCGCGCGCGCCAACACCCTGTTCGGGTTGCACGTGTGGGGCGGCAACGCCGTGGGCGCGTTCTTGATGAGCTGGACGTTCGCGCATTACGGCTGGCTCGCCGTGTGCGGCGTTGCGATGACCGCGATTGTCATTGCGCTGCTGATACATGTCGGTGTTTTGCCGATTGGAAGAACGGTGGAATAATTCAGGGCTAATTTAACCGCAGATAAACGCAGATACACGCAGATGTACTTATACGAAAACCCCGAACCCAGAACCCTGAACCCCGAACAGCTTAATTTGCCGCCGATGCACGCCGATGCACGCCGATAAGATCAAAAACCAATTTAGCCGCAGATAAACGCAGATACACGCAGATTTACTTATACGAAAACCCAGAACCCTGAACCCTGAACCCTGAACAACTTAATTTGCCGCCGATGAACGCCGATGAACGCCGATCAAATGTAAAGCTTCACCGCCAAGACGCGGATGACGCGAAGGAAAATAAGAACTGAACCGCCAAGAACGCCAAGAGAAGCAAGAACAATAATTGAACCGCGGAGACGCGGAGAGAAGCAGAATCAAACTTGAACCGCCAAGACGCCAAGCAAAAGAAAAGCCTCAACGCGAAACCCGCAAAGGACGCGAAGGATTACAAATAAGAATTCGAAAGCGCCGTAACTCCGGTCACTGGTCACCTAAAAGAAAATGGTGTCTGACCGAATTTTCTTTTCTGGAGGACTCATGCCGCGCATTGCGCCGTTGCCGCTCACGTCGGAACCTGAAGTTCTGGAGGCGTTGGACAATTTCAAGAAGTCGCTCGGGTTCGTCCCGAATGCCGCGCTCATCATGCAGCACAAGCCCAAGCTTGCGCGCGGGTTTGCCCTCCTGTCCTGGTCCCTCTGGGGCCCGGACAGCGAGGTTGACGTCGGCTTCAAGCGGCTGTTGAGCCACGTCTCGAGCACGGTCTACGGGTGCCGCTACTGAATGGCGCATAGCGCCGGGGCGTCGCTCCGGCTCGGCATCCCGGAGGAGAAGTTCGAGGCGGTGTGGGAATACCGCACAAGCCCGCTGTTCACCGAGGCGGAGCGCGTCGCGATCGAGTTCACCGTCGCGGCCTCCTCCCAGCCCAACGACGTGACCGACGAGTTGTTCGCCCGCATGAAGCACTACTGGACGGAGAGCCAGATCGTCGAGATCACCGGTGTCATCGCGCTGTTCGGCTTTCTCAACCGCTGGAACGACACGATGGCGACACCGCTCGAAGAAGAACCGGCCCGCATTGGTAAAAAGCATCTCGCGAAGCGGGGATGGAGCGTCGGCAAACACCAGCGACGCGTCACCGGTGACCCGTGACCGGCAAGGCGAAAGACAGAGGAATGACGAATGGGTTTAACGACGCGCCACGCATCACGGAAGTTGAACGGCCGTGATCCACGGCTCGAACCTCTTCCCGTACGCCACCGTTACCTCCAGCGCCGGCCCACCGTTCGCCGCCCCCGCCACCTGGCCCGCCCGGAGCGAAGACGCGATTACCTTCTGAAATTCAAGCGGCAAGTTGACGTGGGTATTCTCGACGGTGACATACCCCGTCCAGCCTGATTCTTGTCGGCGGTTCTGGTAGTAGGCGCGGACTTTCCCGCGCACGATGGCATAGCGGGTCCGGTCCGGGTACTTCGCGCGCAGCGCCTCCACGCTCGGGCCGGCGTCGACCACGAAGAGTCGGCTATTCTTCTCCTCTTCCTTTTTGAGGAATTCGGCCGCGCGGCGCGCCGGGGAGCCTCGCCCAGTCTTTCCGCTTTGCGCCGCCTTCGCCGCCTCTTTCTCCGCCCACTCCCGCGCGCGCTCCAGCGCCTTGCGATAGGCCGGGCCGTTCAGCTCCAGCACCAGCAACGTGCCCTTGGGAAGCTGCCGCTCATAGCGCCGGCCCGCGCGCCGCGCTGCGGGGGGTGCCGATACATCGAATCCCAACGACGCGAGCTTCGCCGTGTCCATCCATTCCGGTGCGCCGCGGTAGTACGCGGAGGGCACCGCGAGCGGGTCGGCCGCCAGCACGCGCCAGCGCAGGCGCAGACCCATCCCGCCGCCATCCCGGTCGAACCGATAATGGTTCGACTGCTGCAGCTCGCGTTGAGTCATCGTCAGTCTGCTCTCCGGCTCGCCACTGCGGTTCCAGGCGACCCCGCCCAGCGCGATGACGTTGGTGAGCACGATCACCGCGAGGCCGGCGGTCAGCGTGTGCCCGCGAGACCAGGTGACCGTCATCGCAACGCCCCTCCGAACAAGCCCTTCGCCCGCAGCCGGCGCATGATCACCAGAAGCAGCACGGCGGTGAGGCCGAGCACCAGGAAGAACAGGTATTTGGGCATGACCTCCCACCACCAATCAAAGAACTTCGTGTAGAGGAAGATCACGAAGAAGCTCGCCCCTGTGTTGACGACCTCGCTCCAGTGCCGGCGCGCGCCGAGCCAGATCGCACCCGCGCTCAGGACGAAGCCCAGCACCTGGTAGATGCCCTCGACCAGGTCTTCATCGAGATCGAGGTAGCTGATCCGGCCCCAATTGGCGAGCACCAGCATCGGTAGGGAAATTGTGAGCAGCGCGAAAATACGGTAGATCGGGCCGAAGTCCGTGTAGCGGCCGTGCGGGATGATGTGCGGGACCAGGAACAGGACGACCGCCGCGGGAAAGAAGTTCTCGGGGCGTTCGCCAAAGTGGAGCCAGTACATGCCGCTGAAGCTGCCGGTCCGCGCTGAGATCCAGGCGATGATGCACAGGATGCCGGCCGCCAGCAGGAGCCTCAAGTCGCAAGTGTAGGCAAGCAGGAACGCGAGCGCGGCCCACGGGATCAGCGCCTTGTCCGATGGCGTAATGTTGAAGATCTGGCCGAGCAGCGCGATGTTGATCACGAAGCAGGCGAACGCGACCATCGCCGCCAGCTTGGTGAAATAGCCCGAGGCGTCGCGGCTCTGGATCCACATCGTCGCGCCGAAGGCGCCCAGCGCCGCCCCGATCAGCACCACGACCTGGATTTCGGTCGGGAATCGGCCCCAGAACTGGCGGAACAGGAAGAACACGCTCGCGGCAAGCGCCAGCGCGCCGAGGAAGGACGCCATGCGCATGCCGAGCGAGAGCTGCTTCGCGCGCGAGTCGCGGTCTATGTCGTAGTCCTGCGCGAACTGCGCGAGCAGCCCCCGGTGGTGGGTGGCGATTGCCTCGCGCTGTACCGGCGCGAGTGCGAGTACGCCCTCCTTCTCCAGGCGCGTGAGTTCTTCCGCGAAGACGCGGATCTCATCGGCGCGCTCCTGGGCGGAAGAGCGGGACGGTTCTGACATGCCTTAATTGTGCGCGAATCTGGTCTTAGGGAACAGACCATTAACGGCTGCACTCGGCTGGCCTAACCCTCACCGCCAAGACACCAAGGCCGCCAAGGAATACAAGAGCGTTAAAGCACAGACACGAAGGACACGAAGGACACTAATGAAAAACAACAACTAAGCCGCGGAGACACGGAGAGATGCAGGATCGGATTTGAACCGCCATGACGCCAAGACCGCCAAGGAGTTTCAAAAAAACAAAATCCGACGTGGCTCCGGTCACGGGTCACTTCCATTCGCCATCCGCCATTCGCCATTCGCCATGCCCGTTTACCTTCTGCCTTCCGCCTTTGGCCTTCAGATCAGTCGTCCGACCAGCGCCGGCGCGGTCCTACGTATTCCTCGTCGTCTGGGGAGTCGGCGCGTGCGTGGTCTTCCACCTCGTCGAACTCGTCCATTTTCTGTAGTAGCGATTTCAGACGCAGTTCCTCGGCGGACTCCCGGTCGGCCTGACCGGACATTGTCTTGACGACGGCTGCGGCACCTTCGCGGTCGCGCTTCGTTCTGATTGGCCGCGCGGGATCGTTCGCTTTTGTTCGGCCTCGCTTCGTCATGGTTGCCCCCCTAAACCTGATAATTCGTGACTAGGTAACTAGGTAACTAGGTAACTAGGTAACTAGGTAACTAGGTAACTGAGTGACTATGATAGGGATCGTTCGCACCGGTTTGTTTCATAACCGAGCAACCTAGTCACTTAGTCACCAACCTTTATCACCCGTCACGTTAAATGGTGTCTGACTCCATTGATGTTGATGGGTGGCGTCAATTCCAGGACCAGAAATCATTGCGCTCCTCCATGTAGAACCGCGCGAGCACCATGCGATGCACTTCTGAAGCACCGTCCACGAGCCGCGCCTGCCGCGCGTAACGGTAGATCCATTCGAGTATCGTGTCCTTCGAGTAGCCGCGCGCGCCGTTCAACTGGATCGCTGTGTCTACGGCCTTATGCAGCACGTCGGCCACCGCGACCTTCGCCATCGATATTTCCTTGCGCGCAAACTCGCCTCGGTCGAGCTTCGCCGCCGCGCGCATGACCAGCAACCGCCCAATCTCGATCTGCATCGCGGCATCGCCGAGCAGCCACTGCACGCTCTCGCGCTCGGCGAGCTTGCTGCCCAGGGCATCACGCTGCGAAACGTACTCCGCGGCAATGTCCATCGAACGCCGGGCGAGCCCCAGCCAGCGCATGCAATGAGTGAGCCGTGCGGTGCCCAGCCGGATCTGCGTCACCTTCAGCCCGTCGCCGACATTCATCAGCCGGTTCTCGTCGGGAATCTCCAGACCGTCGAACTCCATCTCGCAATGCCCGCCGTGCTCCTCCGGCCCCATAACCGGTATGCGCCGCACGATGCGCCAGCCCGGCTGGTCGCGGTCGAACAGAAAAGCGGTGAGTCCCTTGCGCCTGTCGCTGGAAGTCTTCGCGATCAGGATGAAATACTGCGCGACACCCGCGCCGGTGATGAACCACTTGCGGCCGCGGACGATCCATTGGTCGCCCTTCTTCTCCGCGGTCGTGAGCATCATGCCCGGATCGGACCCCGCGCCGGGCGCGGGCTCGGTCATCACAATCGAGGAGCGCACCTTGCCGTCCACGATGGGCTGCAACCAGCGTGTTTTCTGCTCCTCGGTCCCGATCTTGTTCAGCACGATCATGTTGCCGTCGTCGGGCGCAGCGCAGTTGAAAGTGACCGGCCCGAAGATCGAGTAGTTCATCTCCTCGTAACATGCTGCCATTCCCACGACCGGCAGTCCCCGGCCCCCGCGCTCTTTCGGCATCTGCGGCGCCCACAAGCCTGCCGCTTTCGCCTCGACGCGCAGCTTCTCCAGCACATCGAGGCGGATGTTCTCGTGGTCGTCGTACGCGCCCGCTTCCTGCTCGAGCGGAAGCAAATGCTCGGCGACGAAGGCACGATAGCGCTTGCGGTAGTCCTCGATAGGCGGGGGCAGCGTAAAGTCCATGGCCTGTGTCAGAAGCAAATAATTCAAGTCAGAAGGCAGAGACCACGTGATGGGTAATGGGTAATGGGTAATGGGTAATGGGTAACTGTTCTTAATTCTTGCTTCTCTCGACGCCTCGGCGGTTCACTAAATTCGGTGAATGGTGAATGGAGTTTTGTTCTTCTTGGCGCACTTGGCGTCTTGGCGGTTCAATTCTAGTTCTTGCTTCTCGTGGCGTCTTAGCGGTTCATTAACTTCCGTGAATCGTGGTTTGTTTCTCTCCGCGTCTCCGCGGTTCATTTGTTGTTGTCTTGCTTGGCGGTTCTGTATTGATTTCGATCTGTGTTTATCTGCGTTTATCTGCGGCTAAATGGATTTTGGCTTGATCTTCATCGGCGTGGGCGTTTCCGCCTTCATCAGTTCCCGCGCCCGCTCGCGCAGCACGAACTTCTGCATCTTGCCCGTCGCGTTCTTCGGCAGCTCGCCAAACACGACCCGCTTTGGCGCTTTGAAGTGTGCCATACGCTCGCGCGCGTGGGCGACGAGATCGGCTTCGCTCGCGACGGCACCGTTCTTGAGCGTGACGAATGCGACCGGCACCTCGCCCCACTTGGGGTCGGGCCCGGCAACCACCGCGGCCTCCATCACCGCCGGATGGGAGCACAAGACGCGCTCAATATCGATCGAGGCGATGTTTTCGCCGCCCGACATGATGATGTCCTTGGACCGGTCCTTGATCTCGACGTAGCCGTAGGAATGCATCACGCCGAGATCTCCGGTCCTGAGCCAGCCGTCCGGCATGGCCTTGCGCGTAGCGATCTCGTCCAGGTAATAGCCGAGCATCACGTTGTTCCCGCGCAGCGCAATCTCCCCAAGTGTCGCCCCGTCGGCGGGCACGTCCTTGCCATGCGCATCGACGACGCGCACTTCGCTCGAAACCACGTTACCCACGCCCTGGCGCGCCTTGAGCCGCGCCTGTTCTTCCATCCCAAGCTCGCTCCACTCGCCGCGCCATTCGCAGATCACCGCCGGTCCAAACGTTTCGGTCAGCCCGTAGAGTTGGGTTACGTCCATGCCCAGTTCGGCCATGCGCTGCAAGATGGCCGGCGTCGGCGGCGCGCCGCCCGTGCCTACGCGCACCGGTCGCGGCAGCCGCGCTGCGCCAGTATGCCACGCGAGCATGATGAGTATCGTGGGTGCCCCATTGAAGTGCGTGACATCGGAGTCGCGCAAGTGGTCCCACACCAGGCCTGGATCGAACTTGCGCAGGCAAAGATGCGCCGCGCCCACGGCGGTGACGGCCCACGGAAAGCACCAGCCGTTGCAGTGGAACATCGGCAGCGTCCACAGGAACGTGCTGTCGCAGTCGAGTCGCGTCTCCATCGCCATCGCAAGCGCCTGCAAGTAGGCTCCCCGATGGTGGTACATGACCCCCTTGGGCGTGCCCGTGGTGCCGCTGGTGTAATTGATCGAGAGCAATCCGCGCTCGTCGGCGACCGGCCGGTGCCATGGAGCGGCACTGTCGAGCAGCCGCTCGTACTGGTCATCGGGCCGCCCGCCCCGCACCATCCGCAATTCGCCGCCCGACTGCGTGGCGATATCCTGGGCGACCGCTTCGAACTCGTAGTCGTAGATCAGCACCTGCGCGCCGCTGTGCGCGACGAGCGTTGCGAGCTCGGCGGCCGTGAGCCGCGTATTGAGCGCCACCAGCACGGCGCCGGCAAACGGCACGCCGTAATGGGACTCGAGCAGCACGCGGGTGTTGGGCGCGAGCACGGCGACCCGCCCGCCTTCGGCAACGCCCATGTTGCGCAGCGCGCCGGAGAGCCGCAGGCAGCGGTCGAGAAACTCGCCGTAGGTGCAGCGGTAAGCGTCGTCGATGACCGCGGTGCGATCCGCGTAAATCCGGCCTGACCGCAAAAGGAAGGACGTCGGGGTGAGCGGCTCGAAGGAAGCGGTCGCACTCACTTGCAATGCCCTCAAAACCCCGGATGGAGCCGTCGATAAACGCAGATAGACACGGAGAGAATCAACGTCCAGGAAGCATCGCTCACAAAGGACACTCCATGTTTAGCTGCGTTTTTCCGCGCGTGCGTCTTGCTGTTTGGCGACCGGGTCGACCAGCGCTTTGGGGTTGGACACGGCGAGCTTTTCCTCGGTCGTGCAGCGCAGGTGTTCGAGCATCTCGGCACGCTCCTCCCCGTCAAACCGACCGGCGCGTATCTCGTTTGCCAGGCGACGATTATAGTCCTCCACTGCCTCGCGGAGCGCGTCGCCGTCCGGTGCGGCGACGTTTCCGGACAGCAGCCCGGCCAACCGCCGGTATTCGCCGCGCAGGGGCGCGTCACCCGCCGCGATCTCGCGTTGCGCAATCGCGATGGCGTTGGCGATCATCAGTGCGGTATACCGCAGCGCCTGCGGGACGGCAGGCAGCACTTCGGCAGTAAAAGTATGGCGCGCGATTTCGAGCAGGTCACGCGCATCGGGCCGGTCGTTCATGGCGCCCCCGTGAGGTTGAGTATCTCGAGCTCGATTTGGCCGACGATGTGGCCGGTCAGCGCCAGCTCGAGCGACCGCTCGGTCCCCGATAAATGGCGCTCGAGCTGTTGCAGCGCGATTATCGCCCAGCGCAGGTGTGCCATGACCTGCCAGTATTTGAGGTCACCAGGCGCTACCCGTCGGCCGGACACGCGCTCGTATTCCGCTATGAAATCCTCGACGCCGGCGATCCCGCCAGCCGCGAGATCCGGACGCGCGAAACGCCAGCACCGGGCGCACAGCCAGCCGATGTCCTCGAGCGGGTTGCCGAACGCGGGAAATTCCCAGTCGAGGACGCCCGCGAGACGCCCGTCGTGGACCAGGTAGTTGCCGGTGCGATAGTCGCGATGGATGAACGTCGTATCCTCGTGTTGCGGGGCGTTGATCTCGCACCAGCGCAGGCCCCATTCGAGGGCCGGATACGGATGGGACAGCGTGTCGAGGTAGCTGCGATAGTGGGCAATGCAATCGCGGGCGAGCATGGTTGGCAGGAATTCGAGCCCGGCGTGCGCCGGCGTAATCTGGTGCAGACGAGCGAGATTCGCGGCAAGCTCGCGCGCGAGACGTCCACCGTCCGGCACCAGCTTCGAATCGCGGGTGACCTTGTGGCCCGCGGCAACGCCGGGCAGCCGCTCCATGATGAAGAACAGCCGGCCCGTGACGGCCAGGTCATCGCACAGAAACAGCGGCTCGGGGGCGAGCACCTTCGCGGCGTGTGCGATCTTCAGGACGGCGAACTCCTGCGCACGCGTCAAGCTCTCGCGCACCGTTGCCTTGGCATCGGTGCGCAACACCCAGCGCCGGTGTTCGCCGTCGAGCTTGACGTCGAGCGCCCAGTTTTCCTGCACGGCGCCACCGCTCATCCGTTCGAGAGCGACGATGACGGCGTCGTGCCCGCCAGCCGCGTGCGCGACGAATTTCGCCAGGCGCTGTTGAGTGGATGTTTCGCTGAGGGTCACGTCAAGTTCCGTGGTTCAGTTAATCGAGCCTGGCCACTTTTTATTCGAAGGGGTGACGAATAATGGTGATGAAAAATAGTGATGAATGATGGTGATGGAAAAGCGCGTTGCCAGCCTCATCACCCGTATCTCCATCACCAGTTCCCATCACCAGTTCGGGTGCACGGCCTTCTGACTTCCGACTTCGGTTTGGTGGAGCCTCGCCCCTTTTATCTGGTGGAGCCTGGCCCCTTTTATCCCTTTGAGTCGTCGACCTTTGGCACGACCAGGTGTAGCAGCTTCAAAGTCGAGTTGCCTGCGTGACGGATGCTGGCGGTCTCCGTTGGGCCAAGGTACACGCCGGCAGCTTTGCTGACCTTGACATCGTCGTCGCCGAGGCTGATCACACCCTCGCCCTCCATCAGGTAAAGGAGTTGGTGTGTGTCTTCCAGAGATTCCGTAGCAAAATGCTCGCCATCGCTTAGCCAACGCAGCATGGCGAGCACGTTTTCCGCCCCGCAGAGCGCCTGGTTGACGATCTCCGCGACTTCACCCTGGCCGCCGTTCAGTTTTTTCCGGGAGATTCGGTTGGTATCGATATGGGTCGTAGACATGTCAGCTCGCTCCTGGTTGCCAGTGGCCTTCGCCTTGGTCTCGTAGCCGAACGCGGGTCGTCATCAGCTCTGGACCCAGATCTTGCCGTCCACACGCTCCCACAGCAGGTCGTCTTTGGTGCCATCGAGGATGGTGGTCTCGAAGCGATTCGGCGCCTGGAACTCGAAATAGAACAGGCGCTCCTTCGCGCGGAGCCGGTGTTTCTCCTCGGCCGGTATGAACACCAGATCGCCGGGATTGAGGTCCCTCACACCTTCCTCCGTCTCCACGGTCGCGGTGCCGTCAAAGATGAAATAGAAATGTTCGCAATTCTTGTGGAAGTGATAAGGGGAGGCGGCGCCTTCGGCGTAATACATGATTCCGGCCAGCATCGCGTCAGTGCTGGTCAACTCCTTGCTGACGAAAAACACGCGCTCCCGGCCTGGAACCGTCGAGAGCAGCTTCGGCAAGTCATCCTGATGGAAAATATAAGCCATTGCGATTACCTTTCTTTCTCCCGGTGAGGTCGTACCACGTTAGAAATGGGGGTCTGTCCCCGGTTTGTCATTCTCGGCCAGGCCACTCGCGTGTTCACCAAAACGTTCCTGAGACCTTTTCTGGTTCATGGGAGCTTATCGCCATCCGGCGGCGCCGGGATCTCCAGCGCATTGGCGAACCCCGCCACGAACCCGAAGTATGTCGCAGCGGCGGTCAACTCGACCAGCCATTGCGCGTTGTGACGATTCTTCAGCGCGTCGAAGGTCGCCTGGTCGACGCGGTTCGTGCGCATCACACATCGGACGTAATTGACCACGTCCCGCTCCTCCGCAGCCAGCTTGCCCGGGTCGCCCTTCGCCCGGATGAGGTCGATGAGTTCCTCGCGAACGCCGTTGCGGCGGGCTGCAGCGACTTGGGCCGCCCATACGTACGCTGCCCCGTGCTCGCGCGCGGCAGTCAAGATGGCAACGGAGCGGAGCTTCGCCTCGACGATGCTCTCATCGCGAAAGAAGGTGACCAAGGGAAGCAGCCGCTCCGCCAGCTTCGGGCTGTGGAGCAGCATGCTGAACGGCCCGCGAATGTGACCGAACACTTTGACGACCTCGTCGGCGAGGGCGTGGTGCTCGGCGGGCAGCTCGGACTTGGCGGTGATCGGAGTGACGCGCGGCATCGTGCTCTCCTTTAATTCTTGTGCGTAAGCGAGGGACGGGAAGCCATCTTTGACTACATCGAGGTGTTTTACAACCGGCCGCGCAAACACCAGACGCCGGGTTACCTCAGCCCGGTGCAGTTTGAGCAGCAGAGGCGAATTGCTTAACTAACTGAACGAGCAAAAGGTTCCTGACACCTTTTCCGCCAACCTCATCCCTCATCCCTCTACCCTCATCCCTGAAGTCGGCGGCTCTGTCCCCATTTCTTGCTATTTACCTTTCTTGTGATACAAGAAACCATGTGGTGCAGGCGATGTCTGCTGCAGGTGTTGGTCATTGCCCTCGGGATGCTGGCGGCGGGCGGCGGGCGTGCCGCGGGCGGCGTTGACCTGACGCGGCAGTTTCTGGATGCCTATGGTAGCAACTGTGCCTTCGGCGCGGCGCATGTGGAAGTACTGCGCAGGCACAAGGTGCTGCTTGTGCCCGGCTATTTTGGCAATCTTGATCGGACCTATTTTGCCGACCAGCTGCGCTGGCTCGCCTCGATCGGGGTTGAGCGAAAGAAGGTCGCAGTCAGATCCCGGCAGAGCGTCGCGATCAACGCGCCGATCGTCGCTGCGGCGATCCGGGATTCGGCGAGGCCCGTGATTCTCATTTCGCACAGCAAGGGCTCGGTCGATGCGCTCGAGGCGCTGCGCGCCGAGCCGTCGCTGCGCACGAAAGTAAAGGGCTGGGTGTCCCTGCAAGGCGTGTTCTTCGGCTCGCCGGTGGCCGACATGCTGCTCGACGGCTCGCTGCTCGATCCTATGGTCTCGACCTTGATCCTCGAGTTTTTCGGTGGCACGAAGGAATCGGCGCAAGGCCTGACCACGGGTGCCTCGCTCGCCTATTACCGCGATCACGCAACCGCGATCGGCAGGCTCGTGCGCGAGGTGCCGGCGATTGCCTTCGCGAGCGCGCTCGAAGGCGCGCCGGGCGCGGGCACGAAAACGCTGCTCGAGATTCCGCGCGAGCTGATGTGGCGTCAGGGTATCCGCAGCGACGGCCTGGTGCCGATCGATGCCGCGGTGCTGCCGGGCATGGACTTCGTCAAGGTCTCGGGGGTCGATCACATTGCGTCGGTGATGCCGGCGCTGCAACGCTTCAACCGAGTGCGCATGACCAAGGCGCTGCTGCTCGCGCTGCGGGCGCCGTTTCGCGGCCTGCGACGGGACGCGGGCTGCGGGGCGAAACCGACGTCAGGCCGCGTTTTCCCATCGGAGTCCCGGAGTCGGGCCGGCTGAATTCACTTGCGGGACGTGAGGGTCGGTCCGCGATTTACCCGGCGGGGGACCAGCCCGTCACTGCAAAAACCCCTTCACGACGCCCCAGGCAGCGCCGAGCGCGAGCACGCAGAATACGAGCGCGGACACGCCGAACGGGGGCCCGCGCTTGCTGGCCTTTTGCTGATACGCCGCGGCATACCACACGCGCGCGGCAATCCACACCGCGCCGAGCACGCTCGCCCACAACCCGTCCACGAACGCCGCGAACAGCCACAGTGCCGGCAGGAAGATCACCGCGTTCTCGAGGGTGTTCTGCTGCGCGCGGAACACGCGCTCGAACGCCGGGTCGCCCGTGATCGCGGGAGCGTTGATTTTGTATTTGGCGCGCGCCTTGCCCACATTCCACGCGAGGCTGAACAACAGCGCCAGCACACCCAGCGTAATCAATGCCGGCCAGCGGAAATCATCCATGAGTCATTTCCCTTTGGTAAATGCAAGACCTGCCTCACTTTACTCTGTGGAAATAAGGCCAGACTCGATTTTCTCGCGCGTTTTTGTTAACTACGTTTTGCTAATGACCTTCGAGTGCCAGGAAACGCCGTAGCTCGCGCACATCGTCCAACTCCTCCACGGCGTTCACCCGCTGGATGATGCCCTCTGTCCGCTCGGCCCCAAGCACCGGCTCCATCAGGAGCCGCGCCTTTGCGTTCACGCTCTCCGTATCCATCGGATTTTCCTTCGTGCCCGGAGCGTGGCGCGTAAAGTGGCTCACAGTACGGCCATCCCGGAGCGTCACCTCCACCAGCCCGCTGCGCGGCGCGGCGGGATCCATGAGCTTGGGATCGGCGATGAGCTGCACGCGCTCCTTCGCGGCGCGCACGGTCGGGTCCGCCATCTGCTCATAGGAATGGCTGTCCTCGAACGAGACGGTGCCTTTCACCAATGCTAGCGCGATGATGTGCTGGCAGTTGATATCCGGCATAGCGCGGTCATTGACGACACGCGCGCCGTCCTCCGGGAGTCTCACGACGATGCGCTCCACGTTGTTCGCGTTGAGCCCATGCTCGCGATGAAGTCTGAGGAACGCATCCAGCGCGGCCTGGATCGGATAGCCGATTGAGAAGGGCTTGATGGCGGTTTCGGTGACGAAATAGCGGCTTCCCAGCCCCGCTACCATTTCCTCCGGTTTCGGTTCGGTCGACAGGGCCTGAAGCACGTTGTGCTCGCCATCGAACACGTCCCAGACGCCGCTAAAGCCCATTTGGGCCATGATGGCCGCGGTGACGCCGTTGCGCGCGCCCATGCCGGAGAAGTCGAAGGCCTTTTCGACGTGCTCGGCATCGCGAACCCAGCTCCACACGCCCGATACCTGTTGGGCGGCGTACGAAAGCGCGTGGCGCATCCCCTTTTCATCCAGCCGGGCCAAAGAGGCCGCGGCCCCCACGCTGCCGAGCGTAGAGCTGGTGCCCTCGGCGCTGCGATGAGTTCGGCGCACGAGATCCGCTCCGAGCGCCAGGAGAAATCGACAGCAGAGATCGTAGCCGAGCACGACCGCGTTCAGCAGCTCCGTTCCCGATCTGCCCTCGCGCTCGGCCATTGCGAGGGCCGCGGGCACGACGGCACAGCCGGGATGGGCTTTTGTCTCCGGATGGAAGTCATCGGTCTCGTCGGCGTGGCCGAACATGGCGTTCACCAGCGCGGCGTTCACGGCCGAGGTCCTGATGTCGGTGGTGAGGACGGTTGCTTCCTCGACCCCGCCCTGCGCCCGCGCGTAGCGGATCGCCATTTCCCCCGGTTTGAGATGGGCTCCCGACACCATCGCGGCGAGCGTGTCCAGGATGCGATGCCTGGCCTCGCGCGCCACGTGCGGCGCGAGACTCCGCTCCCGGGCCTCGACCATATAGCGTGCCAGCCGCCCGGTAATATCAGCCGTAGACAACTAAACCCTCCTTCAATTGGTTAATTGAGCTTGTTGATGTGACTCAGAATCTGACGAAGTAGGGAAGAACCATGAGTGCGACCCCAATTGAGACGAGAAGAATCGTGTTGGAAATGAAATACGGGAAGATCATGAGGACCAGCCCGCAAACCAGTGGGACGACCGCCTTCTGCTTCCTGCCGTAGATGAAGAAGCCAAGCCCGATTGAACTGAAAAGCAACCCCCAAAAAAGCAACGCCGAGCTCAATGCAGTCTCACAGGTCGCCTAATGTCATCAGACTTGTTTGATTCTATTCTGTTTGCGAAATGCATCCGACTTATCAATCAATCGAGTCCGGCCCCAATGGTGATTCAAGAATCAAGACCTGACCCCCGCCTCGTGGTCCAGCGTTACGATGGCATTCAGAGACGGATTGACCGCGTTGATGCGCTTCAGGTACGCGCCCGTAAATTCCGTTGCCGAGAATGTCCCGGCCCGCAGCTCGCGGGCGAGGACGCGGATGCCCTGTGTCCAGAGCTCAGCCGGCACAGGCTGCGCTCTTCGCGGCACGCCTGAAATCTGCCCGGCGCCGGCGGTCAGTCGTCAATCACGGCCACCGCGCGTACCGGGCTTCCGGTGCCGCCGCGGATTTTCAGCGGGAATGCGATGAACCTGAACCGACCCTTGCCGACGACCTTGTCCAGATTGGTCAGCCCTTCGTAGTGGGTGAATCCCATGTCTCTGCAGACCAGATGCACCTCGAAGTTGTGCTTGCCGGGGCGCCCGGGGCTGACTGCCTCAACGCCGAACGCGACGACGCCCTTGCGGCCGAGCCATTCGGTCGATTCCTTTACCAGCCCCGGAAAGTCCGTCAGGAATGCTGGGGTGCCAAAGGTGCGTTGGTAATGGGCCATGTGCAGCAGGACGGTGTCCCGTGGCCGTATGTCGACCCCCGCCACCTCCACCGCTTTCTCCAGGTCACTGATGGTGATGTCGCTCTTGAGGGGCTTGTGGGACAGGTCCAGACACACGGCTTCCGTATAGAAGTTCTCCAGCGGCACCTGATCGATCGCCATCGCACCCGCCCGCGCATCAAAATGAACCGGCGCGTCCACATGCGACGCCGTGTGCTCGCCGAGCGTGATGAACTTGGACGCACAGGAGAACTTCACCCCTTCCGCCTCCCGGATGGTGTCGTGCGTCTGGTAGTCGACAATCGTGACGGGGGGGTGATTCGGAAGCGTCGGACACTTGTGGAAGATCTCACCGCTGAGGTCGATCAACTGCATGGCAGCCCTCCTGCAACAGTCGCGATTACCGTGCTGTAAGCCCTGCGCCGGCATGCCGGAGAATGAACCCGCCCAGCGCCGCCGTGCTGCAGGCGAAGGCTATCACGCCGGAAATGGCCCGAACAGCAGACTCGGCGAGCGGTTCGCCAATCGAATCGGTCCACAGAGCAGGGTCGGACCAAGCTCGTTCTTAGGGGACAGCCCTCCCGAAAATTCGAGCTTGGTCCCTTTAACTTCGCTTTCCACATTACGGTCTCTTTTCAGCCGGTCAATGCGTTGCGGAAGTCCGACACCATGATTGATAGGCTCGTTATGGATACGATTTCTGGCGATTTCTTGATTTTTGTCAAACTCAGGGCCCGCCATTAACCGCAGACTGTTTCTACCCAAGAAGCTTTGAAAAGGGCTCTTGGAAAGGAGGTCATATGATGGACTTTACGGCATTGGCATGGATAGTGGCCATCGTAGCCCTGGCACTGTGCGTGGTCGGGTTCCTGTACTGGTTGATCGAGCCGGTCTTGAGAAAGCGGCTGTTGAGGTGCCCCAATACGGGTTGCGTGGCTTTCGTCGAAGCGGAGCGTGTTTTTCGCGCTCTCGGCACGATGCCCGAGCTGACGGTTCGCTCGTGCGAGTTGTGGCCCGAAAGAAAAGACTGTGCTCGCGGATGTCTCGCGCGCTACGATGAGGCGGCGCCGGGTTACCGCATCAAGCTCGAGGCGTTGAGGCCTTTCGAACAGTAAAGCGGCGGATCAAAGATAAAAGGGGCCAGGCTCGGATAAAAGGGGCCAGGCTCGAATTTTTGATAATTCGAGCCTGGCCCCTTTGATCCTTTAGTGGTCTGTCCCCTACCGCACCTACCGCACCTACCGCATTTATTGTGGTGTCTGACCCCATTTATTCTCTTTTAACGGGGTTTGTTCCCATTTGTTCTGCGGGAACGATAATGGATACGGACATTGCCCTCCGAAACCACTGAGGTATTGTTCGCGCGTTACGGGCCGCGTTACCGCTGGTTCGCCACCATTACGGTAATGCTCGGCACGGTCTCGGCGATGCTGACGACGACCACCGTCAACGTTGCCATTCCCGACATCATGGGCGCTTTTGGCATTGGCCAGGACCGCGCGCAGTGGTTTTCGACCGGCGCCTTGGCGGCAATGACAGTCGCGATGCTGCTGAACGCCTGGCTGATCCGCAGCTTTGGACAGCGCAAGACGTTAGTCGGCGCTCTCGGCATTTTCATCGTCGCGATGGTGCTGGCGGCATTGAGCCCCAACGAGACGATGCTGATCTTTTGCCGGATCCTGCAAGGCGCGGTGGCGGGGTTGATGCAACCGTTCTCGGTGTACACGCTGTTCCGGGTGTTTCCCCCCGAGCAGAGGGGGAGCGCGATGGGACTTTTCGGCATCAGCGTGATTCTGGGGCCGGCGCTGGGCCCCACCATGGGCGGCATTCTGATCGAACACTTTAACTGGCGCTACGTTTTTTATCTCGCCATGCCAACTAGCGTGGTCGCGATGTTGCTCGGCAGCCTGTTCATGCCGGAGCGCGAGGAATCGGATGCACGTGCCAGCTTCGACTGGACCGGCTTTCTGCTCTTGGCGGCATCGCTTGCCTGCTTGCTCATCGGTCTATCCAACGGGCAGCGCGAAGGTTGGTATTCCGACTATATCCTGACCCTCCTGGGGCTCGCGGTCGTCGGCGCTATCGTGTTCCTTGCATGGGAACTGCGCGCGTTCCAGCCGCTGGTCGATCTCAGGGTGCTCGCGAACACTCGCTTCGCCGCGGCCGCTGCCGTGGCGTTTATTTATGGTGCAGGGCTGTTCGGTTCCATCTACCTCATCCCGCTTTTCGTGCAAACGGTCCAGGGTTTCACGCCATTGTCGGCGGGCTTGCTGATGATGCCTGGCGGTCTCGTGCTGGGCCTGCTCATGCCAATCGGCGGGTATTTGAGCGACCGGCTTTCTGCGCGGGGGCTGATCATCGCGGGTCTGCTGTGTACCAGCGTGTCGGCTTACTGGCTGGGGAGCGTTGACGCCAATACTCCGTTCTGGACTATCGCGAGGTGGATCATTCTTTTCTACACGGGCCTGGGGCTGAGCAAGCCGGCGCTCATCGTTGGAGCGCTGCGGGCATTGCGCCCCGCGCAGCTCGGGCACGGAGCGGGGATGATCAACTTTTCCCGCCAGCTCGGCGGCGCGTTCGGCGTGAACCTTCTTTCGGTCGTGCTGGACCGCCGGACTTTTTTTCACAGCAACGCATTTGCGAATCTCCAGACCGCCGGCAACAGCGGTACGGCGGAATTTCTGCGCAGAATGCAGGACCTTCTTATCCAGGCCGGGGTGCCCCCGGATTTGCAGTGGTCAGGAGCGTTGCATTTCCTGGATCGGGTGGTCTATGCGCAAGCGTATACGTTGGGGTTCCGCGACAGCTTCCTCGTCGTTGCGATCGTTTGCACACTCGCGCTGATTCCGGCGTGGATCATGGGCAAAAGCAGGGCAGATCAATACGCCTAGCACTCGGACCGTCTCGCGATGGAAAGAAAGGGGCATTCTCCGGGCCCCTTTACCCGATGCTTCTGGCAGAATCTGGCTGGCCCAGCACTTCAGTGACAATTTCGTAGCGGACTCCTCATGCCTGCCAACAAGCCCACGAAAAGCGTGTTCTGGTTCGACGACGGCAAGCGCCCGAATGTCGCGGATGCGCTCGAGAAGCAAAAGGACATCACCGTGCACCGGTTGGCGTTCGCCGGCCCGCAGGCGGACAACTGGGGCGCCCTGTCCGCCTCCCATGTCTATTGCATTACTTCGGCCCGGCACGAGGTGCCCGATGAATACAAGTGCGGCCCCGCGCTGCTCACGCGCTGTCCCGACCTGCTCGCCGTGTCCACGACCGGCGCGGGCTACGACACGGTCGATCTCGCGGCGTGCACGGCGACGGGTGTGCTGGTGGTCAACCAGGCGGGAGCCAATGCCGATGCTGTCGCCGAGCACGTGGTAGCAATGATGCTTTCGCTCACCAAGAACATTCCGCAGACCGACCGGTCGCTGCGCACTGTGCGAGGCGTCGACCGCGAAGTCTTCAAAGGCTGGAACGCCCGCAGCCGCACGGTGGGCCTGGTCGGCATCGGCCAGGTCGGCAGCCGCGTGGCGCGCATCTGCGGCAAAGGCCTGGAAATGAAGGTGCTGGCGTGCGATCCGTTTCTCACCGCGGAGGAGGTCGAAACCCGCGGCGCAACCAAGGTCGATCTCACAACGCTCCTCGCCGAGTCGCGCTTCCTCTCGATCCACTGTCCGTTGAACGACGAGACCCGCGGCATGATCGGCCAGCGCGAGCTCGGCGCCCTGCCTGCGGGCGCCTACGTCATCACCACCGCGCGCGGCGGGATCATCGACGAAGAGGCGCTTGCCGGTGCGCTCGAGTCCGGACACGTCGCCGGCGCCGGTATCGATGTGTGGGTCGTGGAGCCGCCGCCGCTCTCGCACCCGCTGCTCAAGTTCGACAACCTGATCGCCACCTACCACACCGCGGGTGTCACGCACGATTCCCGGCACAACATGGCCGAATGGAACGCCGAGCAAGTCGCCGGGATCCTACGCGGCGAGCGCCCTCCCCGGCTGATCAATCCTGCCGCCTGGACGCTCTACGCCCAGCGGTTCGAGCGCATCTTCAGCTTTCGCCCGGGAAAACCAGGGAATGGGAAATAGGGAATAGGGAATAGGAAATAGAGGTGAGCGAGGCGCAGTCTTTCCATTCACCATTTACAGGGTGTAAGGCCCTTCTACCTTCTGCCTTCAGTAGTGGATCTATTTCTTGAAGCCAGTGGCCTTGATCAGCGGCATGAACTGTTCGCGCTCCCGATCGACGAAACGCTGCGCTTTCGCCGGACTGGAGTCCAGCACCGGCTCGAACCCGGACTGGATAAGCTTTTCCTGGAAACCTTTGTCAGCAAGCGCCTTGCGCGTCGCCTGCGAAACCCGATCGACGATGGCCTTTGGCGTGCCGGCTGGTGCAAACAGCCCGCTGAACAGCCGGGCAATCATGTTCGGCAGAATTTCGATCGTGGCCGGGATCTCGGGTGCGGCCTTGAGGCGCGCCGGCGCATTCACCGACAGGATCCGAATCCTCCCGGCCTTGTACAACCCGAGCAGCCGCCCGGTCACGTTCGGCGTCATCATCGGTATGTAGCCGCTCACGAGGTCGGTTATTGCCAGACCGGTGCCCCGGTACGGGACGTGCACGATCTGGAGGCCGCCGGCGCGCTGCTTGAACATCTCCCCGGCGAGATGGGTCAAGGTTCCTGCCCCCGCGGACCCGTATGACAGCTTGCCGGGATTCGCCTTGGCGTAGGCGATGAGCTGCTCCAGGTTCTGCACGGGCAACGACGGGTGGACGATAATCGAAGTCGCCGAGATGGCGAGCATGTCGATCGCGACGAAATCCTTGCCCGGGTCGTACGGCGGGCGCCTCATCACCGCCGGGTTGATAATCTGTGTGCTGGTGTTGCCGACCAGAAGCGTATAGCCGTCGGGCCGGGCACGAGCGACTTCTCCTGCGCCGATGACGCCGCCTGCGCCGCCCCGGTTATCGATGACGATCGTGCCAAGCAAGGGCCCCGCCTTCTGTGCCCAGAGGCGGCCGATCGTGTCCACCACGCCGCCGGGCGGGAACGGAACGATCACCCTGATTGGCCTCGTGGGATATTGCGACTGCGCGTATGCCTCGAACGGCGCCAGCGCGGACGCCGCAACCCAGGTTAATGCAAAGGCCAGCAATGTGCGTCGGTTCATGGTCTTGCTCTCCTTGTGTGTGCTGTTGATCAATGGCACGGCTGCCTTATGCAAAGGCGTCAGCTGCGCCTAGGCCGCAATTTTCGAGGCGTTCCGCAGGCTCGACTCCAGCTTAAAGATTCTCGCGGCGTTCTTCCAGAGAATCTGCTCGCGTTCCGTTTCAGTCAGCTTCGCGTCATCCAAGACCTTCATCCGGACCTGGTGCAGCGTCGCCGGCACGCTCAGCCAGCGCCACGTCGTCGACCAGTCCGTCCCGAACATGATGCGGTCAGCGCCAATTTTGTCAATCGCGAAGCGCAAATGCTGCGGGTTGGTCCCGACTACGTCGAAGTAGATATTGACGTTGCGCATCGCGACCGTCATGGCGCTGTCGAAATAACTCGTGATGCTCCTTCCCATCTTGGTCAGGATGATCGGGGCGGTTGGATGGCGGGCGGCGACTTCGTCCGCCCAGAGCGGGTCGCCGTAGAACAGGCCGCCGGGGAACTGCGACCACGCCGTCGGAAACTGGATCGGCACCTGGTGCTTCTCTACCACGCGCATGATGCCGGAGAGGTCCTTGGCGATCTTCTCCGGGTTCACGTGGTCGGTAAGCGCCCGCACGAAGGTCTCGCCAACGCCCTTCATCCCCAACGAGCCGAGACAGCGCTCGAGCTCCGCCGGCGCCGCCTCCCGGGTCGGGCCCGGGTCCTCGTGATAGCCCGCCGCCTCCTGGTCGTGCCCCACTCTTGCCAGCGCCACCATACGAGTCGGGTGCCGCTTCGCCGCGGCCGCAACCAGATCGTTCGACACATAGCCCGCCCGTGCCTGCACCAGCGCGAAGTCGACGCCGTTCCTGTCCATGTCCGAGACCAGATCGTCGGTGTTGTCGATCGGCTCTTCCGTGAGGTTGCACTTGTAAAGGTCGGGGTATCGCGTGCGGAACGCAATCGCGTCCTCCATGGTCCGGATGTGCTTGCTGAGATCGCGGAACGATGGAAAGCCGTAAATGTGGATGTGGGTGTCGATAATCATGCGTGCCCCGACTCAAGAACTGACGTTGGCATTATACAAAGCTCCTTCATTTGCATGAAGGCGTGAATGGTGAATGGAGCGTGACGACCGTAAATCGTAAAAACACGCCCCGAATCAAAGGGGCCAGGTCAATCGAGCCACATCAGCTTGGCCGGATTGTCGTGCAGCATCACGCGGACATCGGCTTCCTTGATCCCGAACGCCAACAGGGCGCGAATGAACACTCTCATGCCGTCGATGCTGTCGATGTGCAGGACCTGGCCGAAGTCGCTGCCGATGATGCAGCGCTCGGGGCCGATAGCCTTGATGGTGTTGATCGTCTCCATGGGATCGGCGACCGGCTGATACAGGCTCGGGATCATGGGCTGGCAGTAGGTGCCGACGTAAACGCCCAAATCAGCAAGCTGCTTCATTTCATCGAGCAACAGCTTGTTCAGTTCCAGCAAGGGGTGATCCAGCGTCGCGCGCGCGCCGATTTCCTTGGCCTTCTTCGACAAGGGCAGGAGTTCCGCGAAATCGGTGTGCCCGAACCCGATCCCGACCTTCTTTTCGGCGGCCATTTCCATGATCTCGACGACTTCGGGAAGCACTTTGCCGGAATCGTCCACCAGTTTGATACCGCCTCTCTCTGGATGGCCGGCGCCGCGCCAGAAGCCGAATGAGGTGAAGGTAGGAAACCAGATCATCTTGAAGTTCGGATATTGCAGTGCTACGCGGATGGCTTGCGGGTTCATCCCGAAGCATGTCCCCGACCCGCCGTAAATTTCCACGCGATGCGTCAACTCCCCTTTTTCGATCATGTAGTCGAGGTGGCGCTGGGCGCAATAGGCGGCGTTAGCGCTGACGTTCCAATGATCCTTGAAGGCGAGTGCCCGCATGCCCGCCTTGGAGGCGTCGATGGCGATCTGGACCATGTCTTGGGAGCGGTGGACAAAGTCCGGATAGGCGTGGATATGGCAGTCGATCGCGTTCTTTAGAAGCTCATTCTCGATCCCCGGATAGATCTTGAGCATCTCCGGGTTGTCCTTGAGCATCTGGTAGAAGTAGTCCTTGGCATTGAGCTCGCGAACCCGCTGCACGGTCAATGTCCGGCCCACCAAAAGCTGACGGGCTGCCTCCGCATCTGCTGCGAAATCGCACATAGTAGCCTCCGTCGCGTAAAGCGTTAGCTAAACCGGGAACAGACCACGTTTTCCAGTGATCGGCCCTATAAGCTATCTGCATGAACCGTGACGCGCTTTGACTTGCGTCAACGTTAGCCGCACTGCCGTGGCGGGGAGGACAAACCGCGGAGAGATATATCGGTAATCCGCTAAGGTGGGGTCCGCTAAGGTGGGGTCAGACACCATTTATTAGTGCTGAAGAAGTGACGACTGACGGCGTGCGGTTTAATCCATTCACGATTCACCATTCACCATTCACGGGGTGTAAAGCCCTTCCGCCTTCATCCTTCCGCCTTCATCCTTCCGCCTTCCGCCTTCCGCCTTCCGCCTTCCGCCTTCGATTAAATGGTGTCCGACACCATTTAATCTGCTCACCCGACCTCGAACACCTGCTTCGCCGTCTGATGCAGGCACGGGCTGACGCCGGTCTTGGTGACCAGATAGTTGTCGCAGATCACCGCGAAGATCGAGGCCGTCTCGTAGCCCGGATGCACCGCGAAGTTCATATTCTCAGCCAGCGGAATGGGCTCGTCCTGGCGGATCAGTGGCCGCTCGACCATGTCGTAGCCCTGGCTGTGCGCATAGAGCCGCATCTCCGGCGGCAACCCGTGCTCCTTCATGTAGGCATTATGCGCGGCATGGATGTCGGCCGGCTTGGCGCCCGGCTTCATCAGGCCCAACGTGTAGTCTTGCGCCGCCTTGACCGCGGCAAAGCCATCCTTCAGCTCGCCGCTGGCTTTACCGAGCACGATGGTGCGCGCGATCTCTGTATAGAAGCCGCCGGGGCCGTTGTTCTCGATCAGCAGGGAGAGATGGTCGCCCTTCTCTAACGTGCGACCCTGCATGAAGCGCGGCGCGAACGGCGAGCGCACGCCGACCTGGGCCGAGGCGCCGAGGAAGATGCCTTGCTCGCTGCCGAGCCGCTGGCCCTCTGCCTGCGCCGCGCCCGTCACGTCGAGGTCGCGCAGGCCGGGCTTGATCACCTCCAGCACCTTGGCGAACACCTGATCCTGCATCGCGGCGCAGCGGCGGATGAGCGCGATCTCCTCCGCGCTTTTCACCGCCTTCATGGTGTCGACCCAATCGCTCACGTCGACAAAGTTGACGCTCCTGCCGAGCCCGGCTTCGAGCCGGGAGACGAGCGCGTGGGGAAGCATGCCGGGGGCGAGCAGGCCGATCGTCTTGTAGCCGCGGGGCTTGAGGTCCCCCACCACCCGATCGGCGTCGTAGTGGTGCGATGGCGCGACCGAAACGAACGACGGCGAGCATAGCACCTGACCGACGCCGCGATGCAGTGGATCGCGCCCGCCGAGCTTGCGGACGACATCGAACGGGCCCATCTCGACAACGGTCATCGGCTCGCTCGCGTGGAATACCACGGTGCGCGGATAACCGTTGTTGGCGGGCTGGTCCGTGAACCAGCGCACATAGCCGCCCACCCAGTCGGAAGCGTTCTGCATGACGATGGCATCGATGCTGCGCTCGCGCATCTGCGCGCGCACGGCGGCCCAGCGCCGCTCCAATTCTGCATCGGAGATGCGGGTCAGGATACGATCGTGGGGTGCAGACATGCGAGGGACTCCTCGGTTTGAGTGTTTAGATAAAGAAGGGGGCCGTCAGTGGGGCACGAGATTGCGCATCTCACCGACGCGGCCCGCCAGGAACAAGCGCATGTTCTCGATCAGGATCGGCATCATATGCGCCTCGTACTCCCGGAAATAGCCGCCGATATGCGGCGAAAGGAATACGTTTGGCAACTCCCACAGCGGGCTGTCCGGCGCCAGTGGCGTTCGGGCGACGACATCCAGGCCGGCGCCAGCGATGCGGCCCCCACGCAGGGCATCGATCAGAGCGGGCTCGTCGACAGTCTCGCCGCGGCCGACATTGATGAACACCGCGGACGGCTTCATCGCCTCGAATACGGCCCGGCTGACGACGCCGGCGTACTCCGGCCCGCCAGGAAGCACATCGATCACAAAGTCGGCCTCGGGTGCCGCCGCCGCCAGCTCTGCCAGCATGACGGAACGGTCAAACCCCTCCACGGAGCGGGGCGTACGTGTCGCCACGACAGTCGTCATCCCGAACGCCTGCAGCAGCTTGCCGATCGCGCTGCCGCCGACGCCGCTGCCGAGCACCAGCGCGGTCTTGCCGGCGAGCAGCGGCCAGGGATCGCCGCGCTCCCATAGGCGGGCGTGCTGGTGGTCGACGAGGCGGCGCACGTTGCGGGTGACGCCGAGGATCAGGAGGGCGACCGTTTCTCGCATCGGGGCGCCGTGGATGCCGCGCGCGCTGGTCAGCAGCGTCTCGGCCCGCAACCCCGGCGACTTCTGGAAATGATCGACGCCGGTAGCGAGCGACTGGATCCATTTGAGATTGCGCGCACCGCTGATGAGTTCGTCGTTGATCGCAACGCCGAACGCAACCAGCACGTCGATCGTGTCGAGTGGCACCCTGATGTCGCGAACCGTCGCGGCGGTGTGGATGCTAAGTGCCGGGAACTCATGACGCAGGTGCTGCTCGTAGTCTGCGGCGAAGCGATCGAGCACGAGTACGCTTGTCCTGGGTTCCCCGGCTGGAGTCGACATCGGTTAAAACCTCATGGTGGTACGATCGTTGTGCTTAGTGCTGAAGAAGTGACGACTGACGGCTGATGACTGACGACGTTAACCCCGTGGCACTTAGGAGTCTGACCCCTTACGTGCTCCGCCCAACAAAGCGCTCAACCGGGCACGCGCAAGGGCCGCGCGCCGCTGAAGGGCGGCGTTGGATGGCGTATGACGGCTTTTGGCCGCCAGCGGTCATTGGAAATGACCCCTTCCGACCTATTGTGTTGAAAAACTCCGTTTGTGGAGTCGCTCCAAACATTTCAGGTCCTCAGCAGCGTCGCTAATTCTCGGACGTGGAGAATGACTCCGTTTGCCCGTCCACGCGACCAGAAGCGTTCTCGCCTACCCTCACGCGACTACTTGAGCGATTTGCCGATGGCACTGCACCTTCGCCAGAATTTAGGGTCAATGCATTTTCGAGTTTTTCAACACAATAGACCCAAAGCGGACACTTTACGGCGGCCAGATCGACAGCGGCGGCCAGTAGGTCACAATTACCAGGAACACCCGCATGGCGAGCAGCCACGGACGGGACACTTGGCAGCTTGGTCTTTAGATTTCGATGGCCAGGTGCTCGCTCACACTGACCGGCGCTCCACAAGGGATATGCCGAAAACCGGAAATCGCCATCTTCCCCCTCCGCTTTCTCTCCTGCTCACTCGAATACCGGAACCACCAGCACCGGGATCTTGGACAATTGCGTCACATTACGCGCGGTGGATCCGAGCAACTGAGCGCCCAAAGACGGGTCAGTGTGCGTACCCACTACTATCAGATCAGCTTCCACTTTAATGGCTTGTTGGATAATTGTTTCCGCGGGTCTTCCGCTGACGACTTTCATTCCCGCGACGAGTTCACGGTCCGCGGGACTTTGTGCCAGTGCATCATCGCAAAATCTGTCCAATCGCTGTTGCATAGTTGCAAGAGCTGCCGACATTCGATCTCGAAGAACCTCCTGCGCATTAACCTCAGGCATGTAAACACTGATAGCAAACTTCATCCCGGAACTGAGTGGTTCCGCTACATGCAGCATAATAATGCGAGCCCCGTATTTCTTGGCCATTTCGAGAGCAAAACGGAAAACCGGATGCATGTGATCGCCCAAGTCAGTGGCGTAGAGTATGGTCTTGATTTCTGGATACATAATTTCGCCCTATCGAGTTACCTGTGTACTATTAGTGGCGTATGCGCGTCGCCGATGTTCACCTGCCTGGTAATGATCTCTGCTCCCATGAGGGCACACAGGACAGGCGCGCCCCCTGCCGCGGCAAGGCGCTACTAGAACAGCAGGTTCGGCAACCCGAGCGTTATGATCGGTATGTAGGTCACGATCACCAGGAATACGAGCAGCACCATCAGCCACGGCGCCGCGGCATGCACGACCTCGCCTATGGACATCTTGGTAATGCCGGCCGTGACGAAGAGATTGAGCCCTATGGGCGGCGTCACCATGCCGATCTCCAGGTTCACCACCATGATGATCCCCAGATGCACCGGATCGATGCCTAGCTTTGTGGCGATCGGAAACAGGATGGGCGCCAGAATCAGGATGATCCCGGTCGGCTCCATGAACGCGCCCGCCACGAGCAGCAGTATATTGACGACGATGAGGAAACCCCACGAAGGCATGCCCCAGGCGATGATGTGCTCGGCGATCATCTGCGGGATGCGCTCGGTGGTGAGCACATGAGCGAACAGCAGGGCGTTGGCGATGATGAACATCAGCATCACCGTCACCTTGGACGCGTCCACCAGCACGCTGGGCACTTTTCTAAAACCAATATCCTTATAGACGAATACCGCGATAAAGAAGGAATACACCGCGGCGACCGCAGCCGCCTCGGTCGGCGTGAAAATGCCGCCGTAGATGCCGCCGAGTATGATGACCAGCAGCACCAGGCCCCAGCCCGACTCGCGTGCCGCCACTAGCACTTCGTTTAACGACGCGCGCGGCTGGCGCGGCAGGTTCTTGATCCGCGCGAGG
>JAQBFV010000280.1:0-20368 GCA_032123035.1 Betaproteobacteria bacterium | reverse complement strand
ATCGCTTTGCGCCTGCTCGGTGGTGTCGAACGAGCGCGACACCCCCCACGTAAGTGGGTCCCGCAAGACGAACTTCATCGCGTTGGGATTCGGCGTCGGCTCGATTTCAGCAATCTTCGGCATGACGAAATTCAACCCAACCGCAGAGGCGCCAAGGCGCAGAGGTTACGCAAAGGAAAAATAAACTGATGATCCATATTTATCGTTCTTTGCGTTTTCTTTGCGCCTTCGCGTCTTTGCGGTTCACTTTGATGTTCACTCGCCGCCGATCGGCGCATGCATCGGATCGGCGTCCGCCTCGGTGGTGGTGCTCTCCTGCGCATTCAGCGCCGCGTGCAGCGTGTGCCACGGCAAGATCGCGCACTTGACCCGGGTCGGCAGGTCACGCACGCCGGCGAATACCGTCAGCCGGCCCAGGTGATGGGCCTGCCGCTCATGATCGAGCTTGCCGGTCGCCATGTCGCGGAATTCCTGAACGAGCCGCTCCGCATCGCTTCGCGGCTTGCCCTTGACCACCGTCGTCATCATGGAAGCGGAAGCCTTGCAGATCGCACAGGATTGGCCCTCGACATTGATCGCATCGACATTGTCATCGCTCAGCTTCACGGTGAGCTTGATATGGTCTCCGCACAGCGGGTTGTGACCCTCGGCCTTATGGGTGGCATCCTCGAGCACGCCCCAGTTGCGCGGCTTCCGGTTGTGGTCGAGGATCACTTCTTGATATAGCTGCTTGCTATCTGCCATCGCAATCAAAACCCGTGATGGGTGATGGGTGATGAGTCTGAACGCGTTACCCATTACCCATTACCCATTACCCATTACCCATTACCCATTACCCGAAGACTTTCTGCACCTTCCTGATGCCGACCACGAGCGCGTCGACCTCGGCCAGGGTGTTGTAGAACGCAAATGACGCTCGCGAGGTGGCAGGAACGCCGAATCGCTGCATGACCGGCTGCGCGCAGTGGTGGCCAGTGCGAACCGCGACGCCCTCATCATTGAGGAGCGTGCCGACATCGTGGGGATGCACGCCATCGATCGTGAACGAGATGACACCTGCCTTCTTCTCGGCGGTGCCGATGATGCGCAGGCCCGGAATCTGGTTCATCTCCCGGGTCGCGTAGTCGAGGATATCGGTATCGTGGGACTGGATGTCCGCTATATCGATGCCGGCCAGGTAATCGACGGCGGCGCCCAACGTGACCGCCGCAGCAATCGGCGGCGTGCCGGCCTCGAACTTGAACGGGATTGTGTTGTAGACCGTTTTCTCGAACGTCACGGAGAGAATCATGTCCCCGCCGCCCTTGAAAGGTTGCATCTTCTCGAGCCAGGCTGCCTTGCCGTAGAGCACACCGATGCCGGTAGGGCCGAACATCTTATGCCCCGAGAAAGTGTAAAAATCGCAGTCGAGGGCCTGAACGTCGACCTTCATGTGCGGCACGGCCTGCGCGCCATCCACGAGAACGGGAATGCCCTTCTCATGCGCGGCGGCAATCATTTCACGCAGCGGGTTCACCGTACCCAGCGCGTTGGAGACATGCGTCACGCTAACGAGCCGGGTGCGGGGGCCGAGCAGCTTCAGGTACTCCTCCATGAGGAGCTCGCCGCGGTCATTCACCGGCGCGACGCGGATCCGGGCGCCCTTCTCCTCGGCGACCATCTGCCATGGCACGATGTTGGCGTGATGCTCGAGCGTCGTCAGGACGATTTCGTCGCCCGCCCCGATGAATTTGCGGCCATAGCCGTGCGCGACGAGATTGATAGCATCAGTGGTCCCGCTCGTGAAGATGACCTCGCTCTCGTCTCCGGCATTGATGAAAGCTTGCAGCTTGCGGCGCGCGCCCTCGTATTCGGCAGTCGCGGTCTCCGAGAGGTAGTGGACCGCGCGATGAATATTGGCGTGCTGCGTAGTTTGGTAGCGAATCCACCGATCGAGCACGGGCTGGGGCATCTGACTCGATGCCGCGCTGTCGAGGAACACCAAAGGCTTCCCGTTCACACGCAGCCTCAGGATCGGAAAATCATCCCGTAGCCGCTCCACGTCGAGACCGACGTGACGCGGGGCCTTCGTCGCCGAATGCGGGACCGTCATCTTCATTCGGCGCTCTGAATCTCGGCGAGCACGGTTTCCTCGAGCTCCTCGACGAGTGAGGGAACGGGTATGCGGTCTATGACCTCCGCGCCAAAGGCGTACGTAAGCAGGTTGCGCGCCCTCGGAAGCGACAGCCCCCGGCTCTGCAGATAGAACAGCTGTTCTGCATCGAGCTGTCCGACCGTCGCACCATGCGCGCACTTCACGTCGTCGGCAAAAATCTCGAGTTGCGGCTTCGTGTCCACGTGCGCCTTGTCCGAGAGCAGCAGGTTGCGGCTCTCCTGCGCCGAGTCGGTGAGCTGCGCGCCCGGCGCCACCGCGATCTTGCCGTCGAAGACCGCGTGAGCTGCGCCGCCGACGATGCATTTCTGCAGCTGTCGGCTCCTGCCGTTGGGCCGGCCGTGGTCGATTAAGGTATGCGTATCCGCCAACTGCCGCCCCGCGATCAGCGTAAGTCCGTCGAGATGAGCCTCCGCGCCCTCGCCGTGCTGCCTCACGTTGAGGTTGTGCCGCGAAATGCGCGCGCCGAGCGTGACGGCATGAGAAGCGTAACGGGCATCCTTCGCAAGCGCTACGGCGCAGGTCGCAATGTGGAACGCACTGCCCGCCTCGCGCTGCAGCCGCACGTGCTGCACCCGCGCGCCGTCGCCGATGGCAACCTCGGTCACTGCGTCAGTGAAATACGCCCCGTCGGTCAACCCCGCGTAATCCTCGATCAGCGTGAGGTCAGCCCCCGCCTCCGCCAGGACCAGGCAGCGCGGGTAGGCAGCCGTCTCCTTTTGCGTCGAGAGGAACAGCAACTGGACGGGCGTCGGGCACCGCTGATCCTTTGCAACCCAAACGAACGCGCCATCGTGTAACCGCGCGGTATTCAGCGCCACGAAAACGTCCTGCTGGGCCGGCGCGTGGCACGCAAGATGCTGCTCGATCACAGAGCCATGCGTGACGAGCCCGGCAGCAAGGTTGGTGACCACCACCCCATAGGGCAAGCCCGCGTTGGCCGACAGCTCAGGGGCGAAGGTGCCGTCCACGAACGTCAGGCGCACGGCGGCTTCCGGCGCAATGAAGCGCGCGATCTCCGTTGTGCCCGGGCGCGATGTTGCGCCTGCCGCGCGGAACGGAACGCGGGTCATCGGCGTGATATCGGTGAAGCGCCACTCCTCGTCGCGCGTGGTCGGAACGGTGAGCGCATTTGCGCGCTCGAGCGCAGCCGCGCGCCGCTCGCCGAGCCAGGAGAGCCGGTCGTGCCCAGGCTCGCAGCCCTTCAGCAGCGCCTCGATGTAGGGATGCGTCGCGCCAACCGCCGTGTTCATGCCGCCGCCTTCCCCTTGATCCAGTCGTAGCCCCGCGCTTCCAGCTCGACGGCAAGCTCCTTGCCGCCCGTCTTGACGATGCAGCCGCCGTCCATGACGTGCACGTAATCTGGCACGATGTAATTAAGCAGGCGCTGGTAATGCGTGACGAGGACCGCGGCATTGTCGGGCGTGAGCAGCCGGTTCACGCCACCCGAGACCACGCGCAGCGCGTCGATGTCGAGCCCCGAGTCCGTCTCGTCGAGGATCGCGAGCCGCGGTTCGAGCAGTGCCATCTGCAGAATTTCGTTGCGCTTCTTCTCGCCGCCAGAAAAGCCGTCGTTGACACTGCGGTCGAGAAAGCCCACATCCATGTCGAGCAGCTTCATCTTCTCGCGCACGTAATCGTCGAATTCGAGCGGGTCGAGCTCGTCCTTGCCTCGGGCGCCTTGCACGGTGTTGTAGGCAAGCCGCAGGAACGCCGTGTTCGACACCCCGGGGATCTCCACGGGATACTGGAAGCCCAGGAAAAAACCCGCCCGGGCCCGATCCTCAGGCGCCATCTCGAAAATGTTCCGCCCATCGAAGGTGGCCGTGCCAGCGGTCACCTTGTAGAGAGGATGCCCCGCGAGCGCCTTGGCGAAGGTGCTCTTCCCGGAGCCGTTAGGCCCCATGATCGCGTGCACCTCGCCGGCCCGCACGGTGAGATCGATGCCCTTCAGGATTTCCACCCCGGCCACGTCGGTGTGGAGCCCTTTCACCTCGAGCAGAATTTTTGAGTCTGGTCGGGTCATCCCACACTCCCTTCAAGCTTGAGGCCAAGCAGCTTGGTCGCCTCCACGGCAAATTCCATCGGCAGCTGCTGGAATACGTCGCGGCAGAACCCGTTGATGATCATCGACACCGCTTCTTCCGCACCGATGCCGCGCTGCGCGAGATAGAACAGCTGGTCCTCGCCGATCTTGGACGTCGTCGCTTCGTGCTCAACCTTGGCGCTGTTGTTGTGCACCTGGATATACGGGAAGGTGTTGGCACCGCACTTCGCGCCTATCAGCATCGAGTCGCACTGCGAGAAGTTACGCGCGCCTTCCGCGCGCGGGCCGATCTTCACCAAGCCCCGGTAGCTGTTGTTCGATTGGCCCGCTGAGATGCCCTTGCTGATGATCCGGCTGCGCGTGTTCCTGCCGATATGCACCATCTTGGTACCGGTATCCGCCTGCTGGTGATGGTTGGTGAGCGCGACCGAGTAGAACTCGCCTATCGAGTTGTCGCCCAGCAGCACGCACGAGGGATACTTCCAGGTAATCGCGGAGCCGGTCTCGACCTGGGTCCAGGAGATCTTGGAGTTCACCCCCTTGCACAGCCCGCGCTTGGTGACAAAGTTGTAGATGCCGCCAATGCCGTTCTCGTCGCCCGCGTACCAGTTCTGGACCGTCGAGTACTTGATCTCGGCGTCATCGAGCGCGACCAACTCCACCACCGCAGCGTGAAGCTGATTGCTGTCGAACTTGGGCGCCGTGCAGCCTTCGAGGTAGGAAACCGAAGCGCCTTCCTCCGCGATGATGAGGGTCCGTTCGAACTGCCCGGAAGACTCGGTGTTGATGCGGAAATAGGTCGAAAGATCCATCGGGCACTTGACGCCCTTCGGGATGTAGCAGAACGAGCCGTCGGTGAAAACCGCAGAATTGAGCGCCGCGTAGTAGTTGTCGCCGGTCGGCACGACCGTGCCCAGATACTTCCGCACCAGTTCGGGATGCTCGTGCACCGCTTCCGAGATCGAGCAGAAGATGATGCCAACCTCGGCGAGTTTTTGCTTATAGGTGGTCGCGACCGACACCGAGTCGAAGATGACGTCCACCGCCACCCCGGCAAGCTTGGCCCGCTCGTTCATCGGCACGCCCAGTTTCTCGAAGGTGCGCAGCAGCTCCGGGTCGACCTCGTCCATGCTCGCGAGCTTCTTCGGCTTGGGCGCCGAGTAGTAGATGATGTCCTGGAAGTCGATCTTCGGGTACCTCACATTCGGCCACTTGGGCTCCTGCATGGTGAGCCAGTGGCGGTACGCCTTGAGGCGCAACTCCAACAGCCATTCCGGCTCGCTCTTCTTCCCCGAAATGAACCGGATAGTGTCCTCGTTGAGCCCCTTGGGCGCGGTGTCCGACTCGATGTCGGTCACGAAACCGTGCTGGTAGGGCTGATTGACCAGATGTTCCAGTACGCTGCTCATAACTTTTTCTCAAATGCGTGAATGGTGAAGGGTGAATGGTGAATGGACGGAACCCGCATCGTTTTCACCAGGCTTCGCCGATTACCGTTTACCGTTCACTGTCTTCCGTCCGGACGCTGAAGCTCTCGCCGCAGCCGCAGGTCGCATCGACGTTAGGATTATGAAACTTGAATACCTGCTTGAGCCCTTCCTTGATGAAGTCGAGCGTAGAGCCCTCCAGAAATTCCAGGCTCTTCGCATCGATCACGAGTCTGGCGTCGTGCGCCTCGACGAGCTGATCGCCGGCGCGAACTTCGTCGGCATAGTCGTAGGTGTAAGCGTAGCCGGAGCACCCATCGCTCTTTACACCCACACGGAGTCCCAATCCGCGGCCCCGTTTGGCGAGCTGCGCCTTGATCTGCTTCGCAGCATTTTCAGTTAACTCGATTGCCATCTCGATTCACCGTTCACGATTCACGATTCACGAATATCAGACCGCCATCGCGGTCAGGCTCTTCAAACGGGACAGGACGATCTTTAGCGCCCGGAGGAATTCGTCGACTTCCTGCTGGGTATTGCCGGCACCAAGGGAGAACCGTACCGCGCCCCGCGCGAGCTCCGGTTCAACGCCCATTGCGAGCAGGGTCGCTGATGGCTCAGGATTCGCGCTGGAACAAGCGGCGCCCGGGGCGACCGCGAAGCCGGCCTTGTCGAGCTCGATCACGAGGGTTTCCCCCACGACGCCCTTGAACGCAAAGTAGGACGTGTTGGAAATCCGCGGTGCGCGTGCCCCGAAGATCACGGCGCCTAAGCCATGCAGCCCCTGCTCGAGCCGCCCCCGCAACTGTTCGAGCCGGGGACCGATCGTCTCGAGCCGTGAGGCTGCCAGCTCGCAAGCGGAGCCAAATCCCACGATTGCCGGCACGTTCTCGGTGCCCGAACGCAATCCGTGCTCATGACCGCCGCCGTGGATGAGCGGGCGAAGTTGCAGCCGCTTGTCCATGATCAGTGCGCCGGCGCCCTTGGGACCGTAGAGCTTGTGGGCCGAGAGCGTCATCGCGTGCACCCCGAGCGCGTCGAAGTCGACCGCGATCTTGCCGAGTGCCTGGACCGCGTCGGTGTGCATCCAGGCTTTCGCACGGCGCGCCTGCTCCGCCACTTCGGCCACTGGCTGGATTACGCCCGTCTCGTTGTTTGCCAGCATCAGCGATACGATCCCGGTCGGCTCCTTGAGCGCCTCGTCCACATCGGCAAGATCCGCCCGGCCGTCCGCGCCGACGCCGAGCTGGCGCAATTTCCAGCCCTGGCGCGCAAGCTCCTGCGCCGGTTTCGCCACGCACGGGTGCTCGACGCCGCTCACTGCAATCTGCGTGGGCTTGAGATAGCCCGCGGCGCCCTTGATGAAGAAATTGTTGGCTTCGGTCCCGCCCGAGACAAAAATGACCTGCGCGGGTTGAACGTTGACCAGGGCGGCGACCTGCTCGCGCGCAATATTCACGGCCTTACGCGCAATGGTGCCCAGCTCGTGGCGGCTGGACGCATTGCCGTAGCGGCCGCGAAGGTACGGCAGCATCGCCTCGAACACCGTGCCATCGACCGGCGTTGTCGCGTTGTGATCGAAGTAAACGTGTTCCATCGTCAGCGTCCCTGCCTGGGCTCGCTCCACGGCGCCGATCTATGCCGAAACCGCGCTCGGCGTGCGCTTGAGCGGCGCTTCGCGCATGTCGTGAACCTGCGCCACGCCCGCTTCCTTCGCTTTGTGCGTCTCGACGAGCTGGCGCAATGTGACGGACCCCAGATAGTCGAAAATGCGATCGTTCAGCGTTGCCCACAAGTCGTGGGTCAAGCACTTCTGCTCGTCGCGGCAGTTCTCCTTGCCGCCGCATTGAGTGGCGTCGATCGGCTCATCCACCGCCAGGATGATGTCGGCAACCGTCAACTTACCCGTCTCCTTCGCGAGGCAATAGCCGCCACCCGGCCCGCGCACACTCTCGACCAGCTGACGCCGCCGCAGCTTGCCAAATAGCTGCTCCAGGTATGACAGCGATATCTTTTGCCGACCACTGATTTCGGCCAGCGTCACCGGACCGCTGCCATGGTGCATCGCCAGATCCATCATCGCTGTAACCGCGAACCGGCCTTTTGTCGTGAGTCTCATATTCCGCCTCTTAATGTATTGAAATAAAACAGATATTTCCAGGGCGCAATGTTCTAGTAAATCACTCAAGTTTATAGCTTACCCGAGCGTTTTAGTCAACCATTTTATTAAGATTACTCGCGTCAAGATGGACTCCCTCCTGTCCCTCGACCTTGCAGCCAAAGCGCTGCAGCTCGACAAGGATCTGGTCGATACGCTTGTCGTTCTCCACGCAATGGTCGATAAGCTCGTGAATCGCTTTCGCCATCGGATCGTTGAGATCCTTCGCCACGGCATAGGCAGCGAAGCGGCCGTTCGGTGTTGCCCCCGCCGTTTCCGCGATGCGCGCCGGGATGCCGATGGCCGTGGCGCCGGGCGGCACGTCCTTCACCACCACCGCGTTCGACCCGATCCGGGCCCCGTCGCCGATCATGATCGGACCCAGTATCTTCGCCCCGGCGCCGATAACGACGCCTTTTCCGAGAGTGGGATGGCGCTTTCCCTTCTCCCAGGAAGTCCCGCCAAGGGTTACGCCGTGGTAGAGCGTACAGTCGTCTCCAATCTCAGCCGTCTCGCCAATGACGACACCCATGCCGTGATCGATGAAAAAACGTCGTCCGATGGTGGCGCCGGGATGAATCTCGATTCCCGTCAGCCATCTCGCGACGTGCGAAACCAGTCGCGCCAACCACTTGAATCCGGCCATCCATAGCCAACGGGCGGGACGATGGAGGAGCATGGCGTGGAACCCCGGGTAGCAGGTAACCACCTCCCAGGTGTTACGAGCGGCTGGATCACGTTCAAAAACGACCGCGATCTCTTCTCTGATACGTGAAAACATCGTTTACGAATCAATGATCAGGGCGCGCAGCTTACGATGTCCTAGTAAATTAGTCAACTTTTACGCTGGGAGGTTCCTGCCCGGGCTGTGCGCGCCCGACGACGCGGGTAAATCAGCGCGGATCGACTTAGAGCCCGGAACATAATGAAACGCGCGTGCGTTGCGAGGCAGAATCGTCGATAGCGCGAAGCGAGGTGCAGCCAATACTCGCTGTATTGGCAAGCCGAGCGACAATGGTCCCGCGGAGGGCGGAGCAGGTTCCAAGCGGTTTGTGCTTGGATGCGACCCCGGAGCGGGACATAAGCGCGCCAATACCGCGGTCCTGTGCACGCCTACGCGGTCGCATCCCCGCAAGCGGGGCCCCTGCTCCTCGCTTCGGCGCGCCGGCAATTATGACCGCAACCCCTTGTGGGCTGGCAAGATTTTGGCCAAGCTTCCCCCGCGTCATCGCCACCAAAATCCACGCCTATCCGCCCCACGAAACTTCACAGAGCACCCCTCGCCAAAATCGTGACAGCGCAGCGTGTGTTTCATTGTGTTACGGGCTCTTAATCTTAGTCTGCCCAACGTTCAGCGCCAACGCGCGCCACCAAGCTGGTGGCGGTCACGCGCCCGGTTTCGAGCGCGCCTTGGGCCGCCGCAGTACCTCGAACAACCCGCGCAGGATACTGACCTCGTCCTTCTCGAGTTGCGCGCGCGAGAACAGGCGTCGCAACCGCGGCATCAGCCGCTTGGGATTTTTCGGGTTGAGGAATCCGGTCTCGATCATCGTCCGCTCGAGGTAAGCCAAGAAGCGCTCGACCTCCTCGTGCGGCACCGGCGGGGGTTGCTTGGTGCGCGGCGCGCGATCGCCCAGCGCCGCTTGCCGCAGCTCGTAACAGAACACCTGCACCGCCGCACCGAGGTTGAGCGAGGAATAGCGCGAATCGGCGGGAATCGTCGCGAGCAGGCGGCACTTGCCGATCTCCTCGCCCGTGAGCCCGACGGTTTCGTTGCCGAAGACGAGCGCGACCGTCCCGCTGCACGCGCGCCGGATGATGCGGGCCGCGGCCTCCCGCGCCGTCACCATCGGCACAGCGAGCTCGCGCGTGCGCGCCGTGCAGGCGACCGAAAACACAACACCGCTGAGCGCCTCGTCGAGGGTCGCACACACCTTGGCTCGCCGTAGCACGTCGGCCGCGCCCACGGCGAGCCACTCTGCCTGCGGATCGGGAAAACGGACGGGCGAGACGAGATGGAGCTGCCCAAGCCCCATCGTTTTTAATGCGCGTGCGGCGGCGCCAATATTGCCGGGATGCACCGTTCCGCAAAGCACGATGCGAATGCTTTTGAGCTTATCGGCGCCGCTCACTTAGAATAGCGCCCAGGGTGAATGCCTTTCGATCCGCGATCTGCATGAGACGCCGCAGCGGCGGGCTCTCCGCTCATCACTCATTACTCATCATTTATTACCAATGAACATGCATCCAATGCTCAACATCGCGGTCAAGGCCGCGCGGCGTGCCGGCGGCATTATCAACCGCGCGACCCGCAATCTGAACATCGTCAGCTTCCAGGAGAAAGCAGCGAACGATTTCGTTTCGGACGTCGATCGTGAAGCAGAGCAGTCGATCATTCGCACGCTGCGCGAATCCTATCCCGATCACGCGATTCTAGCAGAAGAGAGCGGCGCGTCCGGCCAGTCGGATTACCAGTGGGTCATCGATCCGCTCGACGGAACGACGAATTTCATCCACGGCTTTCCTCAATACGCTGTCGCAATCGCGCTTATTCACAAGGGCACCGTCACGCAGGCCGTCGTCTACGATCCCGGCCGCAATGATCTGTTCACCGCATCGCGCGGGCGCGGCGCCTTTCTCAACGACCAGCGCATGCGCGTGAGCAAGCGGGTGAGCCTGAAGTCCGCCCTGATCGGAACCGGCTTCCCATTCCGGCAACTCGAGCACCTGGAGGCCTATCTCGCGATCTTGCGCGACATAATGAAGAACTCGGCCGGGATCCGGCGCGCGGGGTCTGCGGCCCTCGATCTCGCCTACGTGGCGGCGGGCAGGCTCGACGGGTTCTGGGAGTTCGGGCTGAGCCCTTGGGACATTGCGGCGGGTTCGCTCCTCATTTCCGAAGCGGGCGGCCTGGTGGGCGACCTGCGGGGCGAGCAAGATTACATACAGACCGGCAACATCGTGGCCGGCGCGCCGAAAGTTTTTGTCCAGCTGCTCCAGGCGCTGTCGCCGCACCTCACGCCCGCGCTCCAGCGCGGCTGACGCGTCACAGCTCCGTGAATCGTGAAACGTGAATCGGAATTTAACCGCAGATAAACGCAGATACACACAGATATAGCGGAAAATAAAAACCGCTTTTATCCGTGCCTGAATCTCGTTTCACGTTTCACGTTTCACGAACCATCCGGTCCGCTCACCGTTCACCGTTTACCGTTTACCGTTTACCGTTCACCGGTTTTGCGGGGTTTGCATCGGCCGCTCCTTTGCCAGCTGTTGCGCCAGCGGCGGGTCAAGGCTCGCCAGTGTGTGAACGATCTGCTCGAAGTCAGCCTGACGTCCCTGTCGGGCATAGGAGCGCCCCAGCCCGTACCAGGCCTGCGCAAATTCGCGGTTCAATCGCACGGCCTGCCGATAGGCCAACGCTGCGGGCTGGTAGTCTCCGAGATCGGTGTAGCTCTCGCCCAGCAGGTACCACGTCGCCGGCGAGTCCTGCCGGATGAGCAAAGCATTGTTGAGCGTCTGTGCGGCGCGCTGCGGCTGCCGCGCTGCGCGCTGGGACTGCGCCAGCAGATTCCACCCCAGCATATCGTCGGGCCTGAGCCGCACAATTTCCGAATAGCACTCGGTCGCCTGCTCGTGCTGCCCGAGTTGCATATAGGCATAGCCCTTGACCATCCACCAGTCCGTATTGGAGCGGTCTTGCGCCAGGTTCTCCTCTGCGAGCTGCACCAGGCCGTTCCAGTCACCACGCCCGTCAAGCTCGGCCACGCGGCGGCGGTTGGTGTCGCTTGTCTTCTCAAGGTGGCTGAGCAGAATCGGGAAAGTGCCATCGGGAATCAGGCTAAACAGCAGCTGCTGATCGGGAGTGCAGCCGGCGAGTGCCACAATGGCCGACACATAGAAGATCGCGGCTCGCGCCCTGCGCGCGATCTCGCTCCATAACTTCACTCCAATTAATTGCACGAACGGATTGTACTCCCTCCGGGCGGGGCGATCGCCCTGCGGGGTGCAATGCCCGATGCCGAAATGTTGCGAGAAAAAGATAGCGCACCCGCAAACACGGGTCGCGAGGACCGACTCACGCGCGATCTGGAGCGTCGCGCGCGGCCGCGGCGATCTCGTCGACAAAGGCGACCAGGAGCCGGTTGAAACGATCGGGCTCGTCGACGAAGAGCGCGTGCCCGGCCGCCTCGAACACCTCGATGCGCGTCCCGGGTCGATTGCGAAGCAGGTTTTGGGCTTGCGCGGCAAACTGCTCCGTCACGACGTACAGGAGCGGCTTGCTGAAGGCGCGCGCGATATCGCGCCAGTGTTCCCTCGGGACGCCGCGCGGAAAGAGCGACAGGCTTGCTTCGAGCGGCATGCGCAACGCAGCGTCCACCAGCGGGTCAACCTCCAGCGCGGTCCGGGGCGAGCTGAACATCTCGCGCACGAACGTCTCGATCGTGGCGCGACGGTCCCGCTGGAGCTCCTCGATAAATCGGCCGTCGGGCGGCGGCGGGTCCTCACCTACCGAAGAATCGATCAGCACCAGCGCCTCGAGCGCGGCATCGCCATAGCGGTGCACATATTGAAGGGCTTCCAGCGCCCCGAGCGACCAGCCCACCAGCACGACACGCTCATAGCGCGCGACGAATTCGCGCACATCGGCGGCGCGCCTTTCGATGTTGAAACCGCGTTCCGGTATTTGCGATTCGCCCTGCCCGCGAGGATCGAGCGCGGCAACGCGACGGCTGGCACCCAGCGCGGCCAGCTGCGGCTGCCAGATGGCGGCCGGCATGGACCAGCCAGGCACGAACACCATCACTGGCATCGTCGCCGCGACCGCGCCGTCGGGCCCGCGCGGGCCCGCCTCCACCACGCGCAGGCGCACGCCGTCCGAGGTGGTAAAGGTGGCGCTATGGATTTCCGCGCTCATGGCGTAAAAAGTGCATTCCAACGCAACGGCGCGAGCAATTGAACGGCAGTGCCTATGACGGCGCGAAGCCGTGCCGCGTTACCGGCCGCGCTGCGCTGGCGCGGGCGCCGGCGCGCCCGCTGCGTCCTTGCCCGACCCCAGACGTCGCGCCGGGGTCCTTTGCGCGACCATCACGTTGGAGCGATCGTCGCCAAAACTGCGCCGGTAGCCGAAACGAAAGGGCAGCGGCTGCGGGTTCGTGGCGACATAAGCCTCGGCTAGTTCCGGCTGGTAGTGACGCTCGAACGGCGGAATCGGCACTTCGTAGCGGCCGTAGACGCTCAACTGCCAGCCGCGCTTGGCTAGCGTCGCGTACGGCACGCCCGTGTCGTCCTGAACCAGGAATCCGCTCACGTCGAGCAGCACGTTGCGCATCCTTTTGAACTCGCTCACGTGCAGAAGATAGGACGCCGACTTGATGAGGGTCGTCGTCGGTGCCAGCCCCCGCAGATAATCGCGAAACTGCGGATAGCGGGCGATTCCCGCGTTCGAGGCATCCACCGAAAAGTAGTTCAGCCGCTGCGGCACGGGCGAACCGGGCCGCTGAAACACGATCGTGACGCCCCTCAACTTTCGCCGCAGCCGGCCGGTGGACTCGGCATTCGCCTCCGGCGCCGCGTGCTGGGCCCGTCCCAGCGTGAGCGGCGCAATGCGAAGGACCTCGATACCGGCAAGCGCCATCGAGATCATGATGATCGGCACCACTCCGTTGAGTTCCTCGGCCTGCATCTGCTTGTCCATCCTCGACGTGACGAAGTAGTTACGGGCCAGCAGATTGGCCATGGCCTCACGGACATCGGTCAGCAGGCGCGCCAACTGCACTTCGCTCATCGTCTCGATCGCCGGCGGGCTGCCGATCGGCTCGAGCCCGAACAGGACGTAGGTCTCGCAATTGGGAAACAACCAGTAAGCGTTGAAAAAATCCGGGCCGCTGAATGGGTAGAGCAGCGTGCTGCCGACCGGACAAGCTCGGGGCACGGCCCCGTTGCGCCAGGTCGTCAGGGGCGTGATTTGCTGATCCCGCAGCCACGCCCAGGACGCTTGCAGCTTGGCGCTATGCGCCTTCCACTCCGGCCGGTCGGCGAGCGCGCGATGGTCCGGGTGAGTGGGGGCAAGTCCCGCGATCAGCCGCGCGGTCGAGTTGACGCGCAATTGCCAATCCTTGTTGGGTTCACTCTGCGGCTGCGCCGCAGCCGCCCCGGAAACAGGCCCTCCCGCAAGGAGGAAGAGGGAGGCCAGGACCGCCAGCGCGCGTTGTCCGGTTCTCATAGTCACTCAAGCCGACAATGATGAGGGTGCGATTTTAGCAGCATTACCCGGCTCGCCAGGGCTGGCTCTTCGACAATATCGATGGCCGACGTGTCAAAATACCGGCGCCCGGTATCCCTGCCGTCCATAACCCACATGCAGCAACCCCTTGCGCGCCATACGCCCATGATGCAGGGGCGCGATTCCCCTATGAAAACTTCAGCGGAATGTGCGTGACCTACACTGAGACCTATACTGCCGCGCGAGACCCTCGTGCCCTTCTCCGCCGTTCCACCGCATCCAGGCCGTTGAACTCGGCCCGTGCCGCGAGCTGAGCCATTCCATCACCTCGCCGCGCAGCCACCCGACGGAAAACTCGCTGCCGATCTGTCGTATTCCGGCAGGCAGTTTTGCCTAAGGAGTTTGTCGGTCCATAGTCCGACAAACTCCTTAGTCCTCGGAAACGACGGGGCGCGCCGCATCAGATGGTAGCAACCTGTCGGACTCGGCGCTGCAACAAGAAGCATCCGCAGGCCGAGATCGCTATTTGAGCCGAAACAGCGACTTGATCGCCGTGACATTCTTCGCGGGAACGCCCCATTCCTTGGCAAGGTGATCCCAATTTTTCAGTGCGGCACGTATGTTTTCGATGATCGGCTCGCCGTCGTGCTTGATCCCAAATTTCTTGCCAAGGTCGATGAGGTTCCGTGATGTGAACCCATCACGCTTGCCTCCAAGACTCATCTGATGCTGGCGCGTATATCCCGCGCCTCGCGCGAAAGTCATGTCGAAGGCGGGCGCCAGTCGCCAGCGTCCGGTCTCGTCCATGAGAAAGGCGATATTTTTTACATGGTCGTCCTGATTGACAGCAATGATATTGAAGCAGATCCGCCGGAAGGCTTGTTCCAGCGCAGGGTAGCCAAGCTGCAGCTCCAGAATGACTCGAAGGAACTGCTCGTATGAGTAGGTCCCCGGAGCGTTGTAATCCGCGTGGTCCAGCCCGCCGAGGCTATGCAGATGCAGCTTTTTTGCGCCCTCGCGGTCGAAGCGCCTGACCATGAAGTGGACATAGTTTCGCTCTGTCAGCAGGTTTGTCTCTTCCATTTCGATGCCTGCATCCTTCGCCATCAGCGAGTACACGTACTCGACACGGTTGTAGGGCTGCGGCGTGGGGTTTGGAGCGTCGAGCTCGCCCACACCGTCGAATTTGATGATCCAGTGCTCGTCGCCTGTTTTCGGTGCTGCAAAGCTCGATCGCACCTCTCCTTTGGCACGATTCCACAGAATCACCGCCTTGGGTCGTGCACCACCCGCGGATGAACCCACGCGCATGATTTCTGCCACCGCCACATCGGTCTCTCCTTCGATGAGCTTGCGGGCCTGTTCAACGAGGTCCGCGATTTCGAGCGACTGGCGCTCGTGCGCAGTCGCGCCACCGCGAATTGCAGGCCTGAACTCAAGCGCCCCCATGCCACGCTTGCCCATGTACAGGAGCTTCTGCACCGGGCTCATCGCACTTTCCGGCCGCCCCTGGTTTTCGAAATACGCCTTGATGATGGCGTTACCGAAGCGATCGGGAAGCGCGTCGGCAAGCACGCCCGGCAATCCTGAAAACGCCTCGACCCTGTTCAGCTCGGGAAAGCTCACCGGTCCGCGCAGGCTGAGCGGCAGCTTTCGCGGCGAGATTTCAAGGCCGCGGCGGCGGAAGGCCTCGTCGTATTCGAACGTGATTCTCCCGTCGTCCTCCTCGGAGACGGCGCCGACGAATTTATTCCAGATCCAGACCTGCGCGAGACCCAGAACGCTAGCCATCGGAAGGCTTTCTTGCGCGCTGGCGCGGCTTTCCCTGGCGCTTCATCAGTTGAATGGGCGACACCGATGGTGCAGGAAGAAATGCGTCCAGGTCGCCTAACCGTCCAAGCGCGCGTAGGAGTTTCACCAAGGTGGAGAACTGGAAATCCTTACCCAGCTCGGCGTCGCGTATCGTGGTCCGATTGACGCCCGCGCGGACGGCAAGCTTCCCCTGAGAGAGGTTCATCTGCAGCCGATAGGCCCGCAGGCGCGCGCCGACTTCCTGCAGAATTTCATCGTCTGTTTTGGAGGCTATAGCCATCTTTAACTGCCTAAAAGCCAAATATTGATGATTATAACCATCATAACTACATTATTCAATTACGATGGGTATACCCATCTTTATAACTATAATATGCCAATATTGATGGGTATAGACATCATAATTTAAGAAACGATCAGGATCGCATAACCCATATCGTTCAGTGGGTTAGGCAGATTCTTCGCCAAGTTCGTGTGTGCGGAGAGTGTTTCATGGAGAGTCACTTCGGGCTACGTCATAACCTGACAGCAAGCGACCAGGGTGGCACAGCTAGAGTTTTGCCTTTGTGTCCGAAGGAATCCGTCGATGACGATCACCTCGCAACTCCTTGAAGCCTACGTCAAGTGCCCAACCAAATGCTGGCTGAGGTATGTAGGCGACAGCGCCACGGGCAACGCATACGCGGCGTGGATTCAGGCGAAGAACGAGGCATGTCGGATGGAAGGAATTAAACGGCTGGTTGCCGAGGTGCCCAACGCCGAGCGTGTGGCAGCGTCGCCAACGAAAAATCTAAAGACGGCGACATGGCTGATCGCAGCAGACGTCCCAGCGCGAACACCAAATCTCGAGACTCGGATCCCCATCGTCGAGCGCGCGCCTTCGGCGGGCCAGGGCAAAGCCGCCCAGTTCACCCCTATCCGCTTCGCTTGGGCCAATAAGGTTGGTCGAGACGACAAACTGCTGCTGGCGTTCGATGCCCTTGTGCTATCAGAAATGCTCGGTCGCGACGTGCCTGCCGGCAAGATCATCCACGGCGACCCCCATGCGGTACTGAAGGTGAAGACCTCAGGGTTGGTGAGCGAGGTACTCACACTCGTCGAGAAAACCGCCACCCTTCTTTCCAGCCCTTTGCCCCCTGATCTCATGCTGAACCGGCATTGCGCTGAGTGTGAGTTCCAAACCCGCTGCCACCAGAAGGCGGTGGAGAAGGACGATCTCAGCCAGCTGGCCCTCATGAGGGAAAAGGAGCGAAAGAAATTTCACAGCAAAGGCATCTTCACGGTCACCCAGCTCTCCTACACGTTTCGGCCTCGTCGGCGTCCCAAGCGGCAGCCCGACAAGCGAGAAAAGTATCACCACGCGCTGAAGGCGCTCGCGATCCGGGAAAAGAAAATCCACGTCGTAGGCAGTCCGGAGCTGAAGATCGCAGGCACGCCGGTCTATCTCGACGTTGAAGGTCTGCCCGACCGCGATTTCTACTATCTGATTGGCGTACGAATTGGGAAGGGCGAAGCGGCGGTGCAACACAGTTTGTGGGCCGATACGGTCGAGGACGAGCGGACGATTTGGAACGCGTTGCTTGGCATCCTCGCGACAGTGGAGAATCCGGTGCTGATCCATTATGGCAGCTACGAGACGGTTTTTCTGCGGCGAATGTCCGAACGCTACGGAGAGCCGCTTAAAGGTTCCGTGGTGGCCGGAGCCATTCAAGCACCGTTGAACCTACTGGCTGTGACTTTCGCGCGGGTTTACTTTCCCACCTTCTCCAATGGGCTGAAGGAAATCGCTGGATATCTGGGGTTTCGATGGTCGGCCTCCGCTGCCACCGGCCTGCAAAGCATCAGGTGGCGACATGAATGGGCAACTACAACAGCACCTTCAACGAAACAAGCTCTCTTCACTTACAACGCCCAAGATTGCGAGGCTGTCGGAGTGTTGGCGAGCAAGCTGGTTGAATTGCACCAAGCATCTCTTCAGACCGGAGGCTTATCTCTCCATGGAGTTGTTGACACGGCAAGGATGAAGAGAGAACACCCATACGGCTTCAAACGCAACATATTCGTCTTCTCGGAATTGGATGCCATTAACAAGGCCGCTTATTGGGACTACCAGCGTGAGCGAGTCTATGTGAAATTAAACGGAAACTTGAAGCGCGCTTTGCGTCAGACTTCGAGGCCCAAGCGGGCATTGGCCCCCAATACAACAATCGATTGCCCGCGCCCGCGCTCTTGTCCGAAATGCAACTCGACAGAAATGTTCGGACACGGAAAGGCAAGCAAGACCGTCTTCGACCTCAAGTTCATGCGGCACGGAGTAAAACGATGGATCAGCCGCTACAGATTCCACCGCTATAAATGTCTGGTGTGTGGGGCCACCTTCTTCCCCAAGCAGAGATGTTGGACACGTAGCAAGTTCGGCTCTGAGATCGTGGCGTATGCGCTCTACCAGAATATCGGACTCCGGCTGCCGCAGGAGAGCGTTGATCGCAGCTTGAACAAACTGTTCGGCTTCCATCTGTCAGTCGGAACGACATCAGCGTTTAAGCGAATGGCAGCGAGAGCATACGAGGATAGCTACAACGCACTGGTAAAGAGCCTGTGCAGTGGTAGATTGCTCCATGCCGACGAGACAAAGATCAGTGTTAAGGGCAAGACCGGCTTCGTGTGGGTGTTTGCCAACTTGGAGGAGGTGGCCTATATCTACAGTGAAACCCGCGAGGGTGACCTGCTTCATGCTTTGCTCAAGGAATTCACGGGAGTCTTGGTGTCCGACTTCTACGCGGCCTACGACGGAATTCGCTGCCCCCAGCAGAAGTGCTTGATCCACCTCATTCGAGACCTAAATGACGATGTCTTGAAGCACCCCTACGATGAGGAGCTGAAACGGCTCGCCCAAGCCTTCGCTGGTTTGGTCACGCCGATGGTGGAAACCGTGGATCGTCACGGTCTCAAGAGCCATTTTTTGAGGAAACATAGGGTGTTTGTAGATCGGTTCTACCGACAGCTTTCCACCACGGTCCTCCAGAGCCAGGCAGCGGTGAAGTTAAAAGACCGGTTCCAGAAAAATCGGGAAAAGTTGTTTACATTTTTGAGTTTTGATGGGGTGCCCTGGAATAATAACAATGCCGAGCACGCAGTCAAAGCCTTCGCCACGCTTCGGAATGTCATCGGGGGGACTACGACCGAAAAGGGCATTCGCGAATATTTGGTTCTGTTGAGCATCTGCGAAACGTGCAAATACAAGGGCCTGGACTTTCTCGATTTCCTTCGCTCGGGCGAAAAGAACATCGACGCCTTTGCATCGAACCTGCGGAGACGATGACTGGCGGGTCCGAGCATGCGAACGGCAGGTTATCTGCCGGGCGCTCGGCATCAAGATTTCTAACCCGATTCCGCTGTGCGCCGCGAAGGTGATCGAGTGACCATTCGGATGGGGGTATGCTGTCGGGAAACGCGAACGGCAGCAATGAGGCCCTTTCAGACGGTGGCGTTCGGACACAGTCTGTCAGAAAACGACTGAGCTAATGCAACAGGGTGACGAGATACTGACGACGGTGGAAGGGGCGACGACTGAGGACTGACGCCGCTGTCGCTCCTGACGACTGAGGACGGAAACCCAGTTAAATCACGCAGGCGCACGCTCGTGCAACAGCCGGATCAGCAGCTTCTCCGGCACCGCGGCAGAGGCGTAGGTCTTTCCGTCGAGATCACTGAATTCGAGTTCGTAAACCTGCGGAGCAAGCTGCTCGATGATCGTCCCGACCTGCCCTTTGTGCAGCCCTTTCTGTGGCAGGTCCTCGGTCAGAGCAACAACGTCCAGTAATTTCATCGGGCACCTCTTACATCACGTAGCAGCGGCGCAAAGCGGCACCACGTTGCTTGCAGTCAGCTCTTCAAGATGGTCCGCCCACTTTTGTAACTACACACGTGCTTCGGTGTCGTAGCGATGCTGATCGTAGATGGCGCGGACAGAACGATCAAGGCGGCGAATCTTTGGTGACTTTCTTTGGGGGAGCAAAGAAAGTTACCAGGCCCCGCGAGGGGACTGTACATCCATGGCGAGATGCTCGGCTTGGCCTTAGCTGCCTGGATCGAGGGCTCAACCTGCACACCCGCCCGTATAATCTCGGGCATGAAATCGAACGACGCGTCGGCCGCATTGTCGGCTCACACCCCGATGATGCAGCAGTACCTGCGCATCAAGGCCCAGTATCCGGACATGCTGGTCCTCTATCGCATGGGCGACTTCTACGAACTCTTTTACAGCGACGCGGAGCGGGCGGCGCGGCTGCTCGACATCACGTTGACGCGCCGTGGCGAATCCGCCGGCGAGCCGATCAAGATGGCCGGCGTGCCGCACCACGCCGTCGAACAGTACCTCGCGCGGCTGGTCAAGCTGGGCGAATCGGTCGCCATCTGCGAGCAGACCGGGGATCCAAACGCGTCGCGTGGGCCGGTCGAACGCCAGGTCACCCGCGTCGTAACCCCGGGCACGCTCACCGATGCTGCCTTGCTCGAGGACAAACGCGACAACGTTCTGCTGGCG
>JAQBFV010000279.1:0-11458 GCA_032123035.1 Betaproteobacteria bacterium | reverse complement strand
GCCGCAACCCCTTGTGGGCTGGCACGATTCTGGCCAAGGTCTACCCATATCATCGCCACGAAAATCGACCCCCCACCTCCGCCGGACATCGCAGAACATCCCCCGCCAGAATCGCGACAGCGCAGCGTGTGTTTCATTATGTTAGGGGCTCTAGGTTCCCAGCGGCCAGGATTGCAGTACCTCGTACAGGTGCGAGTGCTCGAGCTGGACCGATTCGACGAGGGCGAATTCGGTTACCGGCCACGCGATGGGGGCGAGCCGGTTCTGGGCGGGCGCGCGCGCTGCGTCCCGCAGCAGAGTGACATGCGGCACGTACGGCCGGTTATCGAGCTGGAAGCCCACGCCCGTGAGCACCTGTGCCGTCCGCTTCACCAGCGCGGTCAAACTATCCGGGCACTCCTTGACGCCGGCCCAGACGATCCGGTTGTGGCGCCAGTAATCCACGCGGTCGACCTCCAGCGTAAACGGCTCTCCCTTGATCGTCGCGGCGAGCGTCTCGAGTCCGCCGAGACGCTCGTAGGAAACCGCACCGAGGAACACGAGCGTGAGATGAATATTGTGGGCGGGCACGACGCGACCGTCGCACTCACGTTGCGCCGAGAGCGCAAAGTCGCCCAATGCCTGCTGCACATCAGGCGCAGGCCATGCGGCGAAAAACAACCGGGTGCTCGAGGCTGCCACCACCGGAGCGCTCTGGCGTGGGCCCGGAGCACCCTGGCGCGGGCCCGGAGCACCCTGGCGCGGGCCCGACGGCCTTTGGCGCGGGCCCGGCGCCCTCTGGTGCGGGCCTGGCGCCTTCAGGCCCGGGGCCGGATTGTTTCGGCGTTTTCTGGATCTACCCACGTGATCAGTGCTACCGCTTCGGCCGCGATGCCCTCGCCGCGCCCGGTAAAACCGAGGCGCTCGGTGCTCTTGGCCTTGATGTTGACGAAATCCAGCGGGATGCCAATGTCGGAGGCGAGATTCGCACGCATCGCCGGGAGATGTGGCGCCAGTCGCGGTGCCTGCGCGATGACCGTGGCGTCCACGTTGACGACGCGCAGGCGCTCCTGCCCCAACAGCCGCCCCACCTCCCGCAGCAAGGCCCGGCTGTCGGCGTCCTTGTACCGTGGGTCGGTGTCCGGAAAGTGCGCGCCGATGTCTCCCAGGCCGGCTGCGCCCAGCAGCGCATCGCAAATGGCGTGGATCAGCACATCGGCATCCGAGTGCCCGGCGAGTCCTTTATCAAAAGGAACCGGCACGCCGCCGATGACGAGCTTTCTGCCCGCCACCAGCGCGTGTGCGTCAAACCCCTGCCCAATTCTCATCGTGTAAAAAAAGCAACGAATTTCCAGTTCACAACTGCCCGCCAGGACGCCGAAGCGCCGCACGGAACGGAAGCGTTAGCATCAAGCGGCTCAAACCAACGCCGGTGGGAGGGCCAGGACGACGCGTCTCATACCACCGCAGAGCAGGCTTGTATGCAAGTTTATCAGTAAGCGCGGACGAAATCCCGTGTCTGGATCAATTCCTACTCGTTTGTTGGGCATAGTCCCGGATGCCGTCAAGCTTTCCGTGGTCTCGCTTTTGGCCTGGCTCGCCGTCCTGGCATCGTGGCGGATGCGCCCTGGCTCCGCAAAATCAGCTCGGCAATACCGAGGTCCTCAGGAAAGGTCACCTTGAGGTTGCGGGTGTCGCCCATCACCAGGCGGGGCTTCAAGCCCGCTCCTTCAATCGCCTGCGCTTCGTCCGTCGCGATGCCCGGATCCGCCAGGCGCAGGGCCGCGATGAGCAACCGGTAGCGGAACATTTGCGGCGTCTGCGCGAGCCACAGATTCTCCCGGGGCTCAGTCCCCACCGCGCGCAGATCGCGGTTCGCACGCTTGAGCGTGTCCGACACCGGCACTGCCAGGAGTCCCCCGGTCTCGTCACTGCCTGCCTCGAGAAGGAGGCGCTCGAGCGCCTCATCGCTCAGACACGGCCGTGCCGCATCATGCACCAGCACCCAGTCCGAAGGCCCGATCATGTCGCGCGCGGCCACCAATCCATTGAACACGCTTGCTGTGCGCGTCACACCACCACAGTACAGCGGCTCGACTTTGGCGCCGAACTCGCGCCAGTCGCAATCCCTGAAATGCGTGTCGCCCTGCGCCAGGACCACAAACACCTGCTCGATACGCGGGTGCCCGACGAGCGGCCGCAGCGCGTAGTAGAGCAGCGGGCGCCCGGCAATCTCCAGGTATTGCTTGGGCACGGCCGCGCGGACGCGCGAACCGGAACCGGCTGCTGGAATCAGAGCGTAGATCTTCGACATGCGAGGCGAAAAACACTGTTATTGCAGTGATTTTAGCAGCATTGGCGCGCGTTTTCGGCCCTTGAAAAAGCGCTTTACGGGCGCATAATAAAACCCATATGCTGCAATCCGCGCTCTCCACTCGTAACCCGGCGGTGGCCGGCATGTTTTATCCCGGCGATCGGGTCGAGCTCGCGCGCTCCATTGCGCAAATGCTGGGCACGGCAGCGACCGTCGCGCCCGAGCGCCCGGTGCCCAAGGCCATCATTGCGCCGCACGCAGGCTACATCTACTCCGGACCGATCGCTGCGAGCGTATACGCGCTGCTCGCCCCCGCGCGCCAGACGATCAGGCGCGTGGTATTGCTCGGTCCCACTCATCGGGTTCCGGTGCGCGGACTCGCGCTTCCCGGGGTTGCCGCGTTCGCAACCCCGCTCGGCGTGGTCGCCATCGACTCCGAGGCCGTGGCTGCGCTCAGCGCATTGCCGCAGGTCGGAACCAGCGCCCAGGCACACGCCCCCGAGCATTCGCTCGAGGTGCACGTTCCCTTCCTGCAGACGGTGCTCGAGCGCTTCACGCTCGTGCCCCTGGCGGTGGGACGGGTAGACGCCCCCGCGGTGGCAGAGGTGATCGACACCCTGTGGGGCGGCCCCGAGACGCTGATCGTGGTGAGCTCCGACCTTTCGCACTACCTTCCCTACGCCGACGCGCAGGCGCTTGACCGTGCGACGGCGCAGGCGATCCTGGACCTGACGGCCGATATCTCGCACGAGCAAGCCTGCGGCGCTACGCCGGTAACGGGGCTGACCTACACGGCGCGCAAGCGAGGGCTCAAGCCCGAACTCATCGATCTGCGAAATTCCGGCGACACTGCGGGGGACAAGCAGCGCGTGGTGGGCTACGGCGCGTTCGCGTTCTACGAGCAGCCCGTCGGACTGGCGCCCTGACGAGCTGCTAAGGCAAAACCGCCTGAAGATCAGACATGAGATGTGATGGAACAAGTTTTTTGGTACGGCAATTCTCGGCGAATCTAGGAAACGGTTCATGATTCAGTGGCCCTTTTCTTCGTATTTCAGCAGGCGGTTTTGCGTAAGGAGTTTGTCGGCCCAAAGTCCGACAATCTCCTTCGGGGACGGACAGGATGCCCGATAAATCAGACCCGATCATGGTTCCCGCCGCATCGGGCCGGGTCATCTTGCGCTCGGGCGGACCGTCACCCTTGCCGCAGGATGCGGGGCGGGTGCTGCTGCCAGTCGCCCGCTCAGCGATCGCCAACGAGCTCGGCGTCGATCACGCGGCAAGCGATGACTTCCCCTGGCTAAAGCAACCGGGCGCCTGTTTCATCACGCTCATGGCGAGCGAGCGTTTGCGCGGCTGCATCGGCACGCTGCGAGCGCACCGCACGCTGCTCGAGGACGTGAAGGCGAACGCGGTGGCCGCCGCCTTCCGCGATCCCCGGTTCAAACCGCTGGCGCCCGCCGAGTTTGCTGCCGTGGCGCTCGAAATATCGGTGCTTTCCGTTCTCGAGCCAATGACCGTAGCCGACGAGCAAGATGCCGTTCGGCAGTTACGGCCAGGCGTCGACGGAATTGTGTTCCAGTACGGCCACCATACGGGCACGTTCTTGCCCCAGGTGTGGGAACAATTCAGTGAACCCGCCGAATTTCTCGCCCACCTGCGCTACAAGGCCGGGCTGCCGCCCGACTTCTGGGACAACGACGTGAAGCTCTCGCGCTACGTCGTGAGCAAGTGGCGCGAGGAACAAGGATGAGGGATGAGGGATGAGGGATGAGGGATGAGGGATGACCCCCGCAGTGCGGAAGGTAAGACCAGGTCATCCTTCCGCCTTCCGCCTTCATCCTTTGTATTGCCCAACCGCCGGCATCGATCATCCATCGCGACATGAGCCCGACGCAAACATTTCCTGCTCGATGGTGGCACCTGCTCGAGGACGGTCGCATGCAGTGCGACCTGTGCCCGCGCGACTGCCGGCTGCACGAGGGCCAGCGCGGGGCGTGCTTCGTGCGCATGCGAAGCGCCGACCAGATGGTGCTCACCACCTATGGGCGCTCTTCTGGCTTTTGTATTGATCCGATCGAGAAAAAGCCGCTCAACCAGTTCTACCCCGGCTCGAGCGTCCTCTCGTTCGGCACCGCCGGCTGCAACCTTGCCTGCAAGTTCTGCCAGAACTGGGACATGTCCAAATCGCGCGATATGGACCGGCTCGCGGACGAGGCATCGCCCGCGGCAATCGCGAAAGCCGCGCTTGCCGCGGGCTGCAAGAGTGTCGCGTTTACCTACAACGACCCGGTTATCTTCGCCGAGTACGCGATGGATATTGCGGACGCGTGCCACGCGCACGGCGTGCAGACCGTCGCCGTGACGGCGGGTTACATTCACGAGGCGCCGCGCCGCGAGTTTTTCGCGAAGATGGACGCCGCAAACGTGGACCTGAAAGCGTTCACCGATGATTTCTACTACAAGCTGTGCGGGGCGCGGCTTCAGCCCGTGCTCGATACGCTCGTCTATCTCAAGCATGAGACCGACGTCTGGGTCGAAATCACAACGCTGCTGATCCCCGGCAAGAACGATTCGAATGCGGAGATCGAGGCCGAGTGCAAGTGGATCCGTAAGGAGCTGGGACTCGACGTCCCGGTGCACTTTACGGCCTTCCATCCTGATCACAAGATGCGGGACATCCCCGCGACGCCGGCCGCGACGCTGCGCCGCGCGCGCGAGATCGCGCTTGGCGAAGGCCTGCATTACGTCTTCACCGGCAATGTCCATGACGAGCGGGGTGGCACCACTTACTGCCCTTCGTGCCGCACGGCCCTGATTGTGCGCGACTGGTACCGGATCGAAGAGTATCGCGTCACCGCCGAGGGCAAATGCCCCGATTGTGGCGCGGCAATTGCCGGCCGCTACGAAGAATTCAAGGGCCAGTTCGGACGGCGCCGGATTCCGATCGCCATCCACACCCCAGTTTGAACGACGTGAATGGTGAATAGTGAATGGACGGCCTGTGACGGCTGCGTATTCAAGTCCATTCACCACTCTCGCCTCACCGCTCACCGCTTACCGCTTACCGCTTACCGCAGTTGGGGGCGGTATAATAACAACCGGTTTTGAAACACTTTTAACCCGAAATGCTGCAGCTACCACTGCCGGCGCCGGGGGAGCGTGTATGTACGCCCCTTCTGCACGGCTCATCCGATACGCTCGCGCTGGCGGAGCTTGCCCGCGCACGGCGGCCGCTCATGGTCGTCACGGCTACCGCCGCCGATGCGCAGCGGCTGCGCGACGAGCTGCCCTTCTTCGACAAGTCGCTCAAGATCCATCTGCTCCCGGACTGGGAGACGCTGCCCTACGACCAGCTCTCGCCACATCACGACCTGGTGTCAGAGCGGCTCGCCACGCTCTACCAGCTCATGCACCGTGAGTTCGACGTGGCGATCGTTCCGGTCACGACTGCGCTCTACCGGCTGATCCCCGTCGACTATCTCGCCGCGCGCTCGTTCTTTTTCAGGCAGGGGCAGACGCTCCAGGCGCAGTCGCTGCGTCAGCAGCTCGTCACTGCAGGCTACGCCCATGTCACGCAGGTCGTGGCACCGGGAGAATACTGCGTGCGCGGCGGCCTGCTTGACCTGTTTCCGACGGGCAGCACCCTGCCCTACCGCATCGAGCTCGACGACGACATCGTCGAGAGCATCCGCAGCTTCGACGTGGACACGCAACGCTCGATCTACAAGGTCAACGAGGTGCGTCTCCTCCCGGCTCGGGAATTTCCGCTCGACGAAGAGGGACAGACGCGCTTTCGCCGCAAATTCCGCGAGACATTCGAGGGCGACCCCTCCCGCAGCCCCATCTACAAGGACGTGAGCAAAGGCGTCGGGAGCGCCGGCATCGAGTACTACCTGCCGCTTTTCTTCGACAACACCGCGGTCCTCACGGACTACCTTCCGGCGGACACGCTGTTCTGCGTCCAGCCCGGCCTGCAGCAGGCCATCGAGCAGTTCTGGAGCGATACGCATACGCGCTACGCCCTGCTGCGAGGAGACCGCGCCAATCCCGTGCTGCCGCCGCATGATCTCTTTCTTACTGCGGAGGAGTTTTTCGGCGCGATCAAGTCCTTCGCCCGCATCGAACTCGCGGGCTCGGGTTCAACGTTCAAGGTTCAAAGTTCAACGTTCAAAGTCGAGACCAGTAATGCGGAACCTGGAACATTGAACCCCGAACACGGAACACGGAACCCGCCAGCGGGCGCAGCGGCAACGTCGCCGCTGCCTCCGCTGGCGGTGGAGCGGCGAGCCGATGACCCTCTGCACCGCCTGCGCTCGTACCTTGCTTCATTCGAGGGCCGCGTGCTGGTCCTCGCCGAGGGCGCGGGCCGGCGTGAAACGATGCTTGAGTACTTCGCGCTACACGGCCTCGTTCCCGTGCTCGCACAGGAGTATGCCCAGTTCGCCGCATCGGCAGAGCCCTTCATGCTTGCGGTTGGTCCGTTGCACGCAGGCTTCGCGCTGGCTGCGCCGCCGCTCGCGATCGTCACGGAAAACGAGCTCTACGCCCTTCAGGCACGCCCGCGCCGCGAGCGCGAAGGCGCGGTGCGCGTCACGCCGGAGGGCATGCTACGCGATCTCTCGGAGGTCAATATCGGTGATCCGGTTGTGCATGAACAGCACGGCATCGGGCGCTACCAGGGCCTCGTCAACATGAACCTCGGCGAGGGTGAGACGGAATTCCTGATGCTCGAGTACGCGCGCGGCGCCAAGCTTTACGTCCCTGTCTCCAGCTTGCACCTCGTCAGCCGCTACAGTGGCGCGCCAGCGGACGCGGCACCCCTGCACGAGCTTGGCAGCGGGCAGTGGGAAAAAGCGCGGCGCAAAGCTGCCAGTCAGGTACGCGACACCGCGGCCGAGCTTCTCAACCTCTACGCGCAGCGCGCGGCGCGCCAGGGCCATGCCTTCCAGGTGAACCCGCACGACGTGGAGGCGTTCAGCGACGGTTTCCCGTTCGAGGAGACGACCGACCAGGCCGCCGCCATCAAGGCTGTGATCGAGGACCTCGGGAGCGGCAAGCCCATGGACCGGCTGATCTGTGGCGACGTCGGTTTCGGCAAGACGGAAGTGGCGCTGCGGGCAGCCTTCGTCGGCGTCGCCGACGGCAAGCAGGTTGCCGTGCTCGTCCCGACCACGCTGCTGGCCGAGCAGCATTTCAACACGTTCTCCGACCGGTTTTCCGACTGGCCAGTGAGGATTGCGGAGCTCTCCCGCTTCCGCACCACCAAGGAACAGGCCGCGACCATGGCCGGCCTCGCCGACGGCCGCGTCGACATCGCGATCGGCACCCACAGGCTGCTGCAGCGCGACGTAAAGTTCCAGAAGCTGGGGCTCGTCATCGTGGACGAGGAGCATCGCTTCGGGGTGCGGCAGAAGGAGCGCCTCAAGGCGCTGCGAGCCGAGGTCGACGTGCTGACACTCACAGCCACGCCCATCCCGCGCACCCTTGCGATGTCGCTCGAGGGTCTGCGCGACTTCTCGGTGATCGCGACCGCCCCCAAGCGCCGCCTGGCGATCAAGACTTTCGTCCTGCGGCACAGTAAGCCGCTGATTCGCGAAGCGGTGCTGCGGGAGCTCAACCGCGGTGGACAAGTTTACTTCCTGCACAATGACATCGACACTATCCGGCACGTCGAGGAGACGCTGGCGAAGCTCCTGCCCGAAGCCCGCATCCGCATCGCACATGGCCAGATGCGGGAACGCGATCTCGAGCACGTGATGCGTGACTTCTATCAGCAGCGCTTCAACGTGCTCCTCTGCACCACCATCATCGAGACCGGCATCGATATTCCGACGGCGAATACCATCATCATGAACCGCGCCGACAAGTTCGGACTGGCGCAGCTACATCAGCTGCGGGGTCGGGTCGGGCGCTCGCACCACCAGGCTTACGCCTACCTGCTGTTGCCCGATGAAGGCGCCATCACCGGACAGGCCAGGAAACGGCTGGAAGCGATCCAGATGATGGAGCAGCTGGGCTCGGGCTTCTTCCTCGCCATGCATGATCTCGAGATCCGCGGCGCGGGCGAGGTCCTGGGCGAATCGCAGAGCGGAGAGATGCAGGAGGTGGGGTTCAACCTCTACGTGCGCATGCTCGACAGCGCGGTGCGCTCGCTCAAGCAGGGCCACGAGCCGGATCTCGCTGCGCCGCTCAGCATCACCACGGAGATCAATCTGCACGTGCCGGCGCTGCTGCCTGATGATTACTGCTCCGACGTGCACCAGCGGCTCGTGCTCTACAAGCGTTTCGCCAATTGCGACAACTCCGAGGAACTCGAGCGGCTCCGTGAGGAAATGATCGACCGTTTCGGCACTCTGCCCGACGCTGCGCGCGCGCTAGTTGAATGCCACCGCCTCCGCATTCTCGGCAGGCCACTCGGCATCGCTCGCGTCGACGCTACCGACTCGGCAGTCCAGCTTCAGTTCGTGCCGAAGCCGCCGATCGAGCCGATCAAGGTGCTGAACCTGGTGCAGACACGCCGCAATTACCGCCTCGCCGGACCGGACCGGTTGCGCATCGAGGCCGAGCTGCCCGACATGGGCGCCCGCGTCGCCGCCGTGCGCGAGGCGTTCACGGCGCTGGGCTAGCTCGCTTGCGAGCCCGCACTCGCTGGCGCAAAATCCGCGAAGCCCCGCCGTGCAAGCAGTTTCAAAGCAAGACAAAACAGGGATTAGCCGCAGATAAACGCGGATACACGCAGATAAGAACAACGATCAAACCGCGAAATGAGTAGATACATTCTGGTGTTCGTGATCGGTGGACTGCTCGGCACGGCCGCCGGATTTGCGCTCGGGATCTTCGTCTACCCCTACATATTCCTCGCTGATATCGTCGCGACGGAAAAAGTCGAGGGTCCCGGCGCAAGGAAGGTGGTCGCGACCGGCACGTTCATACACGCAACCCCCTCCGACCCGATCCACTACGGCAAGGGCGGCGTGACCGTCTATCAGGACCTGTTGCATCTCGGGAGCGATTTTGAGGTCGGGCCAGGACCGAAATTCCACGTGTATCTAGTGCCCGAAAAGAACATCACACCCTCGACCAACGTGGCGAAGCTCATGTTCGTCGATCTGGGCCGGCTCAAGGCGTTCAAGGGCAGCCAGAATTATGCGATACCCGCCGGGGTCGACCTGTCCCGCTACGAAACGGTGGTCATCTGGTGCGAGCAGTTCAGCGTCCTTGTCTCACCTGCCGCTCTCATGCGCCCCTGAGAGCAGATTCAAGAGTTGAATCTTCGTCCATCCGTCCGGCATACCCTACCGGACACATCTCGGATCGCCCATGACAATATCGAAAGCAAGAAAGAGGAAAGCGCATGCGCGTGGCTCACTTACGACGCTCACGCGGGCACGCAGCGCTGCGCCGGAAAAAGGAGGTTAGAAAGTGAAACTTGTTAAGGGGAGACGTGTGATGGTTCGGAAAGCCTTGCTTGCTCGCGTCATCAAGCGATCCCTGCAGGAAGGCGAGAAGATACCGCATCCCGTGCGTGTGGCCGTGATTTCTGAGAATCAGTGGGACGGCAAATGGTTTGATGTCACGGTTACGAGTGATGGCGAGACTATTTCCATAGCCAGTTTCAGGCGGATAAAGGATGCCCGCGTTTACAGGACCCGGATCATCGAGGCCTTGAAGATACCGGGTCTTGATCCTCACGCTCGCGCCCGCCGGGCGCTGATAAAAAAACGGGTCCGGCTATAAAATGTTTTGTCATAGGAACCCGACATGCACCTGATCCGACCCTTCGCCGGCCTGCGCCCGGCTTCCGGCCGCGCCGCCGAAGTCTTCGCCCCCCCCTACGATGTGCTGTCCACCGACGAAGCACGCGCACAAGCCGCCGGCAGGCCATGGAGCTTCCTGCACATCTCCAAGCCGGAGATCGACCTGCCGGTGGGAACCGATCCCTACGCGCCTCAGGTCTACGCCAAGGCAACGGAAAATCTGAGTGTCATGTTGCGCGAAGGCATCCTCACCCGTGACCCGGCGCGCGGCTACTACGTGTACCGCCTGATCATGGGCGAGCACACGCAGATCGGCCTGGTGGCGGCGGCCTCGGTGGCGGATTACGACAACAACCGCATCCGCAAACATGAACATACGCAAACGGACAAGGAAAACGACCGCGTGTGCCAGATCGAAGCGTTGAATGCCCAGACGGGCCCAGTCCTGCTCGCTTACCCAAGCGCACACGAAATAGATGACATCCTGGCCCGCTGCTCGGCCGGCATACCCGAGACGGACGTCACCGCCGACGATGGCATCCGCCACTCCCTTTGGGTGGTGCATGACGCCGAAATCCAGGCGCGCCTGACCCGGGCCTTTGATGCCTTGCCCGCCCTTTACATCGCCGATGGCCACCATCGCTCGGCGGCTGCCTCGCGCGTCGCCGCTGCGCGCCGCGCCACCAATCCGCGCCACACCGGAGAGGAAAACTACAACTACTTCCTGACAGTGATCTTCCCCCACCACCAGACGCCGATTCTCGCCTACAACCGTGTCGTCGCCGACTTGAACGGCATGGACGCCGGGGCTTTCCTTGCGCGCGCGCGGGAAAACTTTTCCGTGGAAAACAGTCCCGCGCCGGTGAAGCCGGCGAAGCGGGCCGAATTCGGCCTGTACCTCGCCGGCGAGTGGTATCGACTCGCGATCCACCGTGAGCTGATTCCCGTCAACGATCCCGTGGCTCGCCTCGATGTGAGGCTGCTGTCCGACCACTTGCTCGGGCCCGTTCTAGGCATCAAGGATTTGCGCCGCGACAAACGCATCGACTACGTCGGCGGCATCCGCGGCCTGCCGGAACTGGAGAAGCGCGTAAACAGCGGCGAGATGGCTGCCGCCTTCGCCTTCTATCCCACGAGCATGGACGACTTGATGGCCGTTGCCGAAGCGGGCGGAGTCATGCCGACGAAGTCCACCTGGTTCGAACCCAAGCTGGCCGACGGCATGGTCTCGCACGTGCTCGACTGAGAGGTGATGAGAACAGGTGATGAGAAGTGGTGATGATTACTGGTGATGTGGCGGCCAACGACAACGGCTCCGGCGTGGCGGCGACCCTCGAGCTGGCGCGCCGCCTGCACGGGCAGCCGCTGGACCGGACGGTGCGCTTCGTCTTCTTCACCAACGAGGAGC
>JAQBFV010000278.1:0-2681 GCA_032123035.1 Betaproteobacteria bacterium | reverse complement strand
GGTCACTGGTCACTGGTCACGCCTTTGCCCTTAAGGGAGGCCGGGCCCGATTCCGCGCCACCATGCACTGGGTATTCGGCACGTAGAGCAGGTGCGCGATCTTGCGCACGAAGTGGTCCTCGTACGGGTCGAGCCGGCCGTCGATATAGGCGATGCGCCACAAGTGCTCGATGAAACGCACGCGCTCGGCCAGGGCAAAATCGCGTTTGATGACTGAGACTGGAGCGAAATAGGAAACCAGCTGTCGCGCCTTGCCGCGGCCTTGCTCGAGCACGGCGGCGCAATCGGCAGCCGGAAGACCGAAGAGATCCTCCAGCGCACGCTCCGCTGCCAAATGTTCCTCGCGCCGCTCGTCCAGGTCGACACGGCTCGCCTCATGCAACAGGCTCGCAACGGCGACTTGCAGGTGATGGCGTTCACGCTCCGGCTTGGCACGGCCGGCGGTCCCGTCGCTCTCGTCAAACAGTTTTCTCAAGACATTGATCATCGCCGCTCATTTCCGGAAAAGGGCGCAACGCGTGATTAGTGTATACGCAAACGCCCGGAGTTCCCCGGTGCCGAATCGTCATCTCGTTGATGACGCAAAGGCTGCAGGGCGATTGAAAATTCAGGTCGGGATTGAGGAGGCCCCTGCCAGTAACGGTTAACACAAGCGGCGAAGCGCTGATCGGCGTGACAGTCGAGGACCGGGACCGGCAAGCCCTGCCCCCTAAACTCATGTCTCCATGGGGTTTCTGCGTTTCGTTTGGGCTGTTATAAGATCTGGGAACAACCTACTATTGACACGCATGGCGAGGGCGCTTAACACTTCGTCAATGCGCTGCTAAATCAAAAACAAAGCTGGAGAACAATCAACATGCCAGTGCTGTTGCAAGTTGAAAATCTTCGCACGCAGTTCTACACCTCGGGGGGCACGGTTCGGGCGGTTGACGGTATTTCCTACACCGTCAACGAGGGCGAGACCGTGGGCATCGTAGGGGAGTCAGGGTGCGGCAAATCCGTAGGCGCGTTGTCGATCCTGCGCCTGATCCCGGACCCGCCAGGCAAGATCGTCAGCGGCAGTATCCGTTTCCAGGGAAGAGACCTGCTGGCGCTGGGCGACGAAGAAATCCGCAACGTGCGCGGCGGGCAGATTGCCATGGTCTTCCAGGAGCCGATGACTTCGCTCAATCCGGTGCTCACCATCGGCCTGCAACTGTGCGAGACCATGGAACTCCACCTCAAGTTTACGCCCGAGCAGGCTCAATCCCGCGCCATTGAGCTGTTGGGCATGGTCGGAATCTCCGAGCCCGAGCGGCGCCTGCAGTAGTACCCGCATCACTTGAGCGGCGGCATGCGCCAGCGAGTCATGATTGCGCTCGCGCTCTCGTGCAAACCGAAGCTCATCATTGCCGATGAGCCGACGACCGCGCTCGACGTCACCATCCAGGCGCAGATCCTGGAGCTGATGAAGGAGCTCACGAGGCGCTTGGGGGTCGCGCTTATCATCATCACGCACAACCTGGGCGTCGTGGCGCGCTACGCCGATCGCGTCTACGTCATGTACGCGGGCAAGATCGTGGAAGGCGGGACCGCTTCGGACATCTATCACCGGCCGGTACATCCCTACACGCTGGGGCTTCTGCGCAGCGTTCCGCGCATGGACCGGCCGCGCGGCGATCGTTTGATCCCGATCGACGGTCAGCCGCCCGACCTTACGCGGGAGATCGAAGGTTGCGCCTATCGGCCGCGCTGCAGCTTCGCGGTTACGCGCTGTGAACGCGAGGTGCCGCCGCTCGACAGCGCAGGCGGCAGCCACACGTCGGCGTGCTTCGAGAAGGCCCGGCTTGAACGTCTGCTGAAGGAGGCTTCGTGAGCGTGGCCGCAGGCGCAACGTTGCGTCCCGGCACATCTCGGGCGTCGCAGACAGGACAACCGTTGCTCGAGGTGCGGAATTTGAAGATGCACTTTACGGTCGGGGGTGGAGTACTTTCTCGCGGGACGGCATCAAAGATCAAGGCGGTCGATGACGTGAGCTTCACCATCGCGCGCGGCGAGACCTTGGGATTGGTTGGAGAATCCGGCTGCGGCAAGACCACCACTGGGCGCTGCATCCTGCATCTCGAAAAGCCGACCTCAGGACAGATCATCTTCGAGGGCCAGAATCTTACGAATCTCGACCGCAAGGCCTTAAACGAAAAACGCGAACGGATGCAGGTCATTTTCCAGGATCCCTACAGTTCGCTCAACCCGCGGATGAAAGTGGGCAGCATCATCGGGGAACCGATGAAAGTCCATGGCATCTATCCGAATGAGAAAGAACGTAACCAACGCGTCGCGGAATTGCTTTCCGTATGCGGGCTCAATCCGAAGTTCATGGACCGCTATCCGCACGAGATGAGCGGCGGACAGCGCCAGCGCGTGGGCATTGCGCGCGCCCTGTCGCTCAATCCGGAGTTCATCGTATGCGATGAGGCGGTATCCGCCCTCGACGTTTCGATCCAGGCGCAGGTGATCAATCTGCTGGAGAGCCTGCGCGAGCAGTTCAATCTTGCGTATCTGTTCATCGCCCACGATCTGAGCGTAGTGCACCATCTGTGCCATCGGGTTGCCGTGATGTATTTGGGGCGGCTGGTGGAACTCGCCGATTCCGACGAGCTGTTTTCCAATCCGCTGCACCCCTACACTCAGGCGCTGCTCGA
>JAQBFV010000277.1:0-3667 GCA_032123035.1 Betaproteobacteria bacterium | reverse complement strand
GGCGGCCTCCCGGCCCCAGGGTTCTTTGATTGCGCCCGGCGGCTCGGACGCTTTGCCGGCGATGAGGCAGGACCCGAAGCCTGGGCCTTCCATGCGGGGGAGTTCAACGCCGCGGTCTCGTTCTGGGCGGCAACGGCAGCCACTGGCAAGAGCGGCTAAAGACGGGATTTGCTGCTGCTCGGCGTCGCGGCCTACTTCTGTGACGGCGGGACATAGCCAGAGGCGACGTCGGCGCCGCTGCCGAAGAAATGATTCTCCATCTGCTGCGCCAGGTAGTCGCGCGCCTTCTTGTCGGCGAGGTTAAGCCGGTTCTCGTTCACCAGCATCTTTTGCTGCTCGAGCCACTGCTTCCACGCTTCCTTCGACACGCTTTCGAAGATGCGCTTGCCGAGCTCGCCGGGATAGGGCGGAAAATCGAGCGCCTCGCCCTCGCGCCCGAGCTTGATGCACTTGACCATGCGCGCCATAAGGAGAACTCCAGAGAACGGCCGTCGCACGCACGACGATCCGTTTGTCGAGTATAGCAATGCGTCAACCGAAACGGAGTTTGCCGGTAAGTGAATGGTCAAGGCCGTAGGGTGGCAAGGTCGTCAGCCGAGGATCGTCGACAGGTCCACCGGTGGTGAAGTGATAGAGCGACTGAAACGCCGCGTCACCGATTCCAAGTACTTGATGGACCGGGTCATCGAAAAAGCATCCGATCCCGGTTGCGCGCACGCCTACCGCCTCCGCCTCCAGGTAAAGCACTTGGCCGATCACGCCTGTCTCCCAAAAAAGTCTTCGGTAGAACCAGGGTCCGTAGCGCCGCAGGCTTGAGTCGAATTCCGCAATCATCCCCAGGGAAAATGCACTGTCCCCGGCGATTTCCTGACCGCAACTGACCTGGACGGCCATTCGCCGCGCGTCTCCCTCTTCGAGGAGAAACAGCGGTAAGTCTTCTGGGCAGCCCGGTGGCGAGGTCCAGGCGAATTGTTGGTGCATCGCTTGACTGAGCAAGCCCATCTTCGTAGCGTCGCGAGCCAGCACGTAAAGACCGGGAGCAAGGCCGTCCACCCGATGGACGAACAAGGCAAGATGAATGGCCGGTGCCCAGGGCAGCACATCCCAGGGCATCGGTCGCTGGCACAGGTCACGCTCGAGCCGTGGCATGGCCCGGGCCAACATGGTAAAGAAGCTGCCGACCGGGATTGAAGTCTTGCCATCGAACGCAACCGCGCTTCGCCGCTGGAGGATCAACTGTCCGGCGCTTGACGGGCCCGGGGCAACGCCCGGTGCCCGCCCTGCGTGAGGTCCGCGATTGAGCTCAACAACACCGTGCTCGGTACTCGACTTCCACGATGCGACTTCCACTTGGTCGAGGTACTGCCATTGCACCGGCTCGTCACGACTTAACCGATTCGCCTTGCCGTACCAGATTCGTTGCGTCGACTCGCGAATGGCGTCAGGCGCAAGGAACAAAGGGAACGGGTTCGTCTTCCGGGTGGGAAATTCCGCCCCGAGATCGGCAGGCCACACAACGGCCAGGCAATCCGGGTGCTCCCGCTCCACTCCATTGAAATCCTGGTCTCGATCGACCCCTAACAAGGCGGCCAGCGTGTCATCCGACGCGCCGTCCAGCAACAGCATGCGCCAACCGAGCGTCCGGGCCGCGATGCGGGCGCTGCCGATTGCATGTCCCACGTCATGCTGACAGTAGCGAAAAGCTCGCTCGCCGTACTTCCAGGTCTCCCGCCAGTTCACTGATGTGAAGCCGATCAGGAAGGCACTGGGCGGAAACCCTTGCAGGAGAGACGTGGCATATTCCTGCGGCAACTCCGCTCGCAGTTCCAGCGCGTGTTCCTTAGCCGCGTAGTGATAAAGACCCGGGAATGGCGCGAGGCCCGGGACTTCGCCGATGAGCAAATAGCCCTCGGTGGGATGCAGGTTGCCGCTCGAGGGGTTGGTTCGAAGAGCCCAGCGCACTTCGCCGGCCTGCTTCCAGGCCGAGATCGCCAGCGCATACTCGAAAAAGCGCGAAAGTGCGGGCATGCTGACTGGCGAGCTCGCGATCGTCTCGGGACGATACAGGTCGTCGTAGAGCGGTGAGCATGGAGGGTCGTCGCGTTTCAGGATCGGTAATTGAATGAGTGGCGATCCATCGAACCGTCGAAAGGGATTCGGCTGATTCGCCCAGTCCATATACCCGAGTGCGCGCGCGTAGCGGGAAAAGTGGTGCTTCGTCTCCTGGTGGTAACGCATGACCGCTTCCAGCGGATCGAGTGCGCCGGCTGCGTTATTCATCGCCCCACAACGGTTTGCTCAATGCAGCAGTGAATGTGGAAAACATCAAGTTGAAGCTCACGCTCGCGCGGCTCTCGCCGCTGACATTGGCATCGACTGAGTGATACAGATACGAGGGGAAAACAAGCAGCGTTCCCTGTTTCACCCGCACCACGACCTGATCGGTGTTGGCGGAGGTGAGCTCGGTAACTGGTGGTCTGATAACGCCGGGCTGGCTGCGCGGGTCGTGGAAATTGATGGTGTCCGCGCCGCGCCAGATGCTCACGTAGTATACGGCGCTCAGATAATTGTTGGGGTGGCCGTGCGCCCGGTGCGCGGCGCCCGGCGCATACAGGTTCCCCCAGCAGCCGGTAATCTGAATTTCTTGTTCGCCAATTTTCAGGAACTGCAGCACGCTCGCCGCGGCCCGGCCAACGTAGTCGCAAAGTTCTTGCAGTTCCTCCCGTCCGTGCAGGGAATGGCCCGACTGCCAGGCTTCGCCCGACTTCAGCTCGGGCAGTCCTTGCCGCAGCGAGTACAGCAGTCCGAGTGCGCTCGTGTCAATCCGTTCGTGCACCTCGGCTCGAAGCTGGATTTTCCACACCAGGGTGGGAAACAGCGAAAGAACGTCCGAGGTTTCGATCCACGAGTGCTTGCCCGAAATCGCCATGCAGCCCCCACGCGCAAAAGTGTGACCTGGCCGGCGTTCACTGGGCCGAGGTCAGTAGTTCAGCGGTCTTCCGCGTCCCGCATGTCTTGTTCCAACAACGCTTCGCGTCCCGGATCTGCAATCGCTAGACTAGTGGCGCCGTTCCGCGTTACGAAGCCGAACGTACGAAGCTTGCTCACGATTTCCTTTGGCACCGGCGGCGGATCCCGTATCGCATCCGTTGCGGCCCCGATTTCGCGAAGCCAGTCGATATCCCCTGGCGTCAGATTCGAATGCGTGGCTTGACTCCTTGTCCAACTGGTCGAGTGTGTCCGAACGATTCCTTTACCTAAAATACGTGCGAACTAGGTCCGGTGGCAGATCATGGTATTCCGTTTAGCAGGAATGACCGCTCTGGGTCGTTAGGAGTCGGCCACCACCGGCGGCTATCGGCCTATTCTGTTGAAAAACTCCTTTTTTACGATCGATGCAAAAATTCTAGCCCCTACAAGAAGAGATGCGCGCTTCGAGCTAGGGGGATACGTCGCGTAGCGAAAGTTGCGACCTAAGACATCCTGATCCGTCCACGAGGTAGAGGATGGTCAAAATTCGATCGCCTCACTATCTGACTAGAATTTGCTCCACTTACGTTTTGGAGTTTTTCAACAGAATAGGCCAGAAGCGGACCTACAGTGAGTAAGCCAACACATCAGGCTGGAACTCCAGAGTGGTCATTCCTGCGGCCAGCGTCTGCACCCG
>JAQBFV010000276.1:0-19476 GCA_032123035.1 Betaproteobacteria bacterium | reverse complement strand
CAACCTTGCCGGAAAGCTCACTACCCGGCGTCATTCCAGCGCTACTCATTGAATCTCCGGTTCAGGAGGTGCTCGACACGGTGCAGTTGGCCCGAGCGCGGCGCCCGCTGCGGGACCGCATCCGGCGCTCGACGGAGCCCTGCTGTTCGGCGCGGTAACGACCCGGCCGAGGGAGACCGTCATGATACCAAAGTGAGAACGGGCAGTGCCGCGGCATCCGGGGCGCGACAGGCTGCGATAGAATAACGCGCTCAGGACCCAGGAGGCATATCGTGAGCAAACCGCTGGTCGGGATCGTCATGGGCAGCAGCAATGACTGGGACTTCATGCAGCATTCCGCACGCGCCCTGAAGGATTTCGGGGTCGCCTACGAGGCACGCGCGCTGTCGGCGCACCGCACGCCCGATCTCCTCGCCGAGTGGATCGACCGCCTCGCTGCCCAAGGGGCCCGGTGCTTCATCGCAGGTGCCGGTGGTGCGGCGCACCTTGCCGGTGTCGTCGCCGCAAGGACAACGCTTCCGGTACTGGCCGTGCCGATTCCATCCCGGCACCTCCAGGGTCTCGACTCGCTGCTGTCCACGGTGCAGATGCCCAGGGGCGTCCCGGTTGCCACCTTTGCGATCGGCGACGCCGGCGCGGCGAACGCAGGGCTTTTCGCCGTGTCGATGCTTGCGCTCGGGGACGCAACGCTCGCGAAGAAACTCGCGGGCTTCCGCAAGAAGCAGGCCGAAGCCGTCAAGGCCGCGAAACTTCCCGGCCTGGACGGCTGAGTGACTAGAGGTGACTGAGCGCCAGCGGTTAGCCGCTGTTTAGCAACCCAGTCACTTGGTCACCTAGTCCCCTAGTCCCCTAGTCACGTAGTTACCTAGTCACGTAGTTACCTAGTCACCTGCTCAATGACAGCGAATCATTCCACTTTGTTCGAATCAAGCCTGAAGAGCCTGAAATTCCTGCACCGCGGCAAGGTTCGCGATCTGTATGCCGTGGGCGAGGACAAGCTGATGGTGATCCAGACCGATCGCCTCTCCGCGTTCGACGTGATTCTGCCCGACCCGATCCCGGGAAAAGGGCGCGTGCTGACCGAGATGTCTTTCTTCTGGTTTCAGAAGCTCGCGCACATCGTGCCGAATCACCTGACCGATGTGAATCCGGAAACGGTGGTCGCCGCCGCGGAACGCGAGCAGGTGAAAGGGCGCTCGATGGTGGTGAAGAAACTCCAGCCGCTCAAAATCGAAGCCGTCGTGCGCGGCTACATCATCGGCTCGGGGTGGAGCGACTATCAGCGCACCGGCGCCGTCTGCGGCATCCCGCTGCCCAAGGGAATGAAGCAGGCGCAGAAACTGCCGCAGCCGATCTATACGCCGGCAACCAAGGCGCCGATCGGCAGCCACGACGAGAACATTTCCTTCGAGGTGGCGGCCGACATCGTCGGCGACCGCGCGCTCGCCGAGCGCGTGCGAGACATCTCGATCCGCCTCTACAGCGAAGCTGCCGAGTTCGCCGCGACACGCGGCATCATCATCGCCGACACGAAATTCGAGTTTGGTCTTGATGATAAGGGCGGACTGGTCCTGATCGATGAGGTGCTTACGCCAGACTCGTCCCGATTCTGGCCAATGTCCGGCTATCGTGTGGGCGTAAGTCCGCCCTCCTTCGACAAGCAGTTCGTGCGCGACTGGCTCGAGACGCAGCCGTGGAACAAGAAGGCGCCGGCGCCCAAGCTGCCCGCGGACGCGCTGAAGAAGACGTCGGAGAAATATCAGGAAGTGCTGCGCCTGCTGACTAAGGCTGAAATCGCCGCGCGATAAACCGGGGAAATCTCAGAAAAATCGGTAACGGTAACGTTCAGGTCTTGCAGAAGCCCGTCCTGTAATCCGTAAATCCAGCCATGCACCGTCAACTCCTGACCACGTTCCCACGCATCGCGCGCAATCGAGGTGTGGCAGACATTGGCCACTTGCTCGATGACGTTCAATTCGCAGAGTCGGTCGGAAGCCTTGGAATCATCGCCGGTGCTCGCCAGAACCTTCTCATGCTTCTGTCTGACGTCTTGCACATGACGCAACCAATTGTCGCTCAAGCCGAGCCGCTCGCGCCGGAGCGCGGCTTGCACGCCGCTGCAACCATAGTGTCCACAGACGATGATGTGGCGCACTTTCAGGATATCCACCGCGAACTGCATCACCGACAGACAGTTCAGATCCGTGTGCACGACCAGGTTGGCAACGTTCCGGTGGACGAATAATTCTCCGGGCAGTAACCCGACAATGTCATTGGCGGGCACTCGACTGTCGGAACAGCCTATCCACAAGTAGCTGGGAAACTGCTGTCGTGAAAGCTTGAGGAAAAACTGCGGGTCTTGCTGCCGGATCCGCTTGGCCCAGGCCTTATTATTGTCGAAAAGATGGCTGAGTGTTCGCATAAGCTAATGGCGCCTGGCGGGCCTACTTTACATGGTTTCTGACAAGGACATTGAGCAGGCCGTTGCGGTGCTGCGCGCGGGCGGACTGGTCGCGTTTCCGACCGAGACCGTGTACGGGCTCGGCGCCGACGCCGGCAATCCCGCGGCGGTCGGGAAAATCTTCGCGGCGAAGGGTCGGCCCTCGAACCATCCCGTGATTGTTCACCTCGCCGACGCGGTGCAGCTCTCCAACTGGGCGCGCGAGATTCCCGAACCGGCACGCAGGCTCGCGAAGAAATTCTGGCCGGGGCCGCTCACGCTGATCCTCAGGCGTGCGCAGGGTGTCTCCGACGCGGTGACCGGCGGTCAGGAAACGGTGGCGCTGCGTGTGCCTTCGCACCCCGTGGCGCTGCAGCTGCTCGCGCGCTTCGGCGGCGGTATCGCGGCTCCCTCGGCGAACCGGCACGGGCGCGTATCGGCGACCACAGCGGAACACGTGCGGCACGAGTTCGGGGAGGCGATCGACTGCGTGCTCGATGGCGGCGAGGCCGACGTGGGCATTGAGTCCACGATCGTGGATTTCTCGGGCGCCGCGCCAACGCTGCTGCGACCGGGGTGGATCGGGCCGACGGAATTGGAGCAGGCGCTCGGCATGCCGCTCGCAGCGGCGGGAGCCGACGCACCACGCGCGCCCGGGACGCTGGCAAAACACTATGCGCCGCAAACGCCGCTCATCGTCATGGAGTTCGACCTTTTGATGGAACTCGCTGCCACCCTCACGCGCGTCGGCAAGCGGGTCGCGGCGCTCGCGTTGACCGAGCGGCGCCCCGTGCACGAAAGGCTCACTTGGATCGCCGCGCCGACCGATCCAGCCGCCTATGCGCACAAGCTCTACGCCAACCTGCGTGAACTCGATGAGGCCGGCTGCGAAACCATCCTGGTGGAACAGCCTCCGCAGACCGCGGAGTGGATGGCGATCAACGACCGCCTGTCGCGCGCCGCAGCGGGCGCCGGCGAGGACGCCACTACCTGACGAAGGCCGAAGGCCGGAGTCTAAAACCGATCTCAAAAACCCGTGAAACTAGAAGATCATTAACCACGGAATCACACGGAATTACACGGACGAAGTCCTGAACCAGCGAGTACGCTCTAGGGGAACAACAGTTTCCGTGTGCTTCCGTGTGGTTCCGTGGCTATCTTGTTTTTGAGCTTCTAGTTGCGAGTCGCGAGTCACCGGTCACGCTGCTTAGCCATAGAAGAGCTTGACAAGAAAAAGCGGGACCGCGGGCACGTAAGTCACCAGGATCAGCACAGCAACCAGCACCGCGATGAACGGCAGGTTGGCCTTGGTGACGTCCCAGACGTTCTCCTTGGCAATCGAGCAGGCGGTCATGAGCACGCTCGCGACCGGCGGGGTCTGCTGGCCGATGGCGAGGTTGAGCGTGACTACCAGTCCGAAGTGGACCGGGTCGATCCCGACTTGATTCACGACGGGCATCACGATCGGCACGACCAGTATGATGGCCGCGGCCGAGTGCAGGAAAAGTCCGACCGCAAGAAGGAAGATGTTCAGCAGCAGGAGCACCAGCCACGGACTGTTCGTGAAATCGATGATGGCCTGGGCGAGGCGCTGCGGCACCTGTGCTTCCGTCAGGTAGACGCCGAGCAACGCGCTCGAAGCGACGAGCAGCATGACCACCGCGGTCTGCACGCCGCCATCGATTACGGCTGTCCAGAGCTGATTCCAGTTGATCTCGCGGTACCACGCCGCAATCCCGATTGCCGCGACGACCGCAAGCCCGGCGCCCTCGGACGCGGTGACGATGCCGCCAAAGATGCCGCCGAGGATGATGACGGGCAGCAGAAAGGCGAGCGCCGCCTCCTTGAACGTCTGCCATACTCGCCGCAGCTGGAATACCTCCTCGACCGGGTAGTCGTAGCGCACTGCGTACCAGTAGCACAGCGCCATCAGCAAGAGCCCGCCGATCACGCCCGGGATGATTCCGGCGACGAAAAGCTGCACGACGGAAGCATCCGCCATCACCGCGTAGAGGATCATCGGGATCGACGGCGGAATGATGATCGCAAGCGATGCCGACGACGAGGTGATCGCGGCGGTGAACGGTCCGGGGTAGCCTTTCTGCTTCATCGCGGGCATGAGAATTGAGCCCAATGCCGCGACATCGGCGACGGCGGAGCCGGAAATCTCGGCAAAGAACATTGAGGTCGCGACATTCACCATCGCGAGACCCCCGCGGATGAATCCTAAAAGCGCCGAGGCGAACGCGATCAGCCGGCGCGAGATCCCACCCGTGTTCATAATGGCGCCGGCCAGGATGAAAAGCGGAATGGCAATCAACGGGAACTTGGTCGCGCCGGTGAACATCACGATCGCGAGGTTGGGCAGCGAGTCCAGGCCCCCTGCGGTAAGCATCGCGACGATGGCGGCAATGCCGAGCGCGACGGCGATGGGCACGTTGATCAGCACCAGCGCCAGCATGCCGAGAAAGAGCAGCAGCATCGCCATCTAGGGCCCCCCGGGTGAGGCAGGTGAGGCCGCAGCGCGCAGCGCTTCGGGCAGGCGCAGCAGCTCCGCGATGATGTACAGGCACGCCCCGATCACGATGACCGACTGGGTGAAACTGGTCGAAACCTCCGGCAGACTCACGAGGTAATCAGTGCCGAGCACCTCGAGCACCGCCCACCCCGCCCAGCCGAGCAGCACGAAGAACGCGATCACGAAGCTTTCGGCTACGAGAACGGCGGCGACCCGCAGGCGCCGCGGCAGGGCGTCGACGAGGGCCGACACGCCGATATGGGCGCCCCGGAGCGCCGCAAGCGCGGAGCCGTAATAGGTGATCCACGCGAGCACGATCTCGGCGACTTCGTCGTACCAGACGAGCGAGTCGCCGGCTTTGCGGTAAATCACCGCCACGGTAACGATCACGGCCAGCGCGATCATCAGCGCGAACACGATGACCTCGAGCGAGCGCTCGAATGCGGAGCGCAGTCTGCCGGCGACGGTTAACAGCGTCACGGATCGATGGACGAAAAGGAGCCGGGGCGGCCAGCGGCCACCCCGGGGCGTGGGTTACTTGCCGAGCGCAATCGCGCGATCGATCAGCGCCTGCGAGCCTTTGACTTCCTTCGCAAACTCCGCGTAGACCGGCTTCGAGGCGGCGATGAACGCGCTCTTGTCGGCCTTGTTCACCTTGACGCCGGCGGCCTTGATCTTGCCGAGCAGCTCGTCTTCATCCTTGGCCGCGGTCGCGTAGACGAACGCCTGGGTTTCCTTGGCGACCGACTCGAGGGTCTTGCGTACGTCGGCGGGCAGCGATGCCCACTTCTTGGCGCCGACCGTGACGTAGGCGGGCGTGTAGACGTGGCCGGTGATCGAGAGGTACTTCTGCACCTCCTGGAACTTGCCGCTGTAGATCTGCGCGTAAGGATTTTCCTGGCCGTCCATCACGCCGGTCTTCAACGCCGTGAATACTTCGGAGAACGCCATCGGGCTCGGATTGGCGCCGTAGGTCTTGAACATCTTGACGCGCCACTTGCCCTTGGGCGTGCGCAGCTTGATGCCCTTGAGATCGGCGGGGACATCGATCGGGCGCGTGTTGTTGGTGATGTGCCGGTAGCCATTTTCCCAGACCGCGATGATCTTCAGGCCCTTTTTCCCGACGGCCGGCTCGAGCTTGGACCAGAACAGATCCTTCTCGATGCGTTTCATATGGTCGCGGTCCTTCACCAGGTACGGCATTTCGAACACGCCGAAGACGTCCGACTCCGAGGACATCACGGTCGAGGGCAGCGAGAAATCTACCGTTCCGAGCTTCAGCTTCTGTATCAGCGCGCGGTCGTTGCCGAGTTGGCTCGAGCCGAAGACCACCACCTTGGCCTTGCCGCCGAGCTTGGCGTTCGCACGCTTGGCGAATTCATTGGCGGATTTCTCGAACAGCGAGCCTGGGTTGCCGACGTGGCCGAACTTCAGCTCCATCTGGGCGAGCGCGGAGCCAGCCGAAAAAAGCGCGATCAGCAGCGCAAATCGCAAAACGTGAAGATGCTTCATGACACTCCTCCTGTTAAGGGACCCCGACTTGACCGATTTAGTCGGTATCGGCGTGGGCGGGGCGGGGGGCTAACTTAGCCCGTACCGCCGGTTTCCACAAGTGGCGATGCTATTCCGGATGGCGGAAACGGGACCAACAAGGCAGAAAAATGATGAAGCTAGTGACTAGGTGACTAAGTGACTAAGAAGATGCGCTGCAGCCCGAACCCTCAGTCACGCTCTATCAAGCAGCAGCGCGTTTGTTGGCGCTGGCAGCGGCCGGCTCCGACGCGAGGTAGTCCATGGCGGCGCCCACGCCGCCCTTCTGGTGCGGCACGCCGGCGAGCGCGAGCCCCATCTCGACGCCGGCAAGCGTGCCGAGCAGCATGAGATCGTTGAAGTCGCCGAGATGCCCGATGCGAAACACCTTATCGCGCAGCTTGGTCAGCCCCGAGCCGAGCGAAAGGTTGAACCGGTCCAGCACCACCTGGCGGAAGGCGATCTCGCTGTGGCCTTCCGGCATGAGCACCGCGGTGAGCGAGCTCGAATATTCCGCGGGATTCGCGCACAGGATCTCGAGGCCCCAGGCGCGCACCGCGCGGCGCGTCGCTTCGGCGTGCCGGTCGTGGCGCTTGAAGACATTCTCGAGCCCTTCCTCCTCGATCAGCATCTTGAGCGCGACGCGCAGGCCGTAGAGCAGGTTGGTCGCTGGCGTATAGGGAAACCAGCCGTCCTTATTCGCGCCGATCATCTCTTCCCAGTTCCAGTAGGAACGCGGGAGCTTGGCGGACTTCGCGGCCGCGAGGGCTTTGTCGGAGACGGCATTGAACGACAGGCCCGGCGGAAGCATGAGGCCTTTCTGCGAGCCGGCCACGGTCACATCCACGCCCCACTCGTCGTGACGATAGTCGATCGAAGCAAGCGAAGAGATTGTGTCGACCATGAACAGCGCTGGATGCTTTGCGCGGTCGATCGCCTTGCGTACTTCGCCTATTCGCGTGACGACCCCGGTGGAGGTTTCGTTGTGCACCACGCAGACAGCTTTGATCTCGTGCTTTCCGTCCTGCGCGAGCCGTGCTTCCAGCGCCTCTGCATCGACCCCATGTCGCCAATCCCCTTTAATAAACTCGGGCGTCAGCCCGAGTTTATTGGCCATGCTGTACCACAGTGTCGCGAAGTGCCCGGTCTCATACATGAGCACTTTGTCGCCGGGCGAGAGCGCGTTGACGAGCGCTGCCTCCCACGCGCCGGTGCCCGACGCCGGGAAAATCACCACGGGCGCCTTCGTCTTGAACACTTGCTTCAACCCGGCCAGCACTTCCTTCGACATCTGCTGGAACTCGGGGCCGCGGTGGTCGACCGTCGCGCTGTCGATCGCGCGCAGCACCCGCTCGGGCACGTTGGTGGGACCGGGAATCTGCAGGAAATGGCGGCCGCTCTGATGTTCCATGGCTCTTCTCCAGGATGGCTGCGTTATTATAGGCTCGATATCCGGAGGACAAGAAGTGATGAAAGAGGGTGATGAAAAATGGTGATGACCCCCCCGGATCGCCCAATGTTTTACCTATCACCAGTAATCATCACCAGTAATCATCACTTCTTTGGGGTGTCTTAAATGGCAGTGCGCTCCATTCATCCTGGTGACTCGGCGCTTGCGACAAGGCTGCGGCGCGAGGTGCGAGGCGAGGTGCTGTTCGACCACGCCTCGCGCGGGCGCTACTCCACGGATGCCTCGATCTACCAGATCGAACCGGTCGGCGTGGTGGTGCCGCGCACCGAGGATGATGCGCTCACCGCGTTTCGGATCGCGGTAGAGGAAGGCGTGCCGGTCCTGCCGCGCGGCGGCGGCACTTCACAGTGCGGCCAGACGGTCGGCGCCGCGCTCATCATCGACAGTTCGCGCTATCTCAACCAGATCGTCGACTTCGACCCGGCGGCGCGTTCGGCCGAGGTCCAGCCCGGCGTCGTGCTCGATCAGCTGAACGCGTATCTGCGGCCGCACGGGCTGTGGTACCCCGTGGACGTTTCGACCAGTGCGCAGGCCACGCTTGGCGGCATGGCTGGCAACAACTCCTGCGGCTCGCGCTCGCTTTACTACGGCAACATGGTGCACAACGTAGGCGCGATCGACGCGGTGCTGGCCGACGGCTCGGAGTACCGGTTCGGTGCCGTGCCCGGCGATCTGCACGAGCTCGACGCGTCCGGGGGTTATGTCGAGCTCGTCAGGCAGATCCGCGGGATCGCGACGCGCGAGGCCGATGAGATCGAGCACCGCGTACCCAAGCTCCTGCGCCGCGTTACCGGCTACAACCTCGACATGATGCTGGGCGAGCCGTTCAACATGGCGCACCTGCTCGTGGGCTCGGAAGGCACGCTCGCGTACTCCCGCCGCCTGCACCTCAACCTCTCGCCGCTGCCCCCGCACAAGACGCTGGGCGTGTGCCACTTCCCGACGTTTTACGCTTCGATGGAGGTGCCGCGTCACATCGTGCAGTTAAAACCCGTTGCGGTGGAGTTGGTGGACCGCACGATGATTGAGCTCGCGCGCGGCAACCCGGCGTTCCGTCCGACCGTCGAGCAGTTCGTCAGAGGCGAGCCGGAGGCGATCCTGCTGGTCGAATTCGCGGGCGAGGACCGTGACGAGCAGCTGCGCAAGCTGAGGCAGCTTGGCGAGCTGATGGGCGAGCTCGGTTTTCCCGGCGGCGTGGTCGAGATCACCGATGCGCGGCTGCAGCGCGAGGTGTGGGAGGTGCGCAAGGCAGGGCTCAACATCATGATGTCCATGAAGGGCGACGGCAAGCCCGTCTCCTTCATCGAGGACTGCGCGGTGCCGCTCGAGCATCTCGCCGAGTACACCGACCGCCTGACGCGCGTGTTCGAGAAGCACGGAACGAAAGGCACGTGGTACGCGCATGCCTCGGTGGGCTGCCTGCACGTGCGCCCGGTGCTCAACATGCGCGAGGACGGCGCGCAGAAGATGCGCGCCATTGCGGAGGAAGCCGCCGAGCTGGTGAAGCACTACAAGGGCTCCTACTCCGGCGAGCATGGCGACGGTCTCGTGCGCTCGGAATGGATCGAGCCCTTCTACGGGCCCAGGCTGACGCGCGCCTTTGAGGAGATCAAGGATCTGTTCGATCCAAAGGGATTGCTCAATCCCGGCAAGATCGTGCGCCCATCGAAGCAGGACGACCGCACCCTCTACCGCTACCCGCCGGGCTACCGGACGATCCCGATCCGCACCGCGCTCGACTGGTCGGAACACGAGGATGCCACGACACCCGTTGGCGAAGGCTTCGCCAAGGCGGTGGAGATGTGCAACAACAACGGCCACTGCCGCAAATTCGACGCCGGGGTGATGTGCCCGTCCTTCCGCGCCACGCGCGAGGAGCAGCATCTCACGCGCGGGCGCGCCAACACGCTGCGGCTCGCGCTCTCGGGCCAGTTGGGTCCTGATGCGCTCGCGTCGGACGCGCTCTATGCCGCGTTCGACCTCTGCGTCTCATGCAAGGGCTGCAGGCGCGAGTGTCCGACGGGCGTCGATATGGCGAAGATGAAGGTTGAGTTTCTCTACCACTACCGCAAGCGCCACGGCCTCAAGTTCAAGGACCGATTAGTCGCGTACTTGCCGCGCTACGCTCCGTGGGCCTCCCGCTTCGCGCTCATGACGAACGCGATGCAGGCCGGCACGAAAAGTCTGCTTGGTTTCGCGCGGCGGCGCTCGCTGCCGGCCTGGCACACCGATCCCTTCCGTGAGATGACGGCATCCGACGCAGCCCCGGCCGCGAGTGGCCGCGAAGTGGTGCTGTTCGTGGATACGTTCAACCGCTATTTCGAGCCCGACAACGCCCGCGCGGCGCTGGCGGTGCTCAAGGCGGCCGGCTACGTGGTTAATTTGCCCCGCCCCGCGGACGGCGGGCGTCCCTTGTGCTGCGGGCGCACGTTCCTTGCGAGTGGACTGGTGGATGAAGCCCGCGTCGAGGCGCGCCGCATGATCCAGACGCTCGCGCCCTTTGTCGAGCGCGGCGTGCCGATCGTTGGGCTCGAGCCTTCCTGCGCGCTTGGCCTGCGCGACGAGTTTCTTTCGCTGAATCCGGACGCCACCGTTGCGGCACTCGCGGCCAAGACCTTTCTGTTCGAGGAATTCATTGCGCGCGAGGCGGAAGCGGGCCGCTTCAATGTGGCGCTGAAGCCTTTGCCGCAGAAGAGAGCGTTGCTGCATGGGCACTGCCATCAGAAGGCCTTCGACGTCATGCCCGATGTGGAGCGGGTGCTGCGGCTCGTGCCCGGGCTCGAAGTCGAGACCATCGAGTCGAGCTGCTGCGGGATGGCAGGGAGCTTTGGCTACGAGGCGGAGCACTACGACGTCTCGATGAAAATGGCGGAGGCTACCCTGCTGCCGCGCGTGCGCAAGGCGGGCTTGGAGGAACTCATCGTCGCCGACGGCACGAGCTGCCGCCACCAGATCTACGATGGCAGCGGCCGGCTGGCGACCCACGCCGCTTGCGTTCTGCAGCAGGCGCTCGACGTGCCTGCTGGCGGGGGTGATGATTAATGGTGATGATGAATAGTGATGAGAAATGGTGATGAAAAACCGCTTGGCCCGCCCCATCACCAGTACTCATCACCAGTACCCATCACCACTTTCCATCACTATTGTTGAAACCCTGGGCGGTCGCCGACGGATGCGAGTGCAATGATGTGGCGCTCCCGTCCCGCTTCCCAATTGGCGGTGGCGACCATCGTGATCGCGCAGTTTTTGGGCACCTCGTTGTGGTTCAGCGCGAATGCCGCCGCCGACGACCTCCGGCAAGCATGGGGACTGGCCGCGGCGGATATGGGCACGCTCACCAACGCCGTTCAGCTCGGCTTTATTTCTGGCACGCTGCTGTTCGCGCTCTCCGGGCTCGCGGATCGTTTTCCAGCGAGCCGGATATTTGCTGTCTGCGCCGTTGGCGGCGCGGTGGCCAATGCCGGATTCGCTTTGCTGGCAACGGGGCTCACCGACGCATGGGCCTGGCGATTTGCGACCGGCGTGGCTCTGGCTGGGATCTATCCGTTGGGGATGAAGCTCGTGGTGAGCTGGGCGCCCGAGCGCGCGGGGGAAGTACTCGGGTGGCTCGTCGGGATGCTGACGTTCGGAACCGCGCTGCCGCACGCGGTGCGCGCCGCGGGCAGGGCCTGGCCGTGGAGCTACGTGGTGCTCGCCTCATCGGTACTGGCGCTCGCCGCCGCGGTCATGTTGCTGCGGCTCGGTGACGGCCCCCATCTCGTAACCGGATCCAGGCCGCGGCAGTGGGGCGGCTTGCGCCGGGCGTTCGAGGTGCCGGCCTTTCGCGCCGCCGCTTTCGGCTACTTCGGCCATATGTGGGAACTCTATGCGTTCTGGACGCTGGTGCCGTTCCTGATTGCCGGGGTGCTGGCGCGTGAGGCGGCTGCGGGGCCCGGGCTGTGGCAGGTATCGGCCTGGTCGTTCGCCGTCATCGGCGCCGGCGGCCTTGGCTGCATACTGGGCGGGCGGCTGAGCCGCGGTTTCGGCAGCGCCCGCGTCGCCGCCGTCGCCCTCGCCAGCTCAGGCGCAATGTGCCTGATCTTTCCGCTGATGCAAGCGGCTCCGGTGGCGCTGCTCCTTGCAGCGCTGCTATTCTGGGGCGTCATGGTTGTCGCCGACTCGCCCCAGTTTTCCGCGCTGTCGGCGCGCGCCTGCCCGCCGGACCTGGTCGGCAGCGCATTGGCGATCCAGAACAGCATCGGCTTCTTCATCACCGTGGTCGCGATCACCGTCGCCTCATCGGCGTGGGACACGCTCGGCGTAAAGATCGGGTGGCTGCTGTTGCCCGGACCGGTGCTTGGGCTCATCGGCATCGCCCCGCTGGTGAGAAAACGATGAGCCCCGCCAGCCGCCCATTGCAGCCCGACGGGGTGTCGCTCATCCTGAAGGCGCTCGAGTTCGCTGCGCAAAAGCATCGCGACCAGCGCCGCAAGGACAAGGAGGCGTCGCCGTACATCAACCACCCCATCCAGCTTGCGAACGTGCTCTGGCACGAGGGCGGCGTCGCCGACCCGACCGTGATCGCCGCCGCGCTGCTGCACGACACCGTCGAGGACACCGAGACGAGCTGGCAGGAGTTGCGTGGCGAGTTCGGCGACCCGATCGCCGATATCGTGCTCGAGGTCACCGATGTGCAGTGGCTGAAGAAGATCGTGCGCAAGCGCCTTCAGGTCGCGAAAGCCAAACACGCCAGCAAACGGGCTCGCCTCGTGAAGCTTGCCGACAAGATCTGCAACCTGCGCGATGTTGCCGCGCGTCCCCCAGCCAACTGGTCACTCGAGCGCCGGCAGGAATACTTCGAGTGGGCGAAGGAAGTTGTGGACAAGCTACGCGGCACGCATCCTGGGCTGGAGCGGAGGTTTGATGATGCCTACGCCCTCAAGCCTTGATCGCACAACTGGTGATGAATACTGGTGATGAGTACTGGTGATAGGTGGTGGTGATGAGTTAGCGTGAGCGGTTTTCCATCACCATTTTTCATCACCATTAATCATCACCATTATTCATCACATCTATTGGCGACAAGTGGCGACACGCGATCCGGGCCATGTGCCGTTGAGAATTTACGAGTCTTAGGATGGGAAGCGAAATCACCCAAGTCCGCTTCGACCCGGTTGACTACACGAGCTTTCGGGAGCGCGTGGAAGCGGAGACGCGGATCTTCGAGACGTGGTGGCGCGAGGGCCAGTTCGACCGCTCGGCCTACATGGGCGGTTTCGAGGTCGAGGCGTGGCTCGTCGACCGCGGGTGCCGTCCTTTCCCGGAGAACGAGGCTTACCTCAAGCGCCTTGCGAGCCCGCTGGTGGTGCCAGAGCTCGCGCGTTTCAATGTCGAACTGAACGGCACACCGCAGCGGCTGGCCGGGCGCGCGCTGCGAACGCTGGAGGACGAGCTCGTGGCGACTTGGCAGCGCTGCCAGAAAACGGCGCAGGCGCTAGGCGGTGCGCTCGCGATGATCGGAATACTTCCGACCGTGCGCAAGCGGGACCTCACGCTGCGCAATATCTCTCCGCTCAATCGTTACTATGCGTTGAACGAGCAGGTGTTCAAGCGCCGCGGCGGCCGCCCGATCAGGCTCGAGATCGCAGGGCGCGAGCGGCTCGCCCTCACGCACGAGGACGTCATGCTGGAAGCGGCGGCGACGTCGTTTCAAGTGCATTTGCAGGTGCCGGCCGACGAGCTGACGCGCTGCTTCAACGCCTCGCTCGCGCTTTCGGCGCCGCTGGTGGCGCTCTCGGCCAACTCCCCGTACCTCTTCGAGCACGATCTCTGGGACGAGACGCGCATCCCGCTCTTCGAGCAGGCCGTCGACACCGGCGACGCGGTCGAGCCGGGCGAGCACCGGGTCACGTTCGGCTCGGGCTACCTCGAGTCAGGCCCGCGCGAATGCTTCGTCGAGAACCTCGAGCGCTATCCAGTGCTGCTGCCCGCGCATTTCGATTCGGCACCCGAGGAGTTGTGCCACCTGAGCTTGCACAATGGGACGATCTGGCGCTGGAACCGCCTGCTGGTAGGCTTCAGCGGGGCTGGCGTCCCGCACGTGCGCATGGAGCACCGCGTGATGCCCGCAGGCCCGACCATTATCGATATGATGGCGAACGCGGCGGTCTACTTCGGCGCCGTGCGCGCGCTGGCCGGCCGGCGCGTCGCGCCCGAGGCCGAGCTTTCATTCGATGCGGCACGCACCAATTTTTATGCGGCGGCGCGCGACGGCCTGGCCGCGCGCCTCGCCTGGTTCGATGGGCGGAAAGCGGGCGCGGCGGAGCTGCTCGAGGCGGAAATCCTGCCGCTGGCGCGCGAGGGGCTGCTGCAATACCGCGTGGATCCCGAAGACGTCGACCGCTACCTCGGTCTCGCCGCGGCGCGTGTGCACAAGGGACAGAACGGCACGGTATGGCAGCGCGCCTTCATCGCCGCGCACGGGCGCGACTTCTCGCGCCTCACCGCCGCCTACCTCGAGCACCAGGAAAGCGGTCGGCCCGTGCACGAATGGCCGATCTAGCGAGAGACAGGACAGGCGACGACATGCTCTCGATCCTGACCGACATCCCGCCTGGCCTGCTGGAGGCCGCGCCTACAGAGGTGCACCGGATTCTCGCCGGGCCCACGCTCATCCATTTGCCGGGGCAGCGGCCCGAACCGGTGCTCGTCTCGGTGCTGCTCCACGGCAACGAGGACACCGGGCTGCTCGCCGCCCAGATCGTCCTCAAGCGCTACGCGCAGCGGCCGCTGCCGCGGGCGCTGTCGATCTTCATCGGCAACGTTGCCGCCGCGCGCCTGGGCGTTCGCCGTCTCGTTGACCAGCCCGACTACAACCGGGTGTGGCCAGGCTCGGATCGGCCGCACACGCCAGAGCACGAGATGATGACGCAGGTGGTGGAGGAGATGCGCGGGCGGCATGTTTTCGCGAGCGTGGACATGCACAACAACTCGGGGCTGAACCCGTATTACGCTTGCGTCAGCCGCCTCGACCCGCGCGCGTTGCAGCTTTGCACGCTCTTCAGCCGCACCGTGGTCCATTTCGATCGGCCCCTCGGCGTCCAGGTCTCGGCTTTCAATGACCTCTGTCCGGCGGTCACGCTCGAGTGCGGGCGGGCGGGCGTGTCGGCCTCCGCGGAGCACGCCGCGGACTTCATCGAGGGTTGCCTGCATCTTGCGGAATTTCCGCCGCACGCGCCGCACGCGCAGGACCTTGACCTCTACAACAGCGTAGCCACTGTGAAAGTGCCGGGCGACATGACCATCTCATTTGGCGAGGGGCGACGCGGATCTCCAGTTCGTGCCGGACCTCGACCATATGAATTTCCGCGAGCTGGCGCCGCGCACCTTCTGGGGGCACGTGCGCGCGGGCTACGCGCGCCCGCTCGAGGTGACCGATGCGGCGGGCAACAGTGCGTTCGAGCGCTACTTCACGGTGAGCAAGGGTGAGCTGCGTCTCGCGCGCACGGTGATGCCCGCGATGCTGACGCTCGACGAGCGCGCGATCCGGCACGATTGTCTGTGTTATCTCATGGAGCGCCTCGTACTGCCCGTGACCCGTGACCCGTGACTTGTTACTAGAAGGCATCTCTAAAACCACTACAGCCACGGAAACACACGAAAGCACACGGAAGTTGTTGTTTCCCTACAGCGCACTTCCCGGTTCAGGTCTTCGTCCGTGTAATTCCGTGTGATTCCGTGGTTAATGATCTTCTGGTTTTATGGTTTTTTTTGAGACCTAGTATCTTTGACCTACCGTCGTGAGAGTTTGCATCGTGGATAGGCGCTGGCTGCACGCGCCGGGCAGGTGTTAGCATTGCCGGGTTTTGCGAAAAGTCCAATCACCAAACACCAATCACGATTCACGCTTTTGATGAGCAGGAGCAACACATATGGCTGATGCGAAAAGTCCTGCTGTCCTCGTAGAACGCGAAGACAAGATCCTGACCATCACCTTGAACCGCACGGAGAACCACAATCTCTGGAACCGCGAGATGCTGCTGGCCTTCGAGCCGGTGGTGGACGCGCTGCACAAAGATGACGAAGCGCACGTCGTTATCCTCAAGGCCGCGGGCGGAGAGTACTTCTCTTGGGGCGCGTTCGATCCCGCGATCCGCGGTGCGATGGACAAGAACGAGGTCGTGGAGATGGTGCTGCGCGGCTCGCGGCTGCGCGACTCGCTCGAGGTCGTGCCGCAGCTCACGATCTGCGCCATCAACGGCAAGGCGCGCGGCAATGGCGTCGAGCTCTCGCTTGCCTGCGACATGCGCTTCGTGTCCGATCGTTCCACAATCGAATTTCCCGAGGCGGACATGGGCGGCATTCCGGGCGGCGGTGGGCCGGCACGCCTGCCCGCGGTCGTCGGCCACGCCCGAGCGCTCGACCTGCTGTGCACCGGACGCTCGGTCGGCGCGGAGGAGATGGTGCGGATCGGCTTCGCGCTCTCAGCCTTTCCGCACGATAAGATGATTGACGAGGTGATGAAGTACGCGCGCCTCATCGCCTCGAAAGGCCCTATCGCTGTGCGCGGCTCGAAGAAGATCTCGTTCACGCGTCTTGCGCCGGGGCTGCGCGAGGCGCGCCAGTTCTCCGACCAGCTGCGCTCCAAGCTCGAGTGGACGCACGACGTCGACGAGGCGATCAAAGCGCATAAGGAGGGCAGGAAGCCCCGCTTTACCGGGCGCTGACGCCCGAAGGCGGAAGGCGGAAGGCGGCTTAACTGCAAGGCGAAAGTCGGAAGGCGAAAGTCGAAAGGGTGTTGGTTTTTCTTTCGTTCTATCGGCGTTCTATCGGCGTTCATCGGCGGCTAATAAACCTTGTTCTAGGTTCTGAGTTCGGGGTTCTGAGTTTTTTGTATATGAAGATCCGCGTTTATCTGCGTTTATCTGCGGCTAAATTTGGGTTGTTAAACGGGTTCCGATTCACGATTCACGATTCACGGAGAACATGATGGTTCGTTTAGCAGACCTGCACCCCGCCGATGCGAAAGCACAGCTGGACAAAATTCCCGCGCTGACCGGATTCGGCCGGCCGTGGGTCAAGCCGCCGGCACTTGCCAAGGCGCGCATCGCGATCATTTCTACCGCCGGGCTGCACCGCCGTGGCGACCGGCCCTACGGTCCAAGCGCAAAATCCACCGACTACCGCGTCATTCCGGGCAACACGCCCGCATCCGAGCTGGTGATGAGCCATCAGTCGGTCAACTTCGACCGCTCCGGCTTCCAGGAGGACCACAACGTCGTCTTCCCGATCGACCGGCTGAACGAACTCGCGCGCGAAGGCATCATCGGCTCGGTCGCCGAGTATCACTACGCGTTCATGGGGGCGGCGCCAATCAAGGAGTTGAAACCCAAGGCGATGGAGCTCGCGTGGGTGCTGAAGAAGGACAAGGTGGACGCGGTCCTGCTCGCGCCGGTCTGACCGAACTGCACGTGCGCCGTGGGCGCGCTTAGCCACTACCTCGAGGAGGGCGGTATCGCGACGACGGGCATCTCGCTCATTCGCGAGCACACCCAGGCGATCGAGCCGCCACGCGCACTGTGGGTGCCGTTCGATCTCGGCCGGCCGTTTGCCGTGCCGCACGATGCTGCGTTCCAGCGGCGCGTGCTGCTTGCGCTCCTGCGTCTGCTCGAGGCGCCATCTGGCCCCGTACTGGTGGATTACCCGGAGCAAGCACCGCACACCGACGCCGACGAGATGGAAGGCGTGGCGTGCCCGGTGAGCTTTGGCGGTGCCGCGGAGCCGGGCGATCTTGGCGCAGCGCTCGCGCGCGAGATCGAGGAGATTGCACCTTGGTACGACCTGGCCAGGCAGCGCCGCGGCCGCACTACGGTCGGCGCGAGCGGTGTCTCCATAGAAGACGCCGCGCGCATCGTCGGCTCGTACCTGAATGGCAAGGCGAGCGAGACGATCAACGGCCTGAGCGCGGGCGAGAGCCTGAAGCTCGCGTACGAAGACATCCGCGCCTATTACTTTGAGGCGGCCGGTGCGCGTCCTGGCAGCGCGCGGGCTCAGGAGATCCTGCGCTGGTTCTGGTTCAAAACCGCCGCCGGCCGTGCCTTCGCCCAGCTGCAGAAAGTGTGCCTGGCCAGCCGTGACGAGTCGGCGAAGCTCTTCGCCAGCCGCTCGCTGGTGCCGAATGTGATTCAGCGCGAATTGCCTAAATAACCGGGTAATGGGTGATGGGTAATGGGTAATGAGGAAAGGTGACGACTTCACGCGATGACTGCTTTTCCAAGGAGTAATATAAGCGCGTAACACGCCGGCTCCGCCTGACGACGTTGCTGCTGATTTGCGCTGGAAGTTATTACAGTTCGCTGATTACGCATTACCCATTACCCATCACTCATTACCCATCACGGGCGACAGCCAAGCGATGCACATCGACCGCGACCTCAAGCTCGACTTCTGCGACGTGCTGATCCGCCCGAAGCGCTCGGCGCTGCCGTCGCGTGCGGAGGTGGACGTCCACCGAGAATTCGTTTTCCGCAATTCGCAGCGCAAGTACCGCGGCATCCCGATCATCGGCGCCAACATGGATACCGTCGGCACCTTCGAGATGGCGCGCGTGCTGGCGGGGTTCGACCTCTCGGTGGCGCTGCACAAGCACTACGCCGAGGACGAGCTGGTCACGTTCTTCAGCTCGCTCGAGAAGAAATCGGCGGCTTTCTACTCGATGGGCATCATGAAAAGCGATGCCGACAAACTCGAGCGCGTGCTCGAACGCGCGGGCGAGGCGATCGAGTACGTGTGTATCGACGTCGCCAACGGCTACACGGAAGGCTTCGTCAATTTTGTCGAGAAATTCCGCCAGGCCCACCCCAAGATCACCCTCATGGCGGGTAACGTCGTCACCGGTGAGATGACCGAGGAATTAATCCTTTCGGGCGCCGACATAGTGAAGGTCGGCATCGGGCCGGGCTCGGTGTGCACCACGCGCACCATGACGGGCGTGGGTTACCCGCAGCTCTCCGCGGTGATCGAATGCGCGGATGCCGCGCACGGCCTCGGCGGTCAGATCTGCGCCGACGGCGGGTGCGTCGCGCCTGGCGACATCGCCAAGGCGTTTGGCGGCGGCGCGGACTTCGTGATGCTGGGCGGCATGCTCGCCGGGCATGACGAGTGCGCGGGCGAGGTCATCGAAAAAGATGGCCGGCGCTATCAACGCTTCTACGGCATGAGCTCGCGCATTGCGATGGAAAAATACGCCGGCGGCGTCGCCGACTACCGGGCTTCGGAGGGCAAGGACGTGCTCATCGACTACCACGGCCCGGTCGACGGGACCGTGCGCGAGATCCTGGGCGGCGTGCGCTCGGCCTGCACCTACGTCGGCGCACGGAAGCTGAAGGAACTCACCAAGCGCACCACCTTCGTGCGGATGTCGGGCCAGATGAACAACGCCTTTGACGAATAACCCGTGAGTCGTGAAACGTGAAACGTGAAACGTGAAACGTGAAACGTGAATCGGAACCTCAATTAGCCGCAGATAAACGCTCGAAG
>JAQBFV010000275.1:0-7688 GCA_032123035.1 Betaproteobacteria bacterium | reverse complement strand
GCACCTGCTCGCGCTCGGCATCGCCGCTCACCACGGTCTCCGGATCGATTCCGGTCATGTGATTTGGTATGAGATGGCCGAGCTTGCCGAACCAGAAATTGGACATGGCGGTGAGCACTTCGCCCTTGCCCGGGATCGGATCGTCGAGGATTACGTCGAAGGCCGAGAGGCGGTCGGTCTGGATCACCAGCAGCTTGTCCTCGCCCACGGCGTAGATGTCGCGCACCTTGCCGCGGTGCAGGAATGGCAGGCTCTTGATCGATGTTTGCAATACGGTGGTCATGGTCTTTCTCTAGGTGGTATGAATCCGATGGGGGGAGGCGCGGCGGGCGCGCGGCCCGCCGCACTCAGGGGAAGTTCAGAGTTCGGGCAGCTTCGCCCGCTTTACGTTGTCGGCCTGCTTGGCGCGGAATGCGCGCAGGCGCTCGCCCAGCGCGGCATCGCCGAGCGCGAGCATCGCCACCGCGAACAGTCCCGCGTTCGCCGCGCCGGCCTCGCCGATGGCCAGCGTAGCCACCGGGATGCCCTTGGGCATCTGCACCATGGACAGCAGTGAGTCGAGACCCTGCAAGTGCTGCGATGGAATCGGCACCGCCAGCACCGGCAGTGTCGTCCTGGCGGCGACCACGCCGGCAAGGTGCGCCGCGCCACCAGCACCGGCGATGAAGCACCGGGCGCCTTGGGCAGTGAGCCCGTCGATCCACTCGATAAGGAGATCGGGCGTGCGGTGGGCCGACAGCGCGCGTGCCTCGTAGGCGACCCCGAAATCCTTCAGGGCGCGCGCGGAATGCTGCATGACGTCCCAGTCATTGCTGCTGCCCATGACGATCCCGACCAGCGTTGTGCTCACGATATGCCTCCTGGGTCCTGGCGCGCTATTTTATATCAGCCTGTCGCACCCCGCATGCCGCGGCACTCGCCGATCTCACTTTGGTATCATGACGGTCCCTTGGCCGGGTCGGTACCGCGCCGAAAAGCAGAGCTCCGTCGAGCGCCGGATGCGGTCACGCAGCGGGTGCCGCGCCCGGGCCAACTGCGCCGTGCCGAGCACCTCCTGAACCGGAGATTCAATGAGTAGCGCTGGAATGACGCCGGGTAGTGAGCTTTCCGGCAAGGTTGCGCTCGTCACCGGCGGGTCGCGCAACATCGGGCGGGCCATTTCACGCTCGCTCGCGGCCGGCGGCGCCACTGTGATGGTAAACGCTCATACCTCGCTTGACGACGCGCGGGAAACGGTGCGCATGATCGAGCGATCGGGCGGCAAAGCCGCGATGTTCGTCGCCGACGTAACTGACGTCGACGCCGTCAGCGCGCTCGTGGACGACACCGTCACGCGCTTTGGCCGGCTAGACATCCTCGTCAACAATGCAGCGATACGGCGGGAGACGGATTTCGACAAGATCACGCTCCAGGAATGGCGGCGCGTTCTCTCCATCGTCCTCGACGGTTCCTTCATCTGCGCCCAGGCGGTGCTTCCGCACCTCATCCGCGCGGGCGGCGGTACTATCATCAACATCGGAGGGCAGACCGGACACAGAGGCGCAACCCGGCGCCTGCACGTCGTCGCCGCCAAGGGCGGGCTCGCCGCCATGACCAAGGGACTGGCGCTCGACCTCGCGCCCCACGAGATTACGGTGAATTGCGTCGTCCCGGGTACGATCGATACGGTGCGCGGCTCGGAGAGCGCGCCCGAGCTGCCCGAATACCGGCGCTCGCTACCCCCGCTCGGGCGCCGGGGCGAGCCCGAAGAGGTCGCGGCCATGGTGCGCCTGCTGTGTGGCCCCGACGGGCGCTACGTCACGGGGCAGTCGATCCAGCTGAACGGCGGCGGCTTTATGCCCTGACGGCCGTGATGAGTACTGGTGATGAGATGATGGTGACGAGTACTGGTGATAGAAAAAACGGCGCGACATGTCGCCCAAGCGCGGATGCTTTTCATCACCATTTCCCATCACCATCTCTCATCACCACTTTTTCATCACTATTGTCCAATAGCTAATTGATCGATGACCAATGAAAAAGGCAACCTCTGCCAAGAAAACTGAAGTATCCCCGCTGATGCGGCAGCTCTCCGAGTACATCGCGGGCGCGTTGAAGCGGCCTCTGCCCGCGAACGTCGTCGAGAAAACCAAGCATCACGTGCTCGATACCTTCGCCGCAATGGTCTCGGGCGCGCCCCTACTTCCGGGGCGCAAGGCCATCGCCTTCGCGAAAACACGCAGTGGTGGAAAGGAAGCGTGCGTCGCCGGTTCGCGCATCGTCACCCTCGCCGAATTCGCCGCGCTCGCGAACGGCATGCTTGCCCACGCCGACGAGACCGACGATTCGCACGCGCCTTCGCTGTGCCATCCCGGCTGCGCCGTCGTTCCCGCAGCGCTGGCCATGGGCGAGCGTGAGGGCCGCAACGGCACGCAACTCCTGCGCGCGGTGGCACTCGGCTACGACATCGGCACGCGCGTCAACATGGCGCTGCACGCGTACGACTTCCGGGAAGCGGGCCACTCCACGCATTCCTTCGGCCCCATGTTTGGCGCCGCGGCGGCGGCGGGCGCGCTCGTGGGCGTAAACGCAGACCGGGCGCGCTGGCTGCTTTCGTACACCGCCCAGCAGTGCTCCGGCGTCTCGTGCTGGATGCGCGACGAGGAGCATATTGAGAAGGCCTTCGATTTCGGTGGAATGCCCGCGCGCAATGGCGTTGCCGCAGCGGCAATGGTTGCAGCCGGTTTCACCGGTGTGGAGGACGTCTTCTCGGGAGAGCGTAACTTTTTCGTCGCCTACGACGAGACGCGGCGCATCGGCAAAGCGCCGGAGCCCGAACGGCTCGTGCGCGAGCTGGGTTCTACCTACGAGATCATGAACACCAACATCAAGCGCTGGTCCGTGGGCTCCCCAATCCAGGCGCCCCTCGATGCGCTGCTCGATCTCATCCGCACGCATGCGATCAAGGCGACGGATGTCGAGAAAGTCGTGGTCCGCGTGGCGCACCAAGGCGCCAATACTACCGACAATCGCAACATGCCGGACATCTGCATGCAGCACCTGTGCGCGGTGATGCTGCTCGATGGCATTGTTACCTTCAAATCGGCGCACGACGAGAAGCGCATGCACAACCCGAAGGTGCTGGCACTGCGCAGCAAGGTCGAACTCCACGGGGACGACGAGATGACGCGCGCCATGCCCTCGCGCCAGGGCATCGTGGAGATCCGCCTCACCGGCGGGCGCGAGCTCCGTCACCACGTCAAGGCGGTGCGGGGCACGGCGCAGAACCCAATGACGCGCGCCGACGTGGATGAAAAGTCCTACCTTCTGCTCGCGCCAGTCCTGGGCAAGAACAAGGCACGCGCCCTGTGCGATGCCGTGTGGGCTCTCGACAAGCTCTCCGACGTGCGCAAGCTTCGGCCTTTGCTCCGCGCCTCGTAGGCGCGGATGGGGCAAATGGTGATGAGTACTGGTGATGATTGATGGTGATGAGTACTGGTGATGGGCAAACCGTTGCAAACCGTGGTTTGGTTTTTCATCACCATTTTTCATCACTATTTCTCATCACCATCTCCCATCACTTCTTCAAGAGAACGAGTAAGCGATGAACTTTGAGCTGACGGAGGAGCAGAAACAGTTCCGAGAGGCGGTGAGGGGCTTCGCCGAGCGCCATCTGCGCGCCGGCGCCCTCGCCCGCGCGCACAACCCGGATCATCCATGGGACGTGGCAAAGCTCATGGCGCAGCAGGGGCTGCTCGGTATCACCGTCGCCGAGCGGGACGGAGGCCAGGGTGGAACTCTGATGGACGCGGTGATCGCGATCGAGACCATCGCGCAGGTGTGCCCACGCAGCGCCGATGTGATCCAGGCGGGCAACTTCGGGGCGATCCGCGTGCTCGCCGAGTACGGGACGGAGGACCAGAAGAAACGCTACCTCTCGCGCCTGCTCTCGGGCGAGGCCGTCATCTGCGTTGGCATGACCGAGTCGGATGCGGGCTCGGCCGTAACCGACCTCACGACCACCGCGACGCCCGAGGGCGAGGGCTACCGCGTCACCGGGGAGAAAATCTTCACGACCCACGGGCAGTACGCGGACGTGATACTGGCCTACGTGCGCTATGGCCCGGGCGTGGAGGGTATCGGCTCGGTATTGATCGAGCGCAGCGCGCCCGGCGTCAAGCAAAGCAAGCCTTCGCGCTTCATGAACGGCGAAGAATGGGTGACGACCTGGTTCGACAACGTCTACGTCCCGCCGGAGAACGTCGTGCTCAGGCAGGGCGGGTTCAAGAAGCAGATTGCGGGCTTCAACGTCGAGCGCATCGGAAATACAGCGCGCTCGCTTGCGCTCGGCCGCTACTGCTACGAGACGGCGCGGCAGTGGGCCCTGCAGCGCAAGCAGTTCGGACGCCTTCTGGCGGAATTCCAGGGGCTGCAGTGGAAATTCGCGGACATGAAGATCAAGCTCGACGCGGGCCAGCTCCTGATCTACCGCGCCGCCTCGAACGCGGATCGTGGCTTTCCCTCGGCTGAGGAAACCTCCATCGCCAAGGCGTTCTGCAACCAGGCCGGCTTCGAGATCGCCTCCGAGGCGATGCAGGTCATGGGCGGGATGGGCTATACCGAGGAGACGCTGGTCGAGTGGTGCTTCCGCAAATGCCGCGGCTGGATGATCGCGGGCGGCTCGATCGAGATCCTCAAGAACCGCATTGCCGAGTCCGTCTTCGAACGGTCCTTTTCCCAGCGGCCTCCCGGGGCTGGGAAGAAGTGATGGAAAATGGTGATGGGAACTGGTGATGAAAAATGGTGATGAAAAACCGAGAGATTGCTTGCAGCACTTTTTCCATCACCAGTATTCATCACCATTAATCATCACCAGTAATCATCACCTCTTGAGCAATCCCGACCTTTGAGGAGTTGTGCCATGTTGCTAAAGACCATCGCTGAATACGCGGTCAAGGAACAGACGTCGCAGCTGCCGAGCGAGGTCATCCACCACGCTAAACGCGCCGTCATCGACTGGTACGCCTGTTTGCTACCGGGCAGCAGGGTCGCCCCAGCCGTGCTGCTCGAGCAGGCGCTCGCTGAGGAACTGGACCGCGGTCGCGCGCGGCTTGCCAGCGGCCGTCGGGCCACGCTGCGCACCGCCGCGTTGATCAATGGCGCCGCTTCGCACTCGGTCGAATTCGACGACATCTACCGTGACGCGGGCTACCACCCGGGCAGCCCCATCATTTCCGCCGCGCTTGCCGCGGCACAAGTGCAGGGCGCAGGCGGCGAGGCATTCCTGCGCGGCGTCATCGTGGGCTACGAGACCTCGACGCGCATCGGTGAGGCCGTGATGCCCTCGCACTACAAGTTCTGGCACATCACGGGCACGGTCGGCTGTCTCGGCGCTGCCGCTGCCGTCGCCACGGTCCTCGGCTGCACGCGCGAGCAGTTCATGAACGCGTTGGGCAACGCGGGTACCTTCGCCGCCGGGCTGCAGCAGGCATTCCGCTCGCAGGCGATGTCGAAGCCGCTGCACAGCGCGCACGCCGCGGAAGCGGGCGCGCTCGCCGCAATGGCAGCCGCCAAGGGTGTCACCGGTGTGCACGACATCCTCGAGGGAGAGGTCGGTTTCGGCGCAGCGATGAGCGTCAACCCGGACTGGAGCAAGGCGACCCGCGGCCTGGGCACGGATTACCACATCGTTCACGTCACCTTCAAAAATCACGGCTGCTGCGGCCATACTTTCGCGCCGATCGACGCTGTGCTCCATCTGGTGCACGAGCATCAGCTTGCCCCCAAGGACATTCGGAAAATCCGGATCGCGACCTACAAGGCCGGCCTCGACATCGTCGACAACGCCAAGCCGGAAGGCGACTATCAGGCCAAGTTCAGCGTGCAATACACGGTTGCGCACGCCGTGGTGCACGGCAGCGTGCGCCTGAACGCGTTTCTGCCCGAGCGGTTGGGCGACGCCGAGGTGCGCTCGCTCATGCAGCGGATCGAATGCATCGCCGATCCCGAGCTCTCGAAGGGCTATCCCAACCAACGCGCCGCGCGCGTGGAAATCGAGACCGCCGACGGCCGCAAGCTCGCGCACTTCCAGCCCACTCGCAAAGGCGACCCCGAGTTGCCGCTCTCGGACGCGGAGCTGAATGGCAAGTATCTCGAGCTGGCTGTGCCGGTGCTGGGCGAGGCCGCCGCACGCGCGCTGCTCGACGAGTTGTGGCGGCTCGAGCGCCTGCCGAATGTGGAGTTCGAGCAGGCGGCCAGCCAGCCCGCTCTCGCCGCGGGCTGACCGCCCGTGAGTCACAAATCGTGACTCGAAACCGGTTCAGGACCGGAAGTTGGCCGCAGATAAGCCCCTATACGAACAGACAAAATCCGTAAATGGTCTGTCGTGAATCGGGAAGATCGTCGAATCGACCGCAGCCCTTGGACGGCTGATGGATCGGGTGCCCCGCGGGAGGGGCAGGCGCCGCCGGTGCGCACCGGTGCGCATGCACGGAACACGGGTCGCTTTCCGCACCTGCCGAATCGGACTAGACTTGATCCGACTCGAACTGCCGGGTGGTTGCGAGGAGACGCCCGGGGTCGGATTCGGTACGCGCCGGATTTCGACCGCTCAGTGTGCGCCGTGGCGCTAAACGAGGGACAGCTTTATTCGTAGACCCCAAAGGAGGAGAGATCGTATGAAACCAACGTTGAAAATTATGTCGCTCGCCGGCTGCCTTGCGCTGGCTGCCCCGTTTGCCAATGCGGACACGTTCGTGCGCATGGTATCCGGCCCATCTGGCGGGAGCTGGTATCCGCTGGGCGCGAAAATCATGCAGATCATGCAGAAGGAGATCAAGGGAGTCGCCGCCTCGAACGGTCCTGGTGGCGGCGTGGGCAACATCAAGGACGTCAGCCAGGGCAACGCGGAGATTGGTTGGAGCTACGGCCACACGGCCTACAACGGCTATATCGGTCGCGGAAAATTCAAACAGCCGTACAAGAACATTATGTTCTTTGCGACGCTGTATCCGGGTGTGGTGCAGATCGCCGTCCCCAAAAATTCGAGCATCAAGTCAATCAGCGATTTCAAAGGGAAGAACCTCAGCCCCGGAAAGGCAGGATGGACCGGTACCGCGTTCGCTGAGACGGTGCTCGCCGCCTATGGCCTGAGCTTCGCCAAGATCAAAGCGAGCGGCGGAACCGTGCATTACGTCGACTACAACGATTCGGTGGCGCTCATGAAGGATGGCCACATCGACGCGTTCCTCGCGGTCACGTCGATGCCACAGGCCTCGTTCATCGACCTGAACTTCAAGCCGGGCATTCGTTTCATCGGCATCGATCCCGACAAGATGAAGGGCATCATCAAAAACAATCCTGGCGTGATCGCCACCAAGATCCCGAAGGGCGTCTACGAAGGCTTGCAGACCGACGTGCCGACGCTCGCCACGGCGACGGTCATGGTGGTGAACAAGAACCTGCCGGCGGACCTCGTCTACAACATGTGCAAGGTCTTCTGGAAGGAGCACGCCACCTTCGCGCAGGTGAAGAAGGTGTGGAACGAGGTCAAGCAGGAAGACGCGCTGGCGGCAGCCGCCATTCCGGTTCATCCGGGCGCGGCGCGCTGTTACGCAGAGCTGGGCGTCAAGAAGATGTAGCCACGGACGCGAACGCGCATGGGTCCGGGCAACCTGCACGGGCCGATGCGCGTACCCTCGCGTGTCCTG
>JAQBFV010000274.1:0-4237 GCA_032123035.1 Betaproteobacteria bacterium | reverse complement strand
GCCGGCCGAGCTGCCAGTTGAGCTTCCAAAGAAGTTCGAGTTGGCGGTAAATCTCAAAACCGCGAAAGCGCTCGGCATCACGATCCCGCCCTCGATCATGCTGCGCGCCGACCGGGTGTTCGAATAGCGGGTCTGCGAGCGGCTGCTTATGGCCTATTGTGTTGAAAAACTCCGTTGAGTATTGAATCTTCGTTTGGGCGAAGTGTCTGATCTTGCAGTGCATTGATGGAGCGCTTCGAGATGATGGGACAACAAGGTGGTGGCGAGGACCGACTGTTCTACTGCTTCAATCTCGAAGATCACGTTCCTCAGAATCATCTGCTGCGAGGCATCCATCGGTTTCTCGATCTGAGCGAGCTGCGCCGCCACCTGGCGCCGTTCTATAGCCACACCGGTCGTCCGTCGATTGATCCGGAGTTGATGGTCCGGATGCTGATCGTGGGCTACTGCTTTGGCATTCGCTCGGAGCGCCGGTTGTGCGAGGAAGTGCATCTGAACTTGGCGTATCGCTGGTTCTGCCACTTGGGGCTGGAGGATGAGGTGCCCGATCACTCGACGTTCTCGAAGAACCGGCACGGGCGGTTTCGCGAGAGTGAAACCTTCCGTCATGTCTTTGAGACGGTTCTACAGCGCTGCATGGCCGAAGGCTTGGTCGGTGGTGAGGGCTTCGCGGTCGATGCAAGTGTTGTTAAGGCCGATGCGAGTCGAGCAAGTGGCGTTCCCGGTGCACAGGCGATCGACTGGCGTGATCTGAAGCGCGCCACGCGCGCAGTGCGCGAGTACGTGCAGGCGCTGGATGAAGACCGTGAAGCGAGCGAGCGCAAGAGTGTGTCGTTGACCGATCCGGCCGCGAGCTGGACCTGCGCTCCCGGGGGCCCTGCCTTCTTCGCGTACTCGACCAACTACCTAATTGATGTACAGGCCGGGATCGTGCTCGACGTGGAAGCTACAGCGACAAATAGAACGCAAGAATTGGATGCCGCCAAGAAGATGATCGAGCGCGTTGAAGAGCGCTTCGAGGTAAGACCCAAGCACCTGATCGGCGACACAGCCTACGGCGTGGCGTCCATGCTCGGCTGGTTGGTGCAGGACAAGAGCATCGAGCCGCACATCCCGGTGTGGGACAAGGCCGAGCGGAAAGATGGCACGCTGAGTCGAAGCGACTTCATGTTCGATACGAAAAATGATCGATACACGTGCCCGGCTGGCAAGCACTTACAGACGACGGGGCGTGCAACCGCTGAGAACACGGTGCTGTATCGAGCCAGCCTCTACGACTGCCAAGACTGCCCGCTCAAACCGAAGTGCTGCCCGAACGCCCCGGTGCGCAAGATCGCGCGCAGCGTTCACGAGGAATCGCGCGATGTTGCGCGCTCGCTCGCGAACACCGAGCGCTATCGCGCCACGCGCAAGAAACGAAAGAAGGTCGAGATGCTCTTCGCGCACCTCAAACGCATCTTGAAGCTGGACCGATTGCGCCTACGCGGTCGCACCGGTGCGCAGGATGAGTTTCTGCTCGCGGCAACTGCGCAAAACCTACGACGAATGGCGAAGTGGCTCGTGCCGAGAGCACCAATCGGAGATCTCGTGCCTACCTAAGAGTACAAATGGGGCAAATAACCCCTGCAACCAACTCTCGAATCCGAAAACCACTCGCCGCCAGCCTTCGAGGCGACAACCCTCACGCTCAGAACCGAGTTCTTCAACACAATAGGCCGATAGCCGCCGGTGGTGACCGACTCCTACCGACCCATAGCAGACGGTCGGACAAGGTGAATAAGTCGCACGCCGGAACCGCCGAATTCCCTTCCATTTGCCTGCCGAAAGCGTAGAGTTCCCCGCAGGTTTGGGCCGAAGGGAGGGCGCCATGAACCAAGTCCTACGCAGACGGTTCCTGATTGCGGCGGGTGCGCTGCTCGCCGCGCCACTTACCGTCGAAGGACAGCAGCCTGGAAAGGTCGCGCGCATTGGCCTTCTCGGCATCAGGCCCCCCTCGAAGTCGAAGTTCACCGCTGCGTTGTTGAAGGTGTTCTACGCAGAATTGAAGACCCGTGGTTGGGAAGAGGGGCGCAATCTCGTCGTCGAGGCACGCTACTCCGAAGGGCGAGCCGGAAAATGGTCGATCTTCGCAGACGAATTGGTCTCCGCGGGGGTCGACGTCATCGTCGCTTCCAACGCACAAGCAGTAGACGCCCTTCGCAAGGCGACGCGCACAATCCCTATTGTGATGAGCGGTTTGTCGCAGGCCGTGGAATCCGGCTACGTGGCGTCGCTCGCGCATCCGGGAGGCAACATTACGGGCGTGATCCACTCGGGCCCTGATCTTATTGGTAAGCATTTCGAGTTGCTGTTCTTGATCAGGCCTGACATGAGGAAGATGGGGGTGATGTGGTCGCCGAACAACCGTAACTCTGCGCTCGCGTTCAAAGACCAGCAGGTCGTCGCGCGCAGTCTCGGCGTCGCGCTGGTTTCGCTTCCGGTCGACGCATTGGTCGACCTTGGCCCTGCGCTCGCGAAGGCACAGCGCGAGGGGGTGCCGGCTCTGACCGTGCACCCTACCCCCGCAATCGTAGGTGGCTTTCGCCAGATCGTAAGCTGGGCGAATGAGAATCGCGTGATTGCTTTCACCGGTTTTAGCGCCTTCGCGCGCGGCGGATTCCTGATGTCGTACGGAGCGGATTTCAAGGATATCTGGCGCAATTGCGCCACCTATGTGGATCGCATCCTCCGTGGCGCGAAACCAGCCGAGCTTCCTGTTCAACGCCCGACCAGATTCGAGTTGGTCGTTAACCTGAAGACCGCGAGGGCGATCGGCGTCACCGTTCCGCCGTCGATCTTGCTGCGCGCCGACCAGGTAATCGAATAAGAGGTTCGTGAATGACCGCTCGTGGCCGATAGTTGACCGTCCCGACAGGGTCCTGGCGACCCTTAGCGGACGGTCGGACAACGTGAGTAAATCGCAGGCCCACACCTTCCAATTCGCTTCCCTTCCTTGGGCGAAAGCGTAGAGTCCGCCAACGGTACATCTCGAATGGGGGCGAGCATGGGCCAGGTCGGACGCAGACAGTTCTTGGGTTCCGCCGCTGCACTGCTTGCCGTGCCGCTCGTCGCGCGCTCCCAATCGCTCCGCCGGGTGGGCGGCGTATACCTCATCGACGCTCAGTCTGGGGCGCCGCTCGGTCACATCTTCCAAGACAGCCTGCGCAAGCTTGGCTGGGTCGAAGGCCAGAACGTTCGCTTTGAAAATCGCTACGCAGAGGGGCGGATTGATCGGCTCAAGGATTTCGTCGCCGAGCTCGCCCAGCTCCCAGTCGATGTCATCGTGACCGGGTCCAACATCGAAACCGGCGCTGCCCGGCAGGTTACGGCCACGATTCCGATCGTCATGCTAATCGGAGCCGATCCCGTTGGAGCCGGGTTCGCCGCAAGCCTAGCCAGGCCAGGCAGCAACGTGACTGGCGTGTCTTTCGATCCGACGCCCGAGATTTTCGGCAAGCATCTAGAACTTTTGAAAGAGCTCGCCCCAAGATCCGTTCGTGTCACTGTCATCAGGAATCCTTCGTTGCCGGGCGGTACGGCGTACTGGGACGCTACAAATATCGCGGCGAAAAGGCTTGGGCTAACGCTTCGCTCGCTGACGGTCGAGAGCGCGGCTGACGTGAAGCCTGCGCTTTTAGCGCTTTCACCGGAGCGCGGGGGTGCAGTGTTTATATTCGGCGATCCGGTAACCTATGCTGCATCACGCCAGATTGCCGAGGCATCACTCAAGAGTCGTTTACCCGTCATCGGCACCCTTGGTGAGTACGCCGTGGCCGGCGGACTCGCATCGTATGGAGTGAATTTTCCGGGTCTTGCGCGGCGCGCCGCTTGGTACGTCGACAAAATCCTTCGCGGCGCCAAGCCCGGCGACCTCCCGATCGAGCAGCCGACGAAGTTCGAGATGATCCTCAACCTAAAGACCGCCAAGGCGCTTGGGATCGACATCCCGCAATCGGTGTTGATCCGCGCCGATCAGGTGATCAAATAACGAATTCGCGAACGGCTGCTCCTGGCCGGGAGTTGACCGTCACGACGGGGTCCTGGCGACCCTGAGCCGTCATTCTCCAAGGCGGCGACGTTCTACGCCGTCCTCCAAACACCGAGGCAGGCACCTACCCTGAGGTCGAACGCGCGGAGTTGAGGTTTACAGAGAACAATCGCCACTCCCCGGGAACGCCGCGAAGGATTTGTACCCCTC
>JAQBFV010000273.1:0-3566 GCA_032123035.1 Betaproteobacteria bacterium | reverse complement strand
CACCCGCCCGTCACGCTCCAGCTTGATAAGATGTGCGTGAAGCGAGCGCAGCGCCACCGGGTGAATGCGCTGCGGCACGTCGTCGTAGACCAAGGGTAGCAAGTCGTCCAGTGTCGCGGGATTTTTCTTCTCGAATGCGTCGATGACTTTGCGCTCGCGCTTCATACGGTGCGCGATGAGGCGCCGGACCTCGGCGTGCGGCATCTCGATCACATGTCCATGCCCAGGCGCAAACGCAGCGAGATCGAGTGACAACAGGCGTTCGAGCGAATTGAGGTAAACAGTCATGTCGCCGTCCGGCGGCGAAATCACGACCGTCGAACCTTGCATGACGTGGTCGCCGGTGAACAGCAGCCCCGCCCCTTCGAGCAGATAGCACAGGTGGTTCGACGCATGCCCCGGCGTGTGCACGGCACGCAGCGTGAACTCGGGTGTCTCCAGCGCGTCGCCCTCCGCCAGCGCCCGGTCCGGTCTGAATGCTGTGTCCTGCCGGCCATCGTCCGGCACCGCTGCGAAGCCAAGAATCTCGGCGCCGGTCTCCCCCTTCAGCGCGTGCGCGCACGGGGAGTGGTCACGATGCGTATGGGTGCACAGGATCCATTTGAGCCGCCCGCCGACTGCATTCAACAGCACGGCGAGATGCGGCGCGCTCTCCGGACCGGGATCGATGACGGCAAGATCCCTGCGCCCCACGAGGTAGGAGTTAGTTCCAGGGCCGGTCATCGCGCCGGGATTGGGCGCCGTCACTCGGCTCACCAACTCACTCAGCCGCGCGACCTTCCCCGGCACGATTTGTTCGAGCTGCTCGTCCATGCTTTGCCTTTTACACACCCAAATCGAAACGGCAAGAAACTGATACTAGCCACCGATAAATACAGATATAACGAAATTCAAAATCCATATTAGCCGCCGATGAACGCCGATGAACGCCGATGCAAACACCAAATCAACACGGGTTACAAAGCCACAGCAACAAGGTTCAGAAAACGTCTCGCGAAAATCGTCTAAAACCTGTTAGGCCGATCTGCTAACGCTGTTTGATTAGGATGTTATCGGCGTTCATCGGCGTTCATCGGCGGCAAGAAAAACCAAGGCAGAAGGATTTTTGAGTTGTATCCGCGTTTATCTGCGTTTATCTGCGGCTAAATGTTTTTGGTTTTCCGATTCACGTTTCACGTTTCACGTTTCACGGATTGTGAGCGTTTATCTGCGGTTAGCTTTTCCACGTGCCGCGGCCTTCCGCCTCTCCCGCTTCATCGTAACCCGGATCGCCCGGCAGGAGATTCCGCCCGTCCTTGCTGATGCGCGGAAGCAGCGCAGGGATGACATCCCGCGCGCGCAGCGCAGCCGTGAGTGAGTCAACAAGTGCGAACTGCGACAACAATTCCAGGCTTTTGATCGTTGGTGTGCGCAGCTTGATTTCTTTGCGCTGGTAGCACTCGAGCGCCTCGGCCGGGCGCATCCACGCGTGGGCGATCGCCTCGCGGTTGTCGTGCTCGGCTTCCTGGTCCGGCGGGGCGACCGCGAGAAAGAAGCGCGTGTCGTAACGGCGTGGCGCACCGACCGGCGTGATCCAGTGGCTGAAATAGACGAGCCGGTCGGTCGCGAGCCGGAGATTCTCCGCCCGGGCAATCTCGCCAAGCCCGCTCCGGCCCTGGTCGAGGGCGCGACGGTGGGCCCGGTAGCGCTCGGCCGCCTCCCCGTTCAAATCCACGATGCCGCCGCCGTCGCCATAGGCAAGCAGGATTCCTGCCTCCTCGTACGATTCGCGGATGGCCGCAATAAAGTAGGCCAGCCCCCCGCGCTCAATACCGAGCATGCGGCTCGCCTCGCCATCGGCGGGTCCCGCGGACCGTTCATGGGCTTCGGCGGATTCGTCGCCGGGATCGAGGCCACCGCCGGGGAAGACGTGCACGCCCGGCATGAAGCCTGACTGGAAGCTTCGCTGCAGCAGCAGCACCTCGAGGCCTTCGCGCGCGTCGCGAACCAGCGCGATTGTCGCCGCTGGCAGCGGCGTCACTTCCGCTTTACCCGTCATATCTCAACAAAAACCGCTGATAAAACCAAACCTACTTCCATTTAACCGCAGATAAACGCAGATACACGCAGATTTACATACTCAAAAAAACACAAAACCAAAACAGAAGATCGGTGAGCGGTAATCGATGAACGGTAATTTGTTTCTCTTGGCGTCATGGCGGTTCAATAATTGGTTTTGTTTCTCTCCGTGTCTCCGCGGTTCAGTCTGATTGTAGATCTGCGTTTATCTGCGTTTATCTGCGGTAAAGTCTTTTGGTTTTAAGTTTTTAGTTTCACGTTTCACGTTTCACGTCAGTTAGACGTGGCCGTACTTCTCCAGCACCTGCTCCAGCGTCGCCCCCGCGTCGAGCTCTGCGCGAATCTTCGCTTCGGTCGCCGTTAGCCGCTCCGCCTCGTTCAACACCTTCTCCACGGTGTCGGCCGGCACGACGATCACGCCGTCGACGTCAGCCAGCACGAAGTCGCCGGGATTGACAATGACATGCTGCTTGGTCGCACCCGGGAGGTAGGCCGGCACTTGCCAGCCGGTGACTTTCCAGCGCCCGATTGACTGAACGGGGGTCCGGTAGCGCGCGTAGACCGGAAACTTCTGCTTCGCGATCCACTCGATGTCCCGAATGCCACCGTCGACAAGCGCGCCGACGCAGCCGCGGGTTTTCATGCCAAGCGCAATGAGCTCGCCGAAGAAACACACGCCATCGCCAGCCCCGCCCCACACCGTCACGCAGCCGCCCTTGACGCCGTCCACCGCCTTCATCTTGTCGGGATCGCCGGTGCCGGCGTACGGACGCATCTCGCCAAGAATCGTGTAAGCCCAGCCCGCAAGCTTGCCCGCATCGGCCGGGTACGGCGCGAATTGCGACGCGAGACCCTGATGCTGGTAGCCAAGCGCGTCGAGCACGTCGGCGACTGTCGCGGCGTCCACCTTGAGATACCGCTGCCGGATCGTTTCCGCGTCAGGATCATCATGCAGTAGACTCATGATTGCTCCCCGGCATTGTCAATAGCCAACCGTATCATATCCAGCACGGATTCAGTTTCGCGCAGAACCTGCAGATTATTGAAGCGCAGAATATTGAGTTCCAACCGTGAAAGAAACTCATCGCGTTCGACGTCCGCTTCGATAGCGCGCGGCTCATGATGTTGTGATCCATCAACCTCGATCACGATCTTTGCCCGTGGCGCATAAAAATCGACAATATAGTTCCCAATCGGCTTTTGGCGATAAAACTGAACACCCCCAATTTGCTTTCTTCGCAAGTGCCACCAGAGAAGCTGCTCAGCATCCGTCATCTCTCGGCGCAGGTTGCGAGCGCGAGGTTTAAGTATGCGGTTGTAGGGAAGCATTGTTTGGCTCTGCGGGATTAAATCCCCCCTCACCCCCCTTTGCTAAAGGGGGGAATCCTGCCCCCCTCACCCGCCTTCGCTAAAGGGGGGAATCTTGCCCCCCTCACCCGCCTTTGCTAAAGGGGGGAATCCTGCCCCCCTCACCCGCCTTCGCTAAAGGGGGGAATCTTGCCCAGATC
>JAQBFV010000272.1:0-4778 GCA_032123035.1 Betaproteobacteria bacterium | reverse complement strand
GCAAAATTCCATACGGAAAACTTAGTTAAGGGTTTTTTGCATGAACTATGCACAGGCTTATCCACAAACATTGTGGACAATTCAAAAAGCTATTCAGCACGGATGTGTTACGCGACATTACTCAGAAAACCGATTAACGATCGCTTGCTGAAAATTCATTGCCCGATTAAAGTGACGGCGAATTTCTAGGAGTTTGTCGGACCTGATTCCGACAAATTCCTAAGGCAAACCCGGCCGACGGAAAATGGGCGAAAAAGGATGACAGACATGCAAATTCGGACGCGCTCTTTACCGCTTGACCGCCTCCAGGGTGTTCCATTCGGATTTTCGGCCGGTTTTGCTGTTAGCAGCCTGTGCGGAGTCTTAAGTCCGACAGGCTGCTAGGAGTTCTGTTTGTTCGCCCTCGTCGAAGCTGCCGGCTGGCCCATCTGGTTCATCATCGTCGCATCCGTAATCGCCCTCGCCATCATCGGCGAGCGAATGTGGTCTCTGCGCGCGGGGGTGGTCATGCCCAAGAACCTGTTGTCACAGACGATCCACGAATTCCGCCAGAATGGCGTGACTTCGCAGATGCTCTCGCGCCTTGCCACCGGCTCCCCGCTCGGGAAGGTCTTTGCCGCCGGGCTGCGGAACGTCAAGAGCTCCCCCGCCATCATGAAGGAAGCGATCGAAGAATCGGGGCGCACCGTCGCGATCGATCTGGAGCGCTTTCTGATCACCCTCGGCACCATTGCAGCGATCGCGCCGCTACTCGGCCTGTTCGGCACCGTGATCGGCATGATCGAGATCTTCGGCTCGCAGACCCCCAGGGGGGGCAACCCACTGGTTCTCGCGCACGGCATCTCGATCGCGCTCTATAACACTGCTTTCGGGCTGGTGGTGGCGGTGCCCGCCATGATCTTCTACCGGTATTTCCGCGGAAAGGTCGACGAAATGCTGGTGGACATGGAGATGCAGGCCATCAAGCTGGTCGAGATCATCCACGGCGAGCGCCAATGAGGTTTCGGCCGCGCGCATTCCGCGAGGAGCCGGAGATCAATTTCATTCCGTTGATCGACGTGCTGCTGGTGATCCTGATCTTCCTCATGGTGACAACCACCTACTCGCGCTTTTCCGAGCTCCAGATCAACCTGCCGTCCGCGGAGGCCGAAAGCCCCCAGGAGCGCCCGAACCAGATCGACGTCGGGGTCGACGCCCAGGGTAACTACTCGGTAAACCGTAATGCGACGCCATTTACGGATAGCGTCGCCTTCAGCGACGCGCTACGGCGCGCCGCCAGCGGCATCAAGGATCCGGTCGTGGTCATCAGCGCAGACGCCAAGGCCCCGCACCAATCGGTAATCCACGTCATGGAAGCCGCGCGCATTGCCGGTTACGGTCGAATCACGTTCACCACCCAGGCCGCCGGGAAATAGATAGGCGTGACCGGTGACCCGTGACCGGTGACCGGAAAGATGAGTGACTGGTGAATAGTGAATGGTGAACGGACCGAACCGCTCGTCGCCGGCCATCGCTTACATCGTTTACCGTTCACCGTTCACCGTTCACCGTTTACCGTTCGCTCATGATGTCGTGGATCCAGCCGCACTGGGAACGGATCACCGCGGTGTCCGCGCTCCTCTCGCCGATCAGCCTTCTCTTCCGCATCGTTGCCGGCGCACGGCGCGCCAGTTACCGCGCGGGCTTTACGAGCACGATTCGCCTGCCGGTTCCGGTGGTCGTGGTGGGCAATATCACTGCAGGAGGCACCGGTAAGACACCGCTCGTCCTGTGGCTCGCGGCATTCCTGAAGGCGCAAGGACGATCCCCGGGAATCGTGTGCCGCGGCTATGGCGGCACGCATAGCGCCCCGCAGTCCGTTCGGCCCGACAGTGACCCTTATGCGTGCGGCGACGAGGCAGTCCTGCTCGCGCGGCGCAGCAGCTGCCCGGTATGGACCGGCGCTGACCGGCCCGCTGCTGCACGAGCACTGCTGGCCGCCGCGCCTGGCTGCGATATCGTGCTGAGCGATGACGGGCTCCAGCACTACGCGCTCGCGCGCGACCTCGAAATCTGCGTGGTCGACGGCGACCGCGGGTTCGGAAACGGTTGGCTGCTTCCTGCAGGACCGCTGCGCGAGCCGCCTTCGCGTCTGGCCGAGGTCGATGCGGTCGTCATCAACGGCGTCGATGGCCACCCGGCGCCGCTCCCCGCCATTCGGCGGCTCAATGCCCAATGCTTCGGGATGAGACTCGATGCGCGTGGATTCTGGAACCTGCAGCACGCGGATCGCCGTGTCAGCGTCGAGCACTTTCACGGCAAGCGGGTGTACGCTGTGGCTGGAATCGGTAATCCCGGCCGCTTTTTCCGGCAGCTGCAAGGAATGGGGCTGGACTTCACGCCCCATTCCTTTCCTGATCATCACCCATTTACCGCTTCCGACCTCGCGTACGCCGGGGCGGAAGCCGTCGTGATGACGGAAAAGGATGCGGTAAAATGCCAGCGCTTCGCTCCGGAAACGTGCTGGGCCATGGCCGTGGATGCGGTACCCGACGCCGGCCTCGAGGAACTCGTTCTGCGCAAGCTCGAGGCCACGGCAAAGCGAGAAGAGCGATAATAGGCCACCGATGACCGCCGATAAATACAGTGGGGGGCAAACGACGGGCGACTCGCGATCTGCGAATTGGGGCTCTTGCGGTTCACCGTTCACCGTTCACCGTTCACCGTTTACTGCGTAACATGGACAGAAAACTGCTCGACATACTCGTTTGCCCGCTGTGCAAAGGCCCCCTCGTGTACAAGCAGGCGGCGGCCGAACTCGTCTGCAAGCCGTGCCGGCTCGGCTACCCGATCACGGACGACATTCCGGTGATGCTCGAGGATGAGGCGCGCAAGCTTCCTCCCGAGGAGGAAGTTTGACGAGCCGTGAGCGCGCGAGGGCGTAAGAGCGCGAGATGGACGACATGCTGTTACGATCCTTCGACTTCCCGCCCTCCCGAGCTCCCGCCCTCCCGTGAAGTTCGTAGTCATCATTCCCGCCCGCTACGCCTCTTCCCGGTTCCCCGGCAAGCCGCTCGCCGACCTGGGCGGCAAGCCCATGGTGGTGCGCGTTGCCGAGCGCGCGCGGCGGAGCGGCGCAGCGGAAGTCGTGATTGCCACTGATCACGCGGGGATCGCCGAGGCCGCCGTGAGCCACGGGTTTGCCGCGGTGATGACGCGGAAAAACCATGCATCCGGTACCGATCGCATCGCGGAGGTAGCCGCGCGCCGGCGCTATCCCGCTCACCGGATCGTCGTCAACGTGCAGGGCGATGAGCCGCTGATCGAGCCGGCACTGATTCGGGACGTTGCCGCGAGCCTGGCGCGCCACCGCGCCGCGCAGATGGCAACCGCATGCCATCCCATTCGCACTGCCGCGGAGCTCGCCAATCCCAACGTCGTAAAAGTCGTGCTCGACCGTGCCGGTTACGCCCTCTACTTCAGCCGGGCAGTCATTCCCTACGCGCGCGATGCGTTTGCGCGGGGCATCAAACGCATTCCGCAAGGCCTGCCGGCCTACCGGCATCTCGGCATCTACGCTTATCGCGCGGCGTTTTTGAGAACGTACACCCGCTTAAAACCGGTCGCGATCGAGCGCGCCGAGGCGCTGGAGCAGCTGCGCGCCCTCGCCCACGGTCATCGCATCGCCGTCACCGTGACGCGCCGCGCGCCTCATCAAGGCGTCGACACGCCGGCGGATCTGCGCCGCGTGCGCCGCGCACTTGCCTGAAGCCGCGTGACCGCTCAGCGATTGGGGACAGGATGCGAATAATACTGCTGGGTCTGCCCGGTGCCGGCAAGGGAACACAGGCCAGGTTTCTCATTGAAAAATTCCGGATACCGCAAATCTCGACCGGAGACATGCTGCGCGCGGCGATGAAGCAGGGCAGCCCGCTGGGGATCAGGGCCACGGAATACATGAATCGTGGGGAGCTCGTTCCCGACGATGTGGTAATCGAACTCGTCAAAGAACGCCTGCGCGCGCCCGACTGTGCCAGCGGCTTCATCATGGACGGCTTCCCTCGCACCATTCGGCAGGCCGAGGCGCTGCGCCAGGCCGGCATCGATATCGATTTCATCGTGGAAATCGAGGTCGGTGACGGCGAGATTCTGCGGCGCATGAGCGGGCGTCGAGTACATCTGGCCTCCGGGCGAAGCTACCACGTCGAGTTCAATCCGCCGCGCGTGCCGGGGAAGGACGATGTCACCGGCGAGCCGCTGGTCCAGCGCCCCGACGACGACGAGGACACCGTCAAGCAGCGGATCGCGACCTATCACGCCCTCACCAAGCCGCTGGTCTCCTACTACATGAAGGCGCGCGAAAGCGACGATCCGCGGGCGCCGCGCTACGTCAATATCTACGGCAAGGGGTCGGTGGAGCACATCCGCGACAAGCTCTTCGCGACCCTGGCATCGAAGCCGGGATGAGCAAGGTTTCCGACTTCGACGACGTTGCCGACTGCGTGGTAACCACACTGCGCCTGCAGGGCAACCAAGAGAAAGACCGGGCTGGCGCCACCTCGGGCAAGACCTCATCGGAGTTAGAAGGCGACTAGCCACGGAGGACACAGAGAAAAAGAAACAAGGTACTGTCGGCAAATCGGGGGGCAGCAGCACGCCCAGAGGTAGTGGTAAAATCCACCTTCGCTGCAATATCGATTTCCTCTGTGACCTCTGTGTTCTCTGTGGCTGCTGATTGACCTATGGCCAAGAAAAACGCCTTTTACGCCCAGTCCGGCGGTGTCACCGCCACCATCAAC
>JAQBFV010000271.1:0-4166 GCA_032123035.1 Betaproteobacteria bacterium | reverse complement strand
CCATGTCTGGTCGGTTGGTGGCAGCGGGAATTCGGACATCAGCAGCACGTTCGTGCAGCCGTTCCTTTCGTACACCAACAAGAACCTGACGAGCTTCGGAATCAACACCGAATCCACCTACAACTGGAAATCGAAAGAGTGGGCAGTGCCGGTGAATCTGACCGTCACCCAAATGCTCAAGATCGGCGATCAACCTCTGACCATTCAGGGCGGCGTGCGCTACTGGGCTGACAGCCCCGATCGTGCTGGTCCCGAAAACTGGGGTTTCAGGTTGGCCGTGACATTCCTGTTTCCGAAATAGGTCCGATGATCGTTCTTTGCGCGCGTGCCGTAGCTGGCGAACGGGTGCATTGATCGAGCGGCGTTCGCTCGATCAAACGGCAGAAGGAGCGAATCTTGGCCGCAAGAATAGTCGTCGCGCTGCTGCTTCTGCTCGTCTCGAGCACGGCCGTCGCGCTATCCCCCCTCGAACCTGCGGATACGTCGAGTCCGCGCGCGACGATTGCGAGTTTTCTTGCGATCACCGACGACGTGATGAGTCGGTATATCGAGTATCGGAAGGCACCCAGCCCCGCCAGCCAGAAGGCGCTGCAGCAGAGCGTGGCCAAGGGCTACCGCCTGCTGGACCTGAGCGCAGTGCCGCCGGCGACGCGCGACGAGACGGCACGGGATCGGTTCGTGCTGCTGTGGGAGGTCCTGGCTCGGGTGCAGTTGCCGGACCCCGCGGCGATTCCCGCGACGTTCGCCGCCACGGCGGGTGGCGCGAAGGCTGCGCAGGCGACGCGTTGGCGCATCCCCGGTACCGAGATCACGATTACGCGGGTCGCGCAGGGAGATCGCGCCGGGGAATTCCTGTTCAGCCCGGATACGGTCGACCGGCTGCCGGCGTTCTACGAAATCAGCCGGGCGTCGCCCTACCTGCGCACGGTGCCGGGAGGCAATGTGTATGGGGTCTTGAAATTGGTCACCGGATGGATGATTCCGGTGGCCTGGGTCGAGGCACTTCCGGATTGGGCAAACACGCCGATCTTCGGCCAGCTGCTTTGGAAATCGATTGTCGTGCTGGTTCTGTTCGGACTCGCCTTTTGGATTGCGATTGCGATCTGGCGCTGGGCCCGGCACAGGCCGTGGGACAGCTCTTTGGGCACCTACCTGCGCTATCTGAGCGCCCCTGCAACGATCCTCATCCTGGCGTCGCTGCTGCGTTACTTTGCCACGAATCAGATTGCGGTGTCGGGTTCCGCGGCGCAAGTGGCCGACTACGTGCTCGAACTCGCCGCCGCAGCCGGCCAAATCTGGATCGTCTGGCTCACGGCGGGCCGGGTGGCCGATGCCATCATCGCGCTGCCGAAAATCCACATCAAAAGCGTTGACGCGCATCTCATACGGCTTGCCGCGCGTACGACCGGCCTCGGCGTGATGCTGGTGCTCGTTTTCCACACTGCAAACAGGCTTGGCATTCCGGTGTATGGCCTTGTCGCCGGTGCCGGCGTCGGTGGCCTTGCGGTCGCCCTGGCGGCGAGAAGCACGCTGGAAAACTTCCTCGGTACCCTGAACCTCTACGCCGACCATCCGGTTCGGGTCGGCGATTTGTGCCGTTATGGCGAGGACTCGCCCAACGTGATTCGCCTCGGCACCGTCGAGGAGATCGGGCTGCGATCGACCCTGATCCGGGGAATCGATCGAACGATCACGACCATTCCCAATGCTGAGTTCTCCAACATGCCGATCGTCAATCTGACGCGGCGCGACCGCATGCTGTTCAGGACGACCATCGGCCTGCGTTACGAAACGACGCCCGACCAACTGCGCTTCGTGGTTGCGCAGCTGCGCGAGATGCTGCTCGCGCATCCGCGGATTGCCGAGGATCCGGCGCGGGTGCGCGCGGTCGGTTTCGGCTCGAGCGCCCTCGACGTGGAACTCTTCGCTTACGTGAAGACGTCGGAGTGGAATGATTTTCTCGCCGTGCGCGAAGACCTGGTCCTGCGGATCATGGACATTGTCCGCGAGGCCGGCACGGGGTTCGCGTTTCCCTCACGCACCTTCTACCAGGCGCGCGACGCTGGGCTCGACCCCGAGAAGCAGGCGGCTGCCGAACAGAAGGTGCGGGAATGGGCTGCGGCCCACGCGTTGCCGTTTCCGGACTTTGACAATGCGCATCGCCAGAAGGTCATGGACACGCTCGACTATCCGCCCGAGGGCTCCCCGGGCGCGGATCGAGGTTAGCCAGCTGCGTGGCGTCGGCGCAGGAGGTAAGACGATGAACCACTGGAAGACGAAATGTGACGGCGGTTGCGCGGCGCCGCGCCGTGAGCGGCGACCCGGGCAGGGCGGGATGCGCATGGGCACGAAGCTAACGATCGCCGCATTTGCGTCGCTCGTCATCGGCGGCTGCACCAACATCGGACCGCACACCATTCCCCGCGATCGGTTCGACTACAACGCCGCGATCTCGGATTCCTGGAAAGAGCAGACGCTGCTCAATGTCGTCAAGCTGCGCTATGCGGACATGCTGCTGTTCGTTGAAGTGGCATCCGTGGTGAGCGGCTATACGCTCGAGGGCGCTGTCAGTCTCGGCGCGGAGACGGGTGGTTCGGTGAGCGATTTGTTTTCGTTGGGTACAGCGGCCAAGTACACCGACCGGCCGACCATCACGTATGTGCCCATCACCGGTAAGCGATTTAACGTCAGTTTCATGACGCCCATTCCTCCCGACGCGATCATCTTTTTGATGCAGTCCGGCTGGGCAGTGGATCTGATCCTGCCGCTCACCGTGGATTCCATCAGCGGTCTTCGGGCCCGGGTTGCCGCCGGCGCTGGAAAGCGCGCGGGTGACCCGAAGTTCTACCGCGTGATCGCGCTGCTTAGAGCGATTCAGCAATCCGGCGCCGTCGGCATGCGCGTCGTCGCGTCTAAGGAAAATGAGCGGTCTACAGTGTTATTTTTCTACCGGGACCAGCTGACACCCGAGCTGAAAGCGGCGCTGCAGGAACTCGATACGCTGCTCGGTCTGGACCCAACCAAAAACGAGTTTACGGTGACCTATGGCTTGCTCCCGGGAAGCAAGACGGAGATCGCCATGTTGACGCGCTCTATCCTGCAAATCATGATTGTGCTGGCGGCCGAGGTGGACGTGCCGATCGAGCATGTAAAGGAAGGCCGAACTGTCGCGTCGCTTTCTCAGCCAGGGAGCGCGAGCACGCCGGTCCAGGCCCGGCTCATTAACATTAAGTATAAGGTTGAGCGGCCAAAAGAGGCCTTCGCAGCGGTGCGTTACCGGGACCATTGGTTCTACATTGACGATCGCGATTTTCTCTCGAAGCGGATCTTCGCGTTTCTGATGGTTTTGTTTTCGTTAACCGAAACCGGTGGCAGAGAGGGTCTGCCGCTGGTTACGATCCCGGCGGGCTAGAACTTTTCTGAGAAATCGGAATACGAAATTAGCCGCAGATAAACGCAGATGAACGCCGATAAGTCCCTGGGAAAAAAGGTCTCAGGAAGGGATAAGAGAATCAATCCGGCCGTGAAGTCGGCACGGCCTCCCGATTCGCCGCAAGCCGGTGGTTGAACGCGCGCAGCGCTATCGACGCTTTAACAGCTCGTCGACGGTCATGCCGATGTCCCGCGCGATCTGACGCAGCAGGATCGGCGAGATGTATCGCCCGGCGTGGAAGGGAACTGCGGTCGCGCGGCCGTCGGCGGGTTGCGAAACTGCTTGTGTGAGCCGCATTGTCGCACCTCGGAGAAGCCGAGCGCCGTAAGGATCGCGATAACCTCGCGTGGCCTGATTACCGGTACGCCCGGCATTCAGATTGAGACGGTCTGTGTTCCGACGAATTCGGTGTCGAGCTTCGGCTCGCCGTCCTCGAGCAGCATCGCAATGACTTCGCGCAGGTTGGCGTGGAGTTCGTCAAGCGTCGCGCCCTGGCTGTGCGCGCAGGGGAAACTGGGCACGTAGCCCACGTAGAGCTTCGTATTGGGGCAATGCTCGATCACCGCGGTATAAGCGTGCATGGCTGAACTCGTGAACGGACACCGAATATTCAAACGGTTTCGTCGGTTAGCGGGGCAGGGTTGGGCTAAAAACCAAGCGCCGCCGCCCGCCGACAAAGTCCCACCTCGGAGCCAACGTCGCGCCAGCGGCGTCTCTCAACCCTGGATCGAAT
>JAQBFV010000270.1:0-3479 GCA_032123035.1 Betaproteobacteria bacterium | reverse complement strand
CGGTCGAAGGTATCGAAGCGGCGATCCGCGTGTTCTCCCGCCCGGACCGGAAAATCAGCATCTACGTCTTCGGCGATGAATTCACCGGCAGCTCCATCGACGAGGTGGTGCGCAGGGTCGATCGACTCAACCGGGCGGATGCCGCGGGCAAGCGGCGGGTTCGCATCCACGGCGTGGGTTTTCCGACCATGTTCGGTCCGCCGGCGGAATCAAGCTATACGGGGGTTCGGTTCGCGACCCTGATGCGCGCGCTCGCGCGCCGTAACGGGGGTACGTTTCTCGGTCTTAATTCCACGCGACGGTGATGCCCGTCCCATAGAACCGAAAAACATTATTAACCGCAGATAAACGCAGATGAACGCAGATTAAATCCGTGAATGGTGAATGGTGAATCGTGAATCGAAGAAATCATTATGTTAGGGACTCTTACTCCGGCGTGGAGTTCAACTGATAGAGCGCATCGAATATCGGCGGCCTCTTTTTCGAGAATCTGCTGAACCACCGGTCGTATGTCTCCAGTATGAGTCCCGAACGATACAGTTGGGACAACACCCCGTCGGCGACAAGCCGGAAGTCGTCGTCGTTTCGCCGTATGGCCAGAGCGAAAGGCTCGTAGGAAAATACGGCTGACGCGATCGCGATCTTCTCGTCCGAGGTCATCGCCACGCCCATCAGGACGACCTGGTCGGAGAAAAACGCGTCGATCTCCCCGCTTTTCAGCGCCTCCAGGCCCTCGGTCGTCGTGTTCGCCAGGACGACTTGCGCATCCGACAAGGACTCTTTGAGCAGCTTTTTCAAGACGTTTTCCGTCGTCGTGGCGCGCGAGACGCCGAGCTTCTTGCCGTTGAAGCCAGCGACGTCGCGAATTTCCTTGCCCGGGAGCGTCATGAACGACGTGCCGGTAACGAAAGTCAGCTGCGTGAAACCAACCCGTGCGGACCGGGACAGGGTCTTCGTCGTGGGTCCGCAGAGTATGTCGATCTCGTTGTTGACGAGCGCGTCGAATCGATTTTTGGAGGTGACCGGCACATATTCCACCGTTACTTCCTTGCCAATCTTGTTCTTGACGCCGGTCGCGATGCGCTTGCAGAGATCGATAGAGTAACCGGCCGGATTACCACTCTTGTCCAGAAACGACATGGGCGGCGAGGATTCGCGAAACCCGATCCTGAATTTTCCCGTCTTGGCGATCTGCTGAAGCGTTCCCGCAGGTTCATGGCCCCGCACGGGCGCGGCGAACAGCACGGTCAAAGCCAGCGCTACCAATACCCCTCTCATGATTTGTCCTTGTTTGTTGTATTGAAATTTCGCACTCTCGGAACGCCGGGAGAGGGCGCCGCCTTTGCCACTGGAGTGCCTGGTGGAAGCAACGTAGCCGCTCCACGCTCTAGAGGATACGCCCGCTTCGCCCGCTTGCGTAGTACTACCGGAATAATGCCCCCGGTGTCCAGCGGCGGGAGGAACAAGCTCGCGCGCGCCCTCCGAACGCGACCTATCAGCCCTTCCTCAACATCCACTCCTTGCGCTCGCCCTTGTAGTGGACGATCAGCTTGCCCGACACGTCCTCCTCGGGACTCGCCGGCGAATAGTTGTAGGGATCGACCGGGAGCTCGAGCACCTTGAACTCCGGCGCGGCGAAGCGCACCGCGTACTGGTCGCCGTACCAGCGCTGCACCTCGGGCGGAAACTCGCGGCAGAGCGCGTAGCAACGCTCCCAGAACGCCTGCGAGCGCGAGAACATCACGCCGGTGTTGTACGGCATCATCTCGGCGAGGTCGACGCCGTTGGGATCGAGCGCCGGCCCGGTGCGGCGCGTGAGGGCCACGTCGAACTCGCGCTCCCAGATCGCACGCACATCGCGCAGAATCATCACGTCGGTATCCACGATGAGCGCAGGCTCCGGGAACACTGCGAGATGCTGCAGGCGATAGGTCATCAGCCGCTCGCCGTCCCACGGCAGCCGCGTGACCGCGTCGACGCCGGGCACCGCTGGCGAGTGTTCGTCGCTCATCTGCACGAGCGCGTAGCCGAGGCGCTTCGCCGAGGCGACCATGATCGTCGGCAGGCGCAGGTCGTCGCCGACATGGAGGAACGCGACTTTCAGGCGAGCTCCCGAGTGAATTGCGCTGCTCCGGCTGTCATTCTGCAGGCCCGCAGCGGCAACGCGGAATGACGAACAGCGTACGTGATCGCCTCGGGAGTCTAGCGTGCGCGGCGGCGGACGGTCAACGCGCGCGCGTCTCGCGCGCGCGTTGACCCAAAACGGACTTCAACAGTTTACGCAGCAGCAATCGGAAATCGTCGGGGATTAGCGATCACTGGTTACAAGTCACCCGTCACGATTTATACATCCTGAGGGACCGCTCGTGCCTTTTCAAGGGATGGAACGGGTGAAGGGATTGTGCCCGTCTCGCGTTGCATCCGCGATCCAGGCATCCCTCAGAGCCACGTTAAGTGGCTTCTCGGGACCGCCAATCGCCTCATGGCGATCGGCGTCCAACCGGATGTTCACCGGACATCCGGTTGTCGAACCCGAAGGTTCGATTCCATCACGCTCCAACTTGAAACGGGCCTGTGGCCCGTTTCAAGTTGGAGCGGGTGAAGGGAATCGAACCCTCGTATGCAGCTTGGGAAGCTGCCGTTCTACCATTGAACTACACCCGCGCCCGAGCGTTGAATTCTAACTGAATTTCGCTCATCAGGCGTCGGTATAATCCGCGCAACAAGTCGTCGCGATTGGAGCGCCCATGGTCGCCTTCCGGACACACTACTTCCTGCGGCTTTTTCTGGCCGCTCTGTTAATCCTCGCCGGAGCGATCACTTCGACGCTCGCAGCCGCGCAGAAGGAGCGGCCGCGCATCGGCCTCGTGCTCTCGGGCGGCGGCGCGCGCGGGGTCGCGCACATCGGCGTGCTAAAAGTGCTGGAGGAAATGCGGGTGCCGGTGGACTGCATCGCGGGAACCAGCATGGGCGCGCTCGTGGGCGGGGTCTACGCGACCGGCCAGCCGCTGGAAAAGATGACCGAGCGCCTCAGCAAGGTGGACTGGGACGAGATCTTCACCGACGACCCGCCGCGCATCGAGAAGCCCTTCCACGCCAAGCGCGACGACTTCGAGCCGCTCTTCCGCTTCGAGCTCGGACTGCGCGACTGGAAGCTGCTGCTGCCGGCGGGCACGACCGCCGGTTACAAGTTCGAGTTCCTGCTGCGCGAATTGACCGATCGCGCGGGCAATTTCGCCGACCAGGACTTCGACCGGTTGCCGATCCCGTACCGGGCGGTCGCGACCAACCTGGAGAATGGCGAAATGACGGTGTTCCGGCGCGGTGATCTCGCAAGGGCCTTGCGCGCCAGCATGTCCGTGCCGGGGCTCATCTCGCCCATGGACGTCGACGGGGTGCTGCATGTGGACGGGGGGCTCGTGCGCAACCTGCCGGTGGACATCGCACGCGATGCCTGCGCCGACGTCGTGATCGCGGTC
>JAQBFV010000269.1:0-11753 GCA_032123035.1 Betaproteobacteria bacterium | reverse complement strand
GAGCTACGTCGACGAGTCGATGCTCACCGGCGAGCCGATGCCGGTCGCCAAGCGTGCCGGCGACCGCGTGGTCGGCGGCACGGTAAACCAGCACGGACTGCTGCGCGTAGAGGCCCGCCAGGTCGGCAAGCAGACGATGCTCGCCCAGATCATCCGCATGGTGGAGCAGGCGCAAGGCTCGAAGCTGCCGATCCAACGGCTTGCCGACCGGGTGGTGCGCGTGTTCACGCCGATCGTGCTCGCGATCGCCGCGGTTACGTTCGTGGTCTGGCTCGTGGTCGCACCGGCGCCGGCAATCGCGCTCGCGCTGGTCAGCACGGTGGCGGTGCTGGTGGTCGCCTGCCCCTGCGCAATGGGGCTCGCGACACCCGCGGCGATCATGGTTGGCAGCGGCCGCGCGGCCGAGCTCGGCGTGCTGTTCCGCAAGGGAGAGGCGCTCGAGGCGCTGAGCCACGTCGACACCGTGGTGTTCGACAAGACCGGCACGCTGACCCTCGGACGCCCGCAACTCACCGAACTCGAGGCCGCAGCCGGGCGGGATTCTGCGGCGGTGCTGCGCTTCGCCGCCGGCGCCGACGCGGGCAGCGAGCATCCGCTCGCCGCCGCAATCCTCGCCGCGGCAAGGGCGCGCGGCATCGACACGCCGCAGGCCACGAATTTCGAGGCGATTCCAGGCTACGGCGTGAAGGCCACCGTCGAAGGTCATGCCGTGCTGCTTGGCGCCGAACGGCTGCTCGCGCGCGAGGGCGTGTCCACCGATGCGCTCGCGGCGCGCGCGACGGCGCTGGCCGAGCGCGCACGCACGCCGATTTACCTCGCGGTGGACGGCGCGGCCTGGGGCGTGCTTGGTGTCGCCGATCCGCTGAAGCCCGAATCAGCCGCGGTGGTCGCGGCACTGAAAGCGCGCGGGCTGCGCGTCGGGATGATGAGCGGCGACAGCACGCGCACTGCGCAGGCGATCGCCCGCCAGGCAGGCGTGGACGATGTCGAGGCGGAAGTGCTGCCCTCCGGCAAGGCCGAGGCCGTGAAGCGACTGCAGGCGCAGGGACGCCGGGTCGCGTTCGTCGGCGACGGCATCAACGACGCGCCGGCACTCGCCCAGGCCGAGGTCGGCGTCGCGGTCGCCACAGGGACCGACATCGCGATCGAGGCGGCCGACGTCACGCTGACGCGTGGTGATCTCGGCGGCCTGTTGAACGCGCTCGAGGTCGCGCGGCGCACGATGCGCACGATTCGCGCGAACCTGTTCTGGGCATTCATCTACAACATCCTGCTGATCCCGCTCGCGGCGGGCGTGTTCTATCCCGCCTGGGGCATCACGCTCAACCCGATGCTCGCTGGCCTTGCGATGGGCCTGTCCAGCGTATTCGTGGTGACGAACAGCCTGCGGCTGCGGCGCGTGCCCGCAGCGGGCGGACCGCCGGCCGCTGGCAGAGGCCGCGGCGACCGCGCTGCGCTCGGTCCAGCGGCAGCGCCCGCGGCACACTGACGATTGATCGTTTCGCAATGCGACTCAGGAGAAAGCCGATGCAAGCCACCACCCTCAACGTCAGCGGCATGACCTGCAATCACTGCGTGATGGCCGTCACCAAGGCGCTGAGCGAAGTCGCCGGCGTCGAGGCCGCCGACGTGAGCCTGGAAAAAGCACAGGCCGTGGTCAAGGGCAGCGCAGATGTGCAGGTCCTCATCAACGCGGTCAAGGAAGAAGGCTACGAGGCCGCGCTGCAGGGCTGATCGGCACGCCCGCCTACGCGCAGCCCAGCTTCTCCGCCAGGTCGAGAAAATCAAGCGCCTCGACATCGGCCCGGTACGGCGTCTCGTCGTAGGGAAGATCGTAGCGGTTGACATAGGCCGCTCGATACCCGGACACGCGCGCGCCGACCGCATCGAAGCTGTGGGCCGAGACCATCATCAATTCGCCAGGCTCCGCCTGCAGCACGCGCGCCGCATAGCGGTAGACCTGCGGATTGGGCTTGAACACGCCAACGTCCTGCACCGAGATCACGGCATCGAAATCGATCCCAATGCGGTTTTTCACCAGATCGGCGAGGAAGTCCCGCTCGCCGTTCGACAGGATCGCGAGCTTGAACCGGCCGCGCAGCCGCTCGAGGCCGGGCAGCGCGTCGGGAAAAGGATTGAGTTCCTGCCAGCCCTCCAGGATGCGGGCGACGTCCGCCTCATCGAATGGCAGCTTCAGCGCCCGCAACGTATACAGCAGCGCGCGACGTGTCGAATCCAGGTAGCCGTAGTGGCCGGCGGAGAACTGGTTGTCCTGGTACTGCTCGATGCGCTGGCGGGCACGCCAGCGTCCCCACAGCGCGGCGGCCGTCATCTGCGAGCCCTTTGACTTGAGGAACTCGCCCAGCCGCGGCGCGTGGCTGCCGCCCAGGTCGAGGATCGTGCCGAAGGCATCAAAGGTCAGCGTGTGCACCCGGTCCAGTACGTTCATGTGCGCTCCTTCCCGCGATGCGAAGTCTGCCTTATCCGCGCGGCAGCCGACCCGCAGGCTCGAGCCCAGGCTAGCTACGACGATCGTCCTTCGCCGGCGCATGGAACCATCTCCACAGCCCGCTCGCCTCCGTTGACAACGAAAGCCATATCAACGTCTCCGCTCAGCGGCCCGCAAACGTTCCCCGAATGCGTTGACACCTCGGGCGAACCGCCCGGAGCTGTCTGCGCTTGGTCCGGTCGAACCGATCGTTAGGACTGTCCCGCATGCGTTGCGGCGACGCGTAGAAGTCGAACACGCGTTGGGATCATCACGCGTCCTTGATCCCCAGCATGTTGACATGCAGGTAGGGTAGATACTTTCGTTTTCCCTTAGGCGTTTCGGCGAAAATGGCCAAACTGTCATCGGTATGGGGATTGGCGGCGATATCGAAGAACTCGTTCGGAACATTGGTGGCATAACAGATATTGGTCCAATCAAAGCTGGGAAACAATTCCATTATTCCGCGCCATGAGAAACGGAAATAGTCATCAGGGTAGGGGTGGTATCGCCACACCCATGGCGCCGACAGGTACAAGGCCCCGCCAGGCCTGATAACACTGGTGAGGTGCTCCGCAAACACCCAGGGCCGAGTAACGTGTTCCAAGACCGAACAGCAAATCCCAAGAGCAAAATGGCTCGCCGGCAAGTTGCCGATTCCGTTTGTTAGATCGACGACCAGGTCGACATTCTTACCGGGCTGCATGTCGATGCCGACGTACTCGCGATCCTCGTAGAAATCGCGAAAGCTCGCGGTACTTCCGTAGTCCTTGCTCCCCACTTCGATGATCGGACCTGCGACGGACGGCATGACCCGTTTCAGGTATGTCAACTGGTTAACGTCTCCCATCGTGCAGCCTCTCGCGTTCGAGGTAACCGGGTCCCAACGGCAGGCACAGCCCGTTGCTGGGCCTGCGGTTGACCGAGGGATTATGCCTGTTAGTCAACATGCAAACTCCGCACTGGCGCGTGCAACCAACTCACCACTTGCTGCGAGCGTAACCCTTGCCTCGGCGTAGGCGGTCGACTTGCCGAAGCGAAGTACTGTCGCTTCGATCAGGAAGTCGTCGTTAACCGCAGCCCGCAGAACGTGCGTGTGTTGATACACAGTGGCTTTGGGTAAGCGGTCGGTCGTGAACATAGCCAGCGACGCTACCGATTCTGCGGCTGCCATGATCACTTGGCCGCACACTGCCCGCGGGAGAAGTTCAGCTTTGGGTTGGCTGACAGCCGAGCCGCGGCATGACCTCTGCCGACAGTCAGCGCCGTGAGCCCGCGGTCCGTCACCCATGTCCCCCTACGTTTTTGTTACCTATCTCCCCGGCCGGTCAGTCATCCTTGCGCGCGCGCCAGTAACCCGGCCTTCGACGGAAGGGCGCAAGCGCGAGCACGTAGACTTCAGATTCGCGAACAACGTAGACGACGGAGAATGGGAACTTCCTTGGGAAGACGCGTCGCGTGCCGTACTTGTACGGCGATCCCGTCTCCGGAAACTCGGAGGCGAGCAGCGTCGCCTGTTCCACTGCGGTGGCGAGGCGTTCGCCGAGCGTGGGGCTGATGCTGGCGTAGTACTGAACCTCGTTGAGCAGTTCGACCCGTGCTGCGTCGTGAAACCGGACGAGCTTCACTTAATCAGGCGGCGGACCTCAGCGAAAACCTCTTCGGCGGGGATGAGGGTAGCTGTGCCGCTATCGATCTCTGCGATTCGACGCTTGATCTCCTCGTCCCAGGCCGCTTCCACTTCCGGGTCAACCTCCTGGACGGTCGCGAGCAACTCCTCCGCGAGGCGAACCCGCTCCTCCGGGGGTAGCGCGCGGGCTCTGCGTGAAAGTTCTTCGACGAGGTCCGACATATGAGCCTCCGATACTGAGTAGTGGAGTCTACATCGTGCGACGGTCGATAGGCTGCTTCGTGACGGCTAACGCTCGCGCTGAGCCGCCGCCGAGGAGCAAAGCGACGAGGGCATCGCCGGCGCGCGAAGCCCGCTGGCGGCGGTCGGCTCGAGCGCGTGATTCGGCGTCTTGGCCATCACGCGGCCAGGCGCTCGACCCGAAGACTCTTGCGCCGCTTCTCAGCCGACCACAGGTCGTACTGAGTCTGCTGATTGAGCCAGCTCTCAGCCGAAGTGTCGAAAGCAATCGAAAGACGAATCGCCATCTCGGGGCTAATTCCAGCCCGACCGTTCAGTATGGCTGACAGGGTCTTCCGACTCACCCCAAGCGCTCTTGCTGCCTCCGAGACGCTCAGGTCAAGCGGCTTCAGGCATAGCTCGCGCAAGACCTCGCCCGGGTGCGGTGGGTTGTGCAGCCTCATCGTTCTGCCTCAGTGGTAGTCCACATAGTTGATGTCAAAAACATCCTTCTCCTCAAACCGAAAAGTCACTCGCCAATTTCCGCTTACGGTCACTGACCAAGTGCCTTTACTTTCTCCCTTCAGCTCGTGTAGCCGAAGCCCGGGAAGATCCATGTCCTTCGGAGTCGTTGACGCCTGCAGCCTCGCAAGGACCAATCGCAGCCTCTCAGCGTGCTCGGGTCGAATGCCAGACTTGACGCCTTCCTCAAAGAACCGGCGCAGGCTCTTGTGCTTGAAGCTCCGGATCACCGACAGAGTGTAACGCGTAACGTTACACTACGCAAGACGCCGAACGTTTGAGCTAACCGACGCGCCGCGGCGTGACGGCACTGGGCCAAAATGAAATGAGGCCCGGCGGCGGCATGCCATGGCGCGTCCGGTTGAGCGAAGGGTTGGGCGTCAACTGCACTTCTACTGCGAAACTGCCGCAAGCATCTCCGTAAGTAGCGGAGTAGCCACTCCTACCGCCTTCTCAACCTCCGCGTGCGGATAAAGGACTTGCATGTACTGCGGATGAAGCATTGAAACTTCTGTCTTACCCTTGACTTTGTATACACCAAGATTTCCGCAAGGGAGCATTGCACTCACATGCAGACCGATGGGCCAAAGCAACTTCCCGACCTGCGGAACACACACCTTGACCATTATGACTTGGCCCTTTTTCACTTTGTTTGCTCCCATGTAAATCCACTTTTTCGCTTTCGCATAGGACTTGATTGCATCAACGACTTGATCCGGAGACTTTTGTGTAGTCTTGATCAAAATCATTTCCGGCCCTGGGCTAGGCGTCTGGCCTTGTGAAGCCATTGAGACTCCAGAAATGGCGCTAATGAGGAGCAACTTTGAAAGGGTGAGCTTCATGACATTCCTCCGTTTCGCGAACTGCGTCGCCTATCGGGAACCAAGTCTCGGGACGGCGGCGCTACTCCCGACTGGCATTGGGTTCAATGGCGCATCGATTCTGGCGTGTCGTTGCTATCGACGCCCAACGTCTTGGTGTGCCGCGGGCCGGCAGAACGCTTTGATACCGCGGTGCGCTGGCGGCCCCCGTCGGCACCATCTAAAGTTAGCGAGCACGCATACGCGATCGCCAGTAGAAAAGGCGCCGCGCATGATGCGCAACGGCGAATATGACAATGCCGTCTGGTTCCGGGCGGTAGACCAGGGAGAAGCGAAACCCGTTGACGATGACCCGGCGCGCATTGGCGCCGCAAGGAGAGCCTGAGAGAGGAAACGCGAGGGCGCGGGCTGCGGCTTCTTCCACTGCTGCGGTGAAGCGCTCGCCCAAACCGGGTTGCGCTTCATTGTGATAGATGACTTCGGCGAGAAACTCTAAGCGTGCCGCGGCTATGAACCGCGCGCGCTTCGCCGAGCGAGGAGCCTTGCCTCGGCAAACACGTCTTCAGCCGAGATTGTTTGCAGTTCACCGCGGTCGTATGCGGCGGCGCGCTCTTCAATCTCACGGTCCCATGCCGTCTCGATCTCCGCGAGCGGCGAATCCTGGATGGACTCTAGGGGGAACTCCGCGAGCCGAGCCCGCTCGTCGGCCGTAAGAGATTTGGCCTGCTTTTCCAGCTCCTTAAGCGCGTCTGACATGCCGGTAGCTCCTATAGTACGTGGTCATTCTACGCCTCCCAACGCGTGCCCTTATCGTGCGCGCTAACGTAGAGCCCACCGGCGTGCGCCGGCCTCATGGCGCACGTCCGCGTGCGGCGCCGGGTTAGCGCTCAACCTTGCGCCGCGAGTTCTTCACGCACGATCTTGCGCACGAGATCCTGCGTTACGGGTTGTTCCGTGAGCCCCAAGTGCGCCTTCAGAGCTTCGTTGATCAGCGTCTGATAGCCCTTGCCCGTCTTCTCCGATTGGGCCTTGAATCGGCTAACGATTGCGTCGTCCATGTAAATGGTGATACGCGTCTTCCCTGTCGTGGGAATCACCGCGCCGCGCTTTCCTTTTGAAAAGTCATAAACCTTTTTCATAGTTTCTCCGTTCCTTGGGATCGGCCTTCCGCACAGAGATGGTTCGCGATCCACTGCCTCGATGAGTGTGAACCACGACCATCAGCGACCCGAACGCGTTCATTCCGATGGTGACAAACCGCTGCTCGCCCTCGGCAGCGTCATCCTCGACGGTAAGCGCAAGCGGGTCATTCAGCACCCCGTCGCCCTCGGAAAGCGACACGCCGTGCTTCTTGAGGTTTGCCGCATCCTTTTTCGGGTCGAATTCGGCGGACACGATTACAATATATGCACGGTATGCATATATGTCAACATCGAGCGCGATAGATGCGCGCTTTGGCTGTTGAGCGCTAACGAACGTTGAATAGTCGATGTAGCTGCCGAATATCATAGTCCCGCCCGGCCCACGGAGGTGTCAACGCCCCTCGGATCAATGCGTTGAATGCTGAACAAGCAATCCGTGTCCGCGATATCCGACTCCGAATTGCCGAACGCCCTGATTCCGCAGTCGTATCCGTTTCACCGTCGGACAGCCGGCCAAATCGACGCTTGATCGAGCGCCTGCGCGAGGCAATCCGCTCGCGGCACTACAGCCGCCGCACCGAGAAGGCGTACTGGTACTGGATCCGCCATTTCATTCGCTTCCACGGCATGCGTCATCCCACCGAGCTCGGCGCGGCGGAAGCGACGGCGTTCTTAAGTTGGCTCGCCACCGAGCGCGACGTGGCCGCGGCGACGCAGAACCAGGCGCTCTCGGCACTGCTGTTCCTGTACAAGCAGGTGCTCGGGCAGGAGCTGCCGTGGCTCGACGGGATCGCGCACGCGAAACGGCCGGTTCGGCTTCCGGTGGTGCTCGGCGCGCGTGAGATCGCGCAGCTGCTCGGCGAGCTCCACGGCGTGCCATGGCTGATGTGCGCCCTGCTCTATGGTGCGGGGTTGCGGCAGATCGAATGCCTGTCGCTGCGGGTGAAGGACGTGGATTTCGCTTACCGGCAGATCCTGGTACGCGACGGCAAGGGCGGCAAGGACCGGATTACGATGCTGCCCGGCAACGTCGTCGAACCGTTGCGCGAGCAACTCGGCCGGGTGCGCCTCCTGCACCGCCGCGATATCGCGGAGGGCCACGGCGAAGTCTGGTTGCCGAACGCGCTTGCGCGCAAGTACCGGCGTGCGGGCTTCGACTGGGGCTGGCAGTTCATCTTTCCGTCGAGTAACCGCTCGGCGGATCCGGAATCTGGCGTCATCCGTCGGCACCATGTGCATCCGGACACGCTTGGGCGGATCCTGAAACGGGCCGCGCGCGACGCCCGAATCGTCGAGCCGGTAACCTGCCACACGCTACGCCACTCGTTTGCGACCCATCTGCTCGAAGGCGGCTACGACATCCGCACGGTGCAGGCGTTGCTCGGGCACAAAGACGTGTCGACCACGATGATCTACACGCACGTCCTGAACAAGGGCGGGCGCGGCGTCAGGAGCCCGCTCGATCGGATCGCCATCCGCGCGCAATGGATCCAGCGGGCGGTTACGCGTCCTGAGCGGGAAACGGTGCAGCGCGACGGCCGCATCCGACGCTGCGCGTATTCCGGAATTTGACGGACTCTGGCTCCGCGTCGTACTGCTCGCCGACGGCGAGACCGTGCACAATGCATTCTTCGATCGAGGATACGAGCCGTGAAAATCCGCTACTTCCACGACACGGACACGCTCACTATCGAGCTGCGCGGCGCGCAGGTCGCCGAAACCCGCGACCTGGACGAAAACACACAGATCGACGTCGACTCGCACGGGAAGCTGTGCGCCATCACGCTCGAGCACGCGAGCGAGCGCGCCGACCTGCCAGAGCTCGACTATCAGGCGGCCTGAACCCGCCCTACGCCAGCCCGAACCCCTGCGCGCGGATGAAGGCACCAAAGTCGGCGCGGTGCGGCACGGCGTATTGGCGCGCCTTGTCCTCGGACCACCCATAGGGCTCGACGGTGCCGAAGCGCGCGGCGTCACGCTGCTTTTCACGTGGTGTCGGGCGCGCGGCCTCGCGCCGCCGATCGTAGGCGTCGAGCTGGGCGTCGAAGCCGCTGTCGTCGTAACGGTCGATATGCACCGTCGCCGCGAGCGGCAGGCGCATGCTGATCTCTCCAGGCTTCGCCGGAAAGCCAACGCACAACCCCGCGACGGGGAACACCCATTGCGGCAGTTCGAGCAACTCCGCCAGCTCGCGCGCGCGGTCGCGCACGAGGCTGATCGGGCAGCAGCCCAGGCCCGCCGACTCGGCGGCGGTTATGAAGGCCTGCAGCACGATGCCCGCGTCGACCGCCGCGTTCATAAACATGTCGAGCGTGTCGTTCGGAAACGGCTTGCCGCGCAGTTCGGCAATCCGGCGCGTGCGGCGGTTATCGCCGCAGAAGATCATGAACTGCGGCGCGCCCGCGATCCACGGCATCGACGCGAGCCAACCCTGGATCGTCTGGCGCTTTTCTGGATCGACGACGCGCACGAGCGAGGCCTGCTGCAGGTCGGACTTCGACGGCGCCGAGAGCGCCGCGGCAAACAGAGCCTGCATCAGGTCCTCGGGCACGGGCTTGTCCGCGTAGTTGCGGCAGACGCGGCGCGCGAGCATCGCCGCGACGGTGCCCCCGGCGGGCATGTTCCTTCCCGCCTCGCTCTCGAGGCCGAAGCGCGTTTTGATCAGTCCGGAGAGGCTGGTGCTCATCGTTGCGCCCGCCTCAGGACTGCGCGTGGCGCCGCGCCACCGTGTAGCGCACGGGCTCTGCGCCCGCGGCCTCGGCGTGCGCCGTGCCGGCCGGCACGGCGAAGGCTTCGCCCGCGCGGTAGGTATTTACATTGCCTGCGATCGTGATCGTGAATTCTCCCGCGGTGACCAGGATGTGGGCGTCGAACCCATGCCTGTGCTCGGTGGCGTTCGATCCGGCCTGCATCTCGCGCTCGAGAATCTCGGCGTAGCCGTCGCGCTTCGCGTCGGCAAGGAACTGCGCTTCGGTCATGGCGTTTGCGTCCATTCTCAATAGGATTTTGGCAAGCCGAGCACCCGCTCGGCAATAAAGCACAGCACGAGCTGCGGCGAGACCGGCGCAATCCGCCCGATGAGCGATTCGCGCAGATACCTTTCGACGTGATACTCCTTGGCGTAGCCGAAGCCGCCATGGGTCATCACCGCCTGCTGGCAGGCGTCGAATCCGGCCTCGCCGGCGAGGTACTTGGCCGCGTTCGCCTCGGCGCCGCAGGGCTGGCCCGCGTCATAGAGCCAGGCAGCCTTCATCACCATGAGGTTCGCGGCTTCCAGCTCCATCCAGTTCTTCGCCAGCGGATGCTGGATCGCCTGGTTCTGCCCGATCGGACGATCGAACACGATGCGCTGCTTGGCGTAGGCGGTCGCCCGCGCCAGCGCACAGCGCCCGAGGCCGACGGATTCCGCGGCAATGAGGATGCGCTCCGGGTTCATGCCGTGCAAAATATATTCGAAGCCGCGCCCCTCCTCGCCGATGCGATCAGCGACGGGCACCGGCAGCGCGTCGAAGAACACCTGGTTCGAGTCGACCGCCTTGCGGCCCATCTTCTCGATTTCCCGCACCTCGATGTAGTTGCGATCGAAGTCGGTGTAAAACAGCGAAAGTCCCTGGGTGGGCTTCTTCACTTCTTCGAGCGGCGTGGTGCGCGCAAGGAGCAGCACCTTCTCGGCGATCTGCGCAGTCGAGATCCACACCTTCTGCCCGGAGACGAGGTAACGGTCGCCCTGCTTCTCCGCCTTGGTCTTGATGCGCGTGGTGTTGAGGCCGGTATTCGGTTCGGTGACCGCGAAGCAGGAGCGCTCCGTGCCCGCGATCAGCGGCGGCAGCATGCGCGCCTTCTGCTCGACATTGCCGAACACCACCACCGGATTGAGGCCGAAAATGTTCATGTGCACCGCCGAGGCGCCCGAGAAGCCCGCGCCGGATTCGGCGATCGCCTGCATCATGATCGCCGCTTCGCCAATGCCCAGCCCCGCGCCGCCAAAGGCCTCGGGCATCGCGATGCCGAGCCAGCCGTCGCGCGCGAGCGCCTGGTGCAGCTCGACCGGAAAACCGCCTTCCTTGTCCTTCTTCAGCCAGTAATCGTCGCCGAACTGCGCGCAAAGTTTCGCGATCGCCTCGCGAATGCGCTGCTGCTCCGCTGTAAAGGCGAAATCCACCGCGCCTATTTCTCTTTCTTGTCAACCAGCGCGGCGACGCCGATCACGATCAGGATCACCGGCCACCAGATCGCAAGGATGGCGCGCAGTTGCGCGAAGTGAATAAAGTTTAGATTGTGCGCGAGCAGCACCACGCCCACCACAATCAGGATCACCGGCCATACCGCGTTACGATGCATCGATTCCCCTCCCGCAGCCTCAGCCGTGCTTGACCGTGCGCGCCGGATTCTCCTCGTACGGCGGCGCGTAAATCACCATCACCCTCGCCCGCTCGCTCGTCACGGTGAACCGGTGCGGCGCATCGGGCGGGAAGAAGCAGGCCTCGCCCGGCAACAGCTCGAACGCCTCGCCCGCCACCTCGACCTCTGCCCTGCCCTCGAGGAGGTAACAGACCTGCTCGATGCCCGGGTGGGCGTGCGGCAGAGCCCCCTTGCCCTTCTCCACCTCGCCAATCAGCATCTCGACCTGCTGCGCGCCGACGGTGTCGGCGCCGATCAGGCGGTAGTTCTTCGTGCCGACGTGATTGGCGGGCGAATACGGCGTCACTTCCGATTGCCGAACGTGAAATCTCGACCGTCCCATCAGCGCCGTTCAATCCAATTATGCAGCGCGATCCCGCCGTCGACCGCGATCGTGGTACCCGTAACGTAGGCACCAAAGCGCTCCGAGAGCACCGCGAGCGCCATCCCCGCGACATCCTGCGGCGTGCCCATGCGCCCCATCGGGATGCAATCGAGCAGCCCGGGATTCTGCGCAGCGTTGAAGCCGC
>JAQBFV010000268.1:0-7614 GCA_032123035.1 Betaproteobacteria bacterium | reverse complement strand
AACCCCTTGTGGGCTGGCACGATTCTGGCCAAGGTCTGCCCATATCATCGCCACGAAAATTGCCCCCCACCTCCGCTGAACATTGAAGAACATTCCTCGTCAAAATCGTGACAGCGCAGCGTGTGTTTCATTGTGTTACGGGCTCTGAAGTGTTGCATGGTGTTTCGCCTGTCCCTGCCAGTATATGACGACGATTTCGATGGAAGGGTTGTTCTAGTCTCTGCTCGAGGCGGGCGTCGTGCTTGCCCTGCTGATTCTCATCGTCTCGTGAACGCTGCCGCGCCGCAGCCCGTGGCAGAGGCGACGGCGACGACCCGCCACGGTGAGCCGCACGCCGGCTTCACAGGCGCTTCAGTTCGATCGTAGAACGGCGAGAAAAGGGTGTAGGCGAGCCGCAGGCTCACGGCTTTGACTGCGGAACGCAGAGTGCAAAGTGCAAAGTGCAGAAAGACGAGCTTGCTGTCTTCGGGTCGTCAGAACGGGAGACATCGAACTGGTGATCCATCGCTCTTCACCCGTCACTCATCACCGTTCTTCAATGGAGCACTCTCGGCATCGAGAGCGTGAATTCGGGTATGGGCGCATCGAACTGACGGCCATCCTCCGCAATCATCTGATAGCTGCCGCGCATCGTTCCGACCGGTGTCGCAATCGCAGTGCCGCTGGTGTACTGGAAGCTCTCGTTGGGGCGCAGCGTCGGTTGCTCGCCGACGACTCCCAGGCCGCGGACTTCCTGGACCTGATTGTTGGCGTCAGTGATGATCCAGTGGCGGCCCACGAGCTGCGCCGGGACGTTTCCCGCGTTGGTGATGGTGATCGTATAGGCGAATACGTAGCGGCCATTCTCGAGGTCGGACTGCTCGGGAATAAAAGCGGTACGCGCCGATACCTGGATATCGTATTTTTGGTCGCTCATGAGGACGATTCTTGATCATTTCCCCGGTGCGTGCAAGAGAAGCTACGCTGTGCCGGCGCGACGAGAACGAGTACAATTCGCCGGTCCTCGTCGAGGTCCGAAATCGCCATGGCGTTCCGCATTGCCCCGAGCATCCTGTCAGCCAACTTCGCCCGGCTGGGCGAAGAGGTGCAGCAGGTAATAGCGGCCGGTGCCGACCTGGTGCATTTTGACGTGATGGATAACCATTACGTTCCAAATCTCACGGTGGGCCCGCTCGTGTGTGAGGCGATCCGGCCGCTCACGCAGGTACCCATCGACGTGCATCTCATGGTGAAGCCGGTCGACCGCATCGTGCCCGACTTCGCGAAGGCCGGGGCGAACATCATTTCGTTTCACCCGGAAGCGTCAGATCACGTGGACCGGACCGTCAGCCTCATCAAGGACAACGGGTGCAAGGCCGGGCTGGTCTTCAACCCGGCGACTCCGCTTACCTACCTCGATCACGTCATCGAGAAACTCGACCTCGTGCTGATCATGTCGGTGAATCCCGGTTTCGGCGGGCAGAAGTTCATCGCGCAGGCGCTGAAGAAGCTTGCCGCCGTGCGCAGCCGCATCAGCGCGACCGGACGTGACATCTGGCTTGAGGTGGATGGGGGCGTGACGGTGGATAACATCGCCGAGATCGCGCACGCGGGTGCCGATACGTTCGTTGCCGGTTCGGCGATATTCGGGACGAAGGACTACAAGGCCACCATTGCCACCATGCGCGCCGAGCTCGCCAAGGCCGCGAAGCGCTAGACGCTATCTTAAGAACAACACAGCCACGGAACCACACGGAAGCACACGGAAATTGTTGTCTCACTGCAGCGGCTCCTGGTTCAGGTCTTGGTCCGTGTAATTCCGTGGTTAATGATTTTTTGGGTTCACGGGTTTTTCTATATCGGTTCTAACCAGCCCCGGCCGTTGTCGGCATCTCCTCTGTCTCTCTGTGGTGAATACGAACCAACGTTTCCCGCTGCGCGTAAAGGCGGTCACGATCGATCTGGATGGTACGCTGGCTGACAGCGTGCCGGACCTCGCCGTTGCAGCCAGCCTGATGCTGCGCGAGCTGGGACGACCGGATCTTCCCGAGTCGGCGATCCGGACGTTCGTTGGCAAGGGCATTCCCCGGCTCGTCGAGCGCGCGCTGGCTGGTACGCTGGACGGCGCCGTGCACAAAAGCGTGCTTGACGCGGCGCTACCGGTATTCGAGCGCTGCTATCTGGCGGTCAATGGCAAGCACACCACGATTTTCCCGGGTGTGATCGAGGGTCTCGACGCACTGCGCGCGGCGCGCCTGCCGCTGGCTTGCGTGACGAACAAGGCGGGCCAGTTTACCTTGCCGCTACTCGAGCAGCTCGGGATTGCACGCTACTTTGTCCAGGTGATCGCGGGCGATACGCTGCCGCAAAAAAAGCCCGATCCGGCCCCGCTGCTTTACGCCTGCCGCCATTTTGGAATCTCGCCGGGCGAGATGCTGATGATCGGCGACTCGATGAACGATGCCGAGGCGGCACGCGCCGCCGGTTGTCCGGTCTTCTGCGTGACCTACGGCTACAACGAGGGCCAGGACGTGCGGGCACTCGACGTTGATGCTATAGTAGCGTCGCTATTTGAAGCCACTCGGCTGATTCAAAAGGTCTAATTACCAACTTGGTCATGCACCACGCAGATTGTGGAACGAAGCCGCAGACAACCGCGCCGCGCCGCTGGCGACCCTGGCGCCGCTTGCCTGTGGTCTGGCGTACGCGTTAGACGCGTCGCCCGCTGTCGTCCCGTATTCTGTACTGGAGTGACTCATGACTGAAGTTGAATTCGACCGGCTCGCGCGTGCCGGTTATAACCGGGTTCCGGTGGTGCTCGAGACTTTCGCGGATCTCGACACGCCGCTCTCGATCTACCTCAAGCTCGCCAACCGGCCTTACAGCTATCTGTTGGAATCCGTGGTCGGCGGCGAGCGTTTCGGTCGCTACTCGTTCATCGGCCTGCCCGCGCAGACGCGCATCGAGGTGCGTGGCGATACCTGTACCGAGTTCCGCGGCAAGCAGGCCGTGGCCAGCACGCAGACCGGCGATCCGCTCGCCTACGTCAACGACTATCTCGCGCGCTTCAAAGTGGCGCAGGACGCGAGCCTTCCCCGGTTCTCCGGCGGGCTCGTAGGCTACTTTGGCTACGAAACCGTGCGCTACATCGAGCGCCGTCTTGCTGGCGCCCACAAACCCGATCCGATCGGAGCGCCCGATATCCTGCTGCTCGTCTCCGAGGAAATCGCGATCGTGGACAATCTGTCGGGGAAGCTGACGCTTGTCGTGTACGCCGAGCCGGGAAAACCGGGCGCGTTCCAGGGCGCGCGCGCACGGCTTAAGCAACTCGTGGCCCAGCTGCGCGCCACGGTCGAGATCCCGCCGGAGGCGCGCGGGCCTTCCGCGCCAGCCGTCTCCGGTTTCGGCCAAGCCGCCTACCATGCTGCGGTGGAGCGTGCGAAGCGCTACGTCTACGACGGAGACGTCATGCAGGTCGTCCCGTCGCAAAGAATGACGAAGCCGTTCCGGGCCACGCCACTGGCGTTGTACCGCGCGCTGCGCACGATCAATCCCTCGCCGTACATGTACTACTTCGACTTCGATGGCTTTCATGTCGTCGGGGCCTCGCCCGAGATTCTGGCGCGGCTAGAGGGCGATACGGTGACGGTGAGGCCGATCGCAGGAACCCGGCACCGCGGGGCCACGCCCGCCGAGGATGCGGCGCTCGAGAAGGAATTGCTCGCCGATGAGAAAGAGCGCGCCGAGCACATCATGCTGGTCGATCTGGGACGCAACGATAGCGGGCGCGTGGCGCGCACGGGAAGCGTAAAGGTCACCGAGCAGATGGTGGTCGAGCGCTATTCGCACGTGATGCACATCGTCTCGAACGTGGAGGGCACGATAAAGCCCGGACTCAACGCGATCGACGTGCTGCGGGCGACCTTTCCCGCGGGGACGGTCTCCGGCGCGCCCAAGGTGCGCGCGATGGAGATCATCGATGAGCTCGAGCCGGTGAAGCGCGGCATCTACGCTGGCGCGGTCGGCTACCTCGGCTTTCACGGCAACATGGACGTGGCGATCGCATTACGCACCGCCGTCGTCAAGGACGGCACCCTCTATGTCCAGGCCGGCGGTGGCATCGTGGCGGATTCGCAACCCGAGGCCGAGTGGCAGGAAACTCAGAACAAGGCTAAGGCGCTGCTCCGTGCCGCGGAGATGGCGGAGGCTGGCCTCGATTCGAAGGTCGATTGAACCGCAACGACGAGATCACGCTTGAGGAAATCGCGCGGGCGGGGCCGGCGCACATCGTGATCGAGCGCTGGCGGCGAGAATACAACACGCTCGGGCCGCACTCATCGCTGGGCTACCAGCCAACTGCCCCAGCGACTCACGGCCCCAAACACGCTCACGCTAGAGCAACCCCAGCTAATGCAGTAAAGTATCAACGCACCTGGCACAAAAAATCGGTCGGCTCACACTCACCACTCACCACTCACCAATCAATCATCACGATTCACCGAGGTGATAGCTGTTCCTTCAATTCACGGGTGACACGGTCAATCACGCTCGCCCAGTCGCCGAGCGCAGGCTGCCTGAACAGACGGGCGCTGGGGTACCACGGGCTGTCGTCGCGGCCCTCGTGCCAATACCAGAACCGCCCCTGGGTGAAAGGCAACATCACGAAAACTCGCTTGCCTAAAGCGCCCGCCAAGTGCGCGGTCGTATTGCTGACGGTAATCACTACATCGCAAGCGTTGATCAAAGCAGCAACGCCATCGATATCGTTTAGATTATCGACCTCTTCGATGTGAGCCACCTCGATACCCGCCTCCCGCTGCAGCGCGGCCCGCTCATCGCGGGTATCACCGTACTGCAAGTCGATAAACCGCACGCCGGCGACGCTCAACATCGCGCGCAACTCTCCAAGCCGGATACTCTTGTGCGTCCCAACCTTTACGTTCGTACTGAACCACGACAGTCCGCAAACGAGCTGCTTCTCGCCAGCCAATTGGTCTCGCATTTGCCGGGAACGAATGGAATCGGCTTGCAGATACGCGGGCCTTTCCTTGGGAAAATCCTCCCACCGCCTCCTCAATTGGCCCCCAATACTTCCCAGAGGCACTTGCCTGTCGAAATCTTTTCGGCCGGGCGCCTCAGCCAGCGCCACAACTTCCACGTTCGGAAAAGAGCGCTGCACAAGGGGAACGAGCCGCGGCTCGACCGCCACGATCAATCGCCTCGCGCAGGCTGCGAGTTGCGGCAGCATGCCCAAATGCACGATCTGGTCGCCGAGGCCCTGCTCCCCCCATGCAAGCAGCCCGCCATCGACCTGACTGCCGTCCCACGCGGGTTGGTCAAAGCGCGGCTTCGGCAGCGCGAACTGCTCGATCTGCCAGCGCCATTCGTATTTCCTCCAACCCAGTTCGAAATCGCCGCACTGTAATCTGCACAGTCCTTCGTTCAAATGCACGTCCGCGTAGTCGGGCTTGAGCGCCAGGGCTCGCTCATAGCTCGCCAGCGCTTCCTCGCGACGTTTCAGATCCCGCAGCGCGTTACCACGACCGAACAGCGCTTCCACGTAATCAGATTTAAGGGCCAGGGCCCGCTCATAGCTGGCCAGCGCTTCTTCGTGCCGTAACAGTTCCTGCAGTACATTGCCACGATTATTGTGCGCGTCAGCATGGTCGGGCTCGAGCGCCAGGGCCCGTTCAAAGCTGGCGAGCGCCTCTTCATGCCGTTTCAGTTCCTGCAGCGCATTACCGCGATTGTTAAGTGCGTCGGCGTAGTCAGGCTTGAGCGCCAGGGCTCGCTCATAGCTGGCCAGCGCTTCCTCAAAGCGTCCGAGCCCCCGCAGGGCATTTCCGCGATTGTTAAACGCTTCAATCGAATTGGGCGCAATCACCAAAGCCGTATCGGCGCAGGGGAGGGCTTCGGCATATTTCTTAAGCTTGTTGAGCGCGTCACTCTTGTTGACCAGCGCGCCCACATGCGCTTCGTCCACGCTCAGAACCCTGTCAAAATAATCGAGCGCGCCCCCGAAATCACCGACCTCGTTCAGGCAGTTCCCGAGGTTATTGAGCAACCCTGGATCGTCGGGCGTGATCGCCGCGGCCTTCTTGAAATCTGCCAATGCCTCGGCGGGGCGATTCAGTTTCGCCAGCGCAACTCCGCGATTGTTCAGCGCATTCACGGAACCGGGGTTAACCGCGAGGGTCTGGTCGAAGAAAGACAGGGACTCTTGCGCATGCCCGAGATCGCAAAGCACTGCCGCCAGATTGAAATTCGCCTCTTCTGAATCAGGATTGATTTGCAGCGCCTGCCTCAACAGGCGTTCCGCAACCTGAAGATTCTTCCTCTGCGCTTGCAGCACGCCCAAAGCACTGAGGGCGTCGAAGTGGTCGGGGATTTCCCTGAGCACCGCCTCGTACAACTCCCTTGCGCGCTCGAGTCGCCCCTGCTCGTGCAGTTGGGAAGCCCGAACGAATTTCTCGGCGGACTCCGCACCCCTGACGGGAAAAGTGCCTGCCCCAGCGGGCCGTTCAGCCGCCGGGTTGTCCGGCGGAAGGCCTGTCACTTCCAACGCCCCGTGGCAATTTTTGTAACGCCTTCCGCTGCCGCAGAAGCAAAGTTGATTGCGACGAATGTTCATGAGTTCTGCGGCGGCGGATCCGAGCGCCAACTGGGATTTTGACCGGAAGTGGGTCGTGTTGGACTCAAACCAACCACCACGGGATTATGGGCTAGCCTAGATAGTTAGTTTAACAGCGAACGTGCCCGCCCTCACTCGCCAACGCTCTCTGGAACTATGCAAAATTGTCGCGTTTGCGTCACCTTCATTGACCGATTTACAAGAGGCGTTGCGTCTGTTCTTAAGTTCCTGAACGTCGCAATTCAACGGCGGGTTCAAACGATCGACGCAGCACCTTCTAGTCTACTGACCAGATGAGGAGGTATGCGTATAGAGAAGATGGGCCGCCCGAGGTTTACGCGGGCGCAGAAGGCGGAGCTTTGGGATCGCTGGAAGAGCGGTGATTCTCACCGCCACACCGACATCGGTACCACGCGACTCCGTGCGGAAGTTGACCTTCGGACGCTGCCTGTCAGATCACCTCTGAACTACTACACTTCATGCCGATTTGCTGCCAGAACACGCCAGTAGGGGCACGGAGCCCCCCGGCATCCGATGGCTCCTTCCAGCCGCGCGGTGGCAGCGCCTCGTGCGTACTACGGGCGCAGCCTATAACAAATTGCGGAGGCGTTGATATTCGAGCGTGCGCCTAGCCCCTTGCCCTTACACCAGGAACGAAGCTCCGCCTGTTGTCGGGCGCCGTGATCGAGGGAGCAGCCTGCGGCTTGATACACCCGAGCCGATACCGCGGGATTGGCGGCGCGGGTGAGCGGTGCAATATAATAGACGCGTGATTACTCGCCTCAATCCAGCCGTTTTCCCTTGTTGGCGCTGGCGCAAGCCTGGCGCATAGACTTCCTTACACGCTGCGCCGGGCGCATCGGCGATTCCAACGCGGCCCACAGACCCATGAAAAGCGGGTAAGAGTTTGGGCATTGCGCTAAATAGAGCTTTTCTAAGGCTAATAAAAGCAATGAGTTAGGTGCTATATGGTCCTGATGATCGATAACTACGACTCCTTTACC
>JAQBFV010000267.1:0-9922 GCA_032123035.1 Betaproteobacteria bacterium | reverse complement strand
CCCCTCGGTGTCGCCGGTGGCTGAGTGCCCTTGACGGTTCGCGGGATTGGCGATTAAATTGCGCGCTTCAAAAAACGAGCGGGTAGGCCGCTCGTTTTTTAACTAAAATCCTTGTGTCAGGCGGTTCGCAGTAGCGGTTTGCAGTACAGTGGCCAGGTAGCTCCATCTCTTTGGTGCGGAAATGGTTAGGTGCTACTTCCGCACTCGACATTTCCCCTCGCCCTCAGGGAGAGGGTGCGCCGAAACGTGGAGCAGGGATCGGCGCAACGTGGAGCAGGGACCCGCTTGCGGGATGCGACCGTGGAGCCGATCAAGGGCGCGTCGTTCCAATGCCGATCCCGTGCGCGTCTCCGGGGTCAGATCCCCAGAGGGGCCCCTCTTCCGCCCTACGACGCACCATCCAAGCACAATGCGCTTGGAACCTGCTCCGCCCTCCGCGGGCGCAGGGTGGGGGTGGGGCTCGACGGTTATTTTTTAGGGGCGCTAAGACACTCTCAGGAGAGGCAGTCCATCCAGCGCCTGTTGGACACCGCCGAACTGGAAAGCGTTATCGCGGCGCCGGCGCGCCCTGCCATTATGTGAGATCGAATCGACGGCGGCGGCCGTGCTTGATTTCGCTCTGGCGGCGCTTCGATTCCAGCCGCCGCTCGCGCGAGCCTCGCGTGGGGCGAGTCGGGCGACGTATCTTGGGCGGGCGCGCGGCCTCGCCAACGAGAGCTACGAGGCGTGCGATCGCGTCGCGGCGGTTTCGCTCCTGGCTGCTGAAGCGTTGCGCGGTGATGACCAGGACGCCGGCAGAACTGACGCGATGGCCGGCAAGCCGCTCCAGCCGCTGGCGCACGCCGTACGTCAGCGAGGGCGAGTGCCGTATGTCGAAGCGCAATTGCACGGCGGTGGAGACCTTGTTGACATTCTGCCCGCCCGGACCCGACGCGCGGATGAAAGAGAGACTGATCTCCTTCTCGTTGAGCTCTATGTCCGGCGTAACCCTGATCATGGGCAAAGTGTACGGGGCCGCGGGGTGCCCCACAACCCGAAGTGGCCTTGCGTCATTCACGACACACGAGCGCCGGTACGGATCTCGGGCTCAAGATGTGGCCGCCGTAGGCATGCGTATTTTTGTTAGAATTCACCAGTTGAGTTCAGGCCTTTTCTCCGCGAGTTAGATTACCAAGCATGTTTTCGCGTTTGCATCTGCGTCTCGGTTACCTTGCCGGCTTTCTGGCGTGCGCCGGCATGATCGGTTTTGCGCTCTATCTGCAGCACTTTCAAGGCCAGGAGCCGTGCCCGCTGTGCATACTGCAACGGATCACTTGGGTCGCGCTGGGGGGCATCTTTTTTATCGCGGCGCTGCACGGACCGGCCCGCGTCGGGGCGATCGTCTACGGCGTGCTGCTATTCCTCGTCGCGGGTATCGGAACGGGAATCGCGGGGCGCCACGTTTGGTTGCAGCACCTGCCCAAGGATCGCGTGCCCGCGTGCGGACCGGATCTGGATTTCATGCTGCAGCAGTTTCCGGTTTCGGAAATACTCCGGAAAGTACTCTCGGGGACTGGGGAGTGCGCGGAAACCGGTTGGACCTTCCTGGGACTGTCGATTGCGGGGTGGTCGTTGCTGTGGTTCGTGCTGTTCGGGGCCTTCGCCGTTTTCTTGACGGTGCTCGTTCTGACTCGCGCACTGCGCACTTAGCGCAAGAATAAGCTATTGTCGGTCCATTGGGAGGAGAGGCGGCACTGCTGGTAACAGGCGCGGCACGGCCCGGGCGAGCGCCCGGAAAATGCCGCGGTTCGCGATCAGGCGAGGATATCGGGCTCGAGCTGGCGCTCGAGCAGCGCGATCTGGTCCTTCAGGAAAAGTTTTCGTTTCTTGAGGCGTTGCAGCTGGATCTGGTCTTGGGCGGAGCTTTGCGAAAGTTGTAATATCACGTCATCGAGGTCTCGGTGCTCAAGCTGTAATTGGTTGATCTTCACTTTGACCGAGTCGACTTCGGTGGTATGTATCATGGGCATAATCCTCCATACCAACGGTAAACGATACGAAGTCAGTATAAACCCAAACATTTCAAAAAACGAGCCCGCAGCCGGATACGCACTGCCGTGCGCATCCGGCTCAATGAAGATAAATAACCTCCTGTTTTTTCTTTGATATGCCGGCTCGCGAGCCGGACGCGAGCAACCCTGGAGACCCTAACGTGGCCATTACTCTGACCGTCAACGGCAAGAAGCACGAGGTAGCCGCAGATCCGGAAACACCGCTGCTCTACGTCCTGCGCAATGATCTCAAACTGAAGGGCGCGCGCTATGGCTGCGGGCTTGGACAATGCGGCGCCTGCACCGTGATCATCGATGGCAAAGCCGTCCAGTCCTGCGATGTGCCGGCATCGGCCGCGATCGGCAAGGCGATCACGACGATCGAGGGCATCGCCCGGAACGGAAAGCTGCACCCGCTGCAGGAGGCGTTCATCGCCGAGCAGGCTGCCCAGTGCGGCTACTGCGCAACCGGCATCATCATGGCGGCCAAGGCCTTGCTCGACGCGAATCCGAAGGCGACCGGGAGCGAGATCCGCACTGCACTCAAGGGTAATCTGTGCCGCTGCGGCACGCATCAACGTATCCTGCACGCCATAGAGCGCGCGGCGAAGGAGCTGAGACAATGAGTACAGCAGAAACTACGCCGCGCAAGCTTCCCGGCAGCCTCAATGCGAACCGCCAACTCGACCGCTGGCTGCGAATCAATCGCGACGGTACCGTTTCCGTTTTTCCGGGCAAGGTGGAAATCGGGCAGGGCATCCTCACGGCGCTCTCCCAGATCGTTGCCGAGGAGCTGGACGTTGCGCTGGGACGCATTCGGCTCGCGCCCACGGACACGAGCTACAGCCCCGATGAGGGGATGACTTCCGGAAGCCAGTCCATTACCGACGGCGGCGCCGCGCTGCGTTACGCCGCCGCGGAAGCCCGTGATTTGCTCATGCAGCGGGCCGCCGCGCAACTCGGTGTCTCTCTCGAGCAGCTTTCCGTTACCGACGGTACCGTAACGGCGCGCAGCGGCGGCCGCGTGACCTATTGGGATATCGCGACGGACGATTTGCTCGCGCGCGAGGCAACCGGGCAGGTCCCGCCCAAACCGGCTGCGCAGCATAGCGTGATTGGCACGGCGGTTCCCCGCCGCGATATTCCGGCAAAGGTGAGCGGCACGCCAAGCTACGTCCATGACCTCGATTTACCGGGCATGCTCCATGGACGTGTGGCCCGCCCGCCGAGTTACGGGGCTAAGCTCACAGCGCTGGACGAGGCCGAAGTGCGTGCGATGCCAGGGGTCGTGGCAGTCGTGCGCGACGGCAGCTTCGTGGGTGTGGTCACGGAGCGCGAGGACCAGGCCATTCGGACGCTGCAGCGGATCAAACGGATTGCGCGCTGGGAAGAGCGGGCCACGTTGCCGGAGAACACGAATCCGCGTTTCCTTCTAAAGGAGGTGAGCGAAGACGAGGTGATCAGCGAAAAGAGCGACAAGGTGGCAGCCGGGCAGGCCGCCAAAACGCTCGAGGCAGAATACACGCGGCCTTACATAGCGCACGCAACGATTGGCCCTTCGTGCGCGCTGGCATCGTTCGATAAGGGACGCTTTACGATCTGGACGCACAGCCAGGGTATCTACCCGCTGCGGCATGATCTCTCCAAGGTGCTGGCGGTGGAGCCGGAACGCATTACCGTCATCCATTGCGACGGCGCTGGCTGCTACGGGCACAACGGGGCCGACGACGTGGCCCTCGATGCGGCTTTGCTTGCGCGCGCGGCGCCGGGGCGCCCGGTGCGGGTGCAATGGATGCGTGAGGACGAATTCATGTGGGAGCCGTATGGACCGGCCATGGTGGTGAAGCTCAAGGCCTCCCTCGACGCGGACGGCAACATCGTCGATTGGGTGGAAGATATCTGGAGCAACTCCCACAGCACGCGGCCAGGCGCGCAGAAAGGCGTCAACCTGATCGCGGCCTGGCACCTGGCGCAGCCGCACGAGCCCTCACCGCCGCGCAATCCGCCGCTGCCGGGTGGCGGCAGTCATCGCAATGCGATTCCGATCTACGAGTTCCCGAACCAGCGCGTCACCAATCGTTTGATCAAGCGCATGCCGCTGCGTGTATCCGCGATGCGCGCGCTCGGCGCCACAGCGAACGTGTTTGCGATCGAGTCCTTCATGGATGAGCTGGCGGCGGCGGCGGGCGCGGATCCCGTCGAATTCCGGCTGCGGCACCTGAAGGATCCCCGCGCTCGTGCGGTCATCGAAATGGTCGCGGCAAAGGCAGGGTGGAAGAAGGGGGAGAAGGGGGACGGCTCACGCGGCCGCGGGGTCGGCTTCGCCCGCTACAAGAATGGAGCGTGCTACGTCGCGGTCATCGTCGAAGTGGAAATGGGCAACGAGATTGGCGTGAAACGGGCATGGGCGGCGATCGATGCCGGGCTGGTGATCAACCCCGACGGTCTCATCAATCAGACCGAGGGCGGCCTCATCCAGACGGTGAGCTGGGCGCTCAAGGAGGCCGTGCAGTTCGACCGCGAGCGGGTGCTCACGCAGACCTGGGACGATTACCCCATATTGACGTTCGAGGAGATCCCGCAGGTCGAAGTGACGATAATCAACCGACCCGAGTTGCCGCCGCTGGGTGCGGGCGAGGGAACCCAGGGTCCTACTGCCTCGGCTATTGCAAACGCGGTATTTAATGCGATCGGCGCGCGGCTGCGCGACTTGCCGTTTACGCGCGACAAGGTCATTTCGGCGTTGGCGTAGCGCGCTGGGGCGCAGCGCAGGAAGACTAGCGAGAGAACCGCAAAGACGCGAAGGCGCAAAGATTACGCAAAGTGCTGTTGCTTTTACCTCTTTGATCGATGCTTTGCGTGTCCTTGGCGTCTTTGCGCCTTTGCGGTAAGAGGATTTCGGGCAAAAAAAAGCGGACCGGCCACAAGGGCACGGCCCGCCTCCGGGGGGAGACTGTTTGTTTAGACCTGGGTGGCGAGGGCGTAGACCCGGTCGAGGAACGCTTTGACGTCGACGCTCGCGAGATCTTCGGGGAGCTGCGGGCTCATTTCCTGTTCAGTCTGGTAGCAGGACGTTGCCATCACCGCTACGGCAGGGTTCCAGTTCACGCACAGCAACTCTTCGTCGTAGCGGCTGCGCTCGGGGTGCTTGGCAGCTTTCGCTTTTCTGTAGTCGTCCATGTAAATGATCATGGCTTTCTCCGCAGTTCCCGGTTTCCTTGCTGATCTATTCTGCAGTTTCCATGCCAGGTCTTTCGAAGAACAGGGATATTAAAATAGGTATTTGATCTATATGAATTTAATTCAGTTTTTGCGATGTGAAACGTGGATTTGTTCATGATCCGTTGCCGCGGATCGGCCGCGTTTTTCGTCGGTCCGACGGCGAGGTACCGAATTTTCAACAAATGCCCCCTGCTAACGTGACTCACGACACGCCGCCCGGTGCGCGGGCTGGGGCGGTTCTGGATTAGGTGGCGGCCGTTGCGCCCGGCTACGGGTCGAGTGCCACTGTGATAGGGTCTACCCCCTCTGGCCCGTCGATATCGCGTCTGATTGCGGCCGGGCGGGAGCCGAAGTTATCCACAACTGCAAGGAATCAGAGCTTGACCCAATTCCACCCTCGTTCGCGCGCTGTTCTCCTGTTCCTGTTTGTCAGAGCGTGGAGGACCGCGCTATGAGCACCGCTGCGGGGGGGGCCGCGCTACCTGTCAGCTACGATGACGTGGCATCGGCCGCACAGCTGCTGGCGGGGCATTGTCATCGCACGCCGGTGGTCACCTCCCATACGGTCGACGAGCGTGTTGGCGCGCACGTGTTCTTCAAGTGCGAGAACCTTCAGCGTGCGGGCTCCTTCAAGTTTCGCGGGGCCTACAACGCGCTCATGCGTCTGAGCCCGGAGCAAAAGCGGCGCGGCGTCGTGGCCTACTCCTCGGGCAATCACGCGCAGGCGGTGGCGCTTGCGGGGCAGTTGCTGCATATCCCGGTGTTGATCGTGATGCCGCGGGATGCACCGCAGGTGAAGGCCAATGCGACGCGAGGCTACGGGGCAGAGATTATCTTTTACGATCGCGGCGAGTCGCGGGAAGCGATCGCCGAGCGTCTGGCGCAGGAGCGTGGGCTCGCTGTCGGGCCCTCGTTCGATCACCCGGACATCGTGGCGGGACAGGGCACTGCCGCCAAGGAGCTGATCGAAGAGGTTGGCCTCCTCGATTATCTGTTCGTGCCCTGCGGGGGCGCAGGCCTGCTGTCGGGAAGCGCGATCGCGGCCCGCCAGCTGGCGCCGGGCGCAAAGGTGATCGGCGTCGAGCCGGCCGCAGGCGACGATGCCACACGCTCGTTCCGGACGCGGACGCTGCAGACGGTCATGGATCCCGACACCATTGCTGACGGCGCTCGTACCTCATCGCTCGGGAAAATCACCTTTCCCCTCGTGCTCGAGTACGTCAGCGACATGGTGACGGTGACCGACCCGGAGCTCCTGTCCGCCATGTTCTTTCTGTGGGAGCGTCTCAAGCTCGTTGTAGAGCCGACGGGTGCCTTGGGTGCGGCGGCCGTGTTCGAGGGCAAAGTCGATTTTCGTGGTGCTCGCGTCGGCGTCATCCTCTCCGGCGGCAATGCCGATGTCCGCGAGCTGGCTCGTCTTCTTTGATTACTTGACTCTTTGACCACCCGTGTCAGGCGCGCAGATTCCGCATTGCTTGCCCCCCGTTTCGGTGAGCACCCCATGCAAACCAGTCTGATCATAATGCGGGCTCCGTGCTCCTTTGGCTGATACGCGCCCTGGTTCGACCCGAGCGCGGGTCGATCGGACTGAATGATGAAAATTTGTGCAATCCAACCGCTAGCACGTTAGCTCGCCGCATTTGCGCGAGCGTTGCTGAATTACGCACACGGTTATCCACAGAAATTGTGAATTACTCAGGCCCCGAATCGAGTCGACGCGGAGGTTGGACTAACTGGAGACGGCAAGGAGGCGGTGGGCTCACTGCCTGACGGTCGGGTAAGGCTCGAGTCCGGCTGCTGTCCCGGATGGATTGTTCGCGCGATTCCACGCTTGGTTTCAAGGCGTTAAGTTACGTCGCCTCGTCTCCTGCGGCCACGCGTCCCAGTTGTTTTACGCTGAAGGCTCGCCGCGCGATGGCGAGGGGGCAAGCATCCGCGAAGCCAAGGTGTGGAAAGGCGTGATTGGATCGGACCGGGATCGAAATCGCGGAGGGATATCAACAGCCTACCTAACTGCTTGCCGGCGAAGCAAACTCCGGTCGATAGCGGGGTAGGCGGATCCCGGCGGGATAGAATCAGGCCGGTGAAAGCTGTACTCGGGCTGGTACTGGCGGGCGTCTTCTGCACCGCAGCGGCGGCGCAGGATGCGGAGCCCGTGGCGACCGTCTTCAACATAGACATTACCCGGAGTGAGCTGGCAGCCGCATCGGATGATCGACCGCGCGCGCGCAAGCTCCTTGCCCTGATCTGGGAACAGGTTGCGCCCCACTACATCGCGAGCAGGGGGCTCAGCGCGACGCCGGTCGAAATCGCGGAGCTGGCCGCGTACGACCGGGAATTCGTCGCGAAGGACCGTTCGCAGCGGGCACGCAAGCTCGAGGAGCTCGATCAGCGGCTGAATGGCGACGGGCTTACTCCTGCCGAGCACGCTCATTTAATCGATTTCCGCGCCACGCTCCGGCGCCTGGCCCAGTACGATGCCGAGCAGGATCAAGCGCCCCCAGGGGAACTGGCGCAACAGGCCGCCTTTTATGCGCCGTGGGTCGAGATGTGGAAGATGAACAAGGCGCTTTACGAGGAGTACGGGGGAATCGTTGCGCTTACACAGGTTGGGCCCGATCCTCACGGCGCTCGCGCTGCGGTGCTGCAGGATTACGAGCGTCAGGGTCTGCTGCGGATTGCGGACCCGGTGCTGCACGACGAGGTCATGGCCGTGCTGCAGGCGCGTCCGTCCATGGTCGTCCCCACGGAGCGCGTTGACTTCACGCCGTACTGGAAGCGGCCGATTCCGGCGTCCTACTTTCCCGACTAAAGTCTAAAAAGCGTGAATAGTGAATGGTGAGTAGTGAGTGGATAGGGCGAGCTGGCAATTTTCAGGTTCAGTCCATTCACCATTCACCACTCATGAATCACCGCATCAAAGCTGGCGGACGAAGGTCTCGATACCGCGCAACAGCATCTCCACGGCGATTGCGGTGAGTATCAGGCCCATGAGGCGTTCAAAAGCCATGAGCCCGCGCTCGCCGACGAGTTTTGAGAGGCGCTCGGCGAACACCAGAACGGCAAGCGTGATCAGCATGGCCACGGTTACGGCGGCAAACCACTCGGGCAGGCGCTGCGGTGATCGAGACACGAGCAGTACGACGGTCGCGATCGCGGTGGGGCCGGCTATCGAGGGTATCGCGAGCGGAACGATGAATGGCTCACCGTCCACGGTATCGCCGAACACGCCTTCAGACGTGCGAAAAATCATTCGCAGGGCGATCAGGAACAGAATGACGCCGCCGGCGATGCTCAAAGACGGCTCGGACAATCCCAGAAGACCCAGGATCCAGCGGCCAAAGAACACGAACGCGAGCAGCACGGCAAACGCGATCGCGCATTCGCGAATGATGACCCGGGTACGCCGCGCGGGTTCGACATTGCGCAATAACGATACGAACAGCGGGATATTGCCGACCGGATCCACGACCAGCAGCAGAATGACGACCGCGGAGGCGAAAGACACGTCCATGTGGACTGAATATTAACCGCAGATAAACGCAGATACACGCTCTCACTCAAAAATCAGCCCCCTCACCACTCGGCACGAACGCTCGTTGACGATTGGTTTATCCCACTCTAGTATCGCAGTTCTCATCAGGGTTCTGCGGCCCGGCGACCGGCCGGTTGCGGGGTGGCGGCACGAACACCGTCTGGGAGGAGAAGAACGGGGTCTCGCTTGGATGGGTTGCGTGAGCGCGTCGTTCATTCCGATGGGCCTTGTTACAGCCGCAGCACGATCCCGAGTCGAAAGTGTTGAAAGTCGCGATCATCTCCGAAGGAACGAACACCTGGCCCCTCTACGTGGCGCAGGCGCAGCGCTTCTTCGAGCGCGAGGGCCTGGACGTGGAGGTAACGCTCACCGCGTCATCGGCGAAACAGCTCGAGGCGCTGTCTGCAGGCGGCTATGACATCGGGTTTCAGCAATCGGACCATATCGTGCGCGGCGTCGAGCGCGGGGCCGATCTCTTCGTGTTTATGGCCCACGCCCACGCGCCGGAGCTCTCGCTAGTCGTGGCGCCGGACGTTGGCTCGCTGCGGGATCTCAAGGGCAAGACACTGGCGGTGGACGGCGCTCGCTCGGGTTACGCGTTGCTGCTGAGAAGGCTGCTTGCCGACAATGGGTTCGGGGAGGGCGACTACACCTTTACCGAGTTCGGGGGGTCGCGCGAGCGTTTCGAGGCGCTACAGAAGGGCGCAGCTGTCGCCAGCTTTCTTAACCCGCCATTCGACCGCGCCCTGTTCGCCCAAGGTTTCAAGAAGCTCGGGAGCTCACGGGATTATTTTCCGACCTATCCTGGCCCGGTCGTCGCGGCGCGTCGTGCCTGGGCGAAGGAGAACGAGGATCGCCTGGTCGCTTTCATCCGTGCGCTCAACGGCGCTTACGACTGGCTGACCGATAGATCCAACAAGGCAGAAGCGGTGAAAATCCTGGTCGAGCGTCTAAAGAACGATCCCGCCGAGGCGGACAAGGCGTACGAAACCTATGTCTCGCAGCCACAACCTGAGGTGCGGGCGGAGGGATTGCGCCAGGTGATCGATGTCGTCTGGGACGCTGAAGGGTTCCGGCAGCCCAAAGCGAGCCCCGAGAAGTACCTCGATCTCGGTTTTTATGCCAAGGCGCGCCA
>JAQBFV010000266.1:0-4357 GCA_032123035.1 Betaproteobacteria bacterium | reverse complement strand
GTCACCGTGCGTTACGAAGGCCTGCGCGGAAATCCGCAGGTATCGGTGCGGTTCCGGTAGTGATAAGAACGGGTGATGACAATTTGCGACAAGCACTCCTGTACTGTCGATTGCAATGTGGCGTCTTGCAGTGGCGCTCGCTGGGCAAGGGGCTTAACATTCGAGCGGATCTTCGTGCGCCGCTCCGAATGGGGTGTGGTGGCGTTGTGATCCCTGCATCAGAGAGACTGGGTATTAATGGACGAGCGCGCAAAACGCCGCTACGAGCACATCGAAGTCCTGCCCGTCGCTGGCGCGCTCGGCGCCGAGATCGGCGGTGTGGACCGGTCGCGCCCGTTGGCGGACGTTGTTGTCGGTGAGATCCGCCAGGCGCTCCTCGATCACCTCGTCATCTTCTTTCGCGGCCAGAAGCTGACCCCCCAGCAACAGCTCGCATTTGCGCAGCGCTTTGGCGAGCCCATGGAGTATCCACACTTGAAGGGGCTGCCAGAGTGTCCGCTCATCACGCCCGTCATCAAGCTCGAGCGCGAGCGGGTAAACTTCGGCGGCATCTGGCATTCCGACACGACCTATCTCGAATGCCCGCCGATGGCGAGCCTGCTCTACGCCATCGAGATCCCGCCCTACGGTGGCGACACGCTCTTTGCCAACCAGTATCTCGCCTACGAGTCGCTGTCGGAAGGTTTCAGGAAAATGCTCGATCCACTCGTCGGCGTGAACAGCTCCCTCAAGGCCGATGCGTCGAAAACACGCGAAGACCGCCTGCGCGCCGCGGGCGTGGAATCGAAGGTGCTGGTCGGGGAGCATCCCGTCGTGCGCACGCATCCTGAAACCGGGCGCAAGGCACTTTTCGCCAACGTCGGCCACACGACGCACTTCAAGGGCTTGAGCGAGGAGGAGAGCCGGCCTTTGCTCGAGTATCTCTTCCAGCACCAGGTACGGCCGGAATTCACTTGCCGCTTTCGCTGGGAGCCGGGCTCACTCGCATTCTGGGACAACCGCTGCGCGCAGCACAACGCGGTGAATGACTATCACGGTTTCGGGCGCGTCATGCATCGTGTCGCGCTCGCGGGCGATCGTCCGCGCTGATTGAAGCCCGTGAATGGTGAATGGTGGATGGTGAATGGACAAACCACAGGAACCGCGCTGAAACGTTTTCTACTCACCACTCAGACACGGAAAGGGTTCCTGACACCTTTTCCGACGATCTCTCATCACCAGTTTTCATCACCATTAATTATCGCTTCCTAGACCGCGCGGATGACGCGGGTCTGGGGCATGCCCGCCCCGATATAGACGTTCTGCGGACCGGGACCGCCGGCCACCGCGAGGTAGATCTCATCCGGGCTGCGCGCGCGCCACACCGTTTCGGCGTCCCCGCGTCCGGACGCGCACTCCGTCGAGGCGAAGCCCTCGGCGAAATGGCTGATCGGCACGCGCGCCATCTCCCACAACTGCTGCTGGATGTCTCGCTTCGAGAGGCCGGCCTCGAAGAGAGAGGCTGCGTGATTGACCCCGAGCAGAAGAAGCACGCCGTCGCCGCCGCCGTACATGGGCGGCATGTTGGTTGCGATCTGGCGCAGGATTTCCTTGGGACCCACGCCCTCGCCGCCGGAGATATTGCAGAAGTTGGAGGCTTTGAAGACGGTTACGGTGCTCTCTTCGCTTTTGAAGCCGCGATCGACGTGAAACGGGGTCCATGGATTCTCTTCCTCGTTCTCGCCGCAGATGTAGGAGTATCTCAGCGGCGAGCCCAAGCTCACCTTCGAGTAGACGCCGGGTAGGGCACCTCCGATGTTGATCATGATGAGCCGGATGGCGCGGCCGATCGTGGCATTGGCGCGCCACCCGGGCCCGAGGCATCCCGTGCCGTAATTGATCTCGAGCTTCTTGCGGACGGGGCCGTTGACGAGCAGAAACGGCGTCATCGGGTTCGTCGTGACCTGCATGAACTCGAGCGGATAGCTGGGATCGGTCATGCCCTCGACTGCGGCGATGATCACGGGCATGTACTCCGGCCGGCAGCCCGCCATGATGGCACTGACAGCGATTGCCTCCACCGTCGCGCGCCCCTTGCGCGGGGGCAGTATCCCGATTAAATCGTCCGCCGCCCGGCCTGAAGCAGCGACGAACTGCTTCACGCGCCCGGGCGTGGCTGGAATGATCGGCAGCCCGTCGGTCCAGCCCTGCTCGTAAGCGTGCTCGTAGGCGCGCAGCAGCAGGTCCTCTACGGATTCTGCCTGGATCTCTACTTGAGGTTGCGCCATCGCCTTGTTCGGGGAACTCTGGACGTTCAAACGAAAATGGTGATGAGTAGTGGTGATGAGAGATGGTGATGATTACTGGTGATGTACCGCGCGTCCACGCTCTTCATCACCATCTTCCATAACCATTTTCCATCACTACTTTCCATCACCAGTTCTCATACGGGGACTGCAGAGCGCACAACGCCTTCCGGATGGATTTCACTTCGAGCGACTTTCTTGAGGCGGGACTCGATCTCCGCGGGCGGCATCGTCAGACCTTCGATGACCGTCGCGATCATCGCCTCGGCCCGCACGCGCAGCGCATCGGACTCGAGCTGCCGGATCGGGTTCTCGGTTTCCGCAATGATCACGTAGGGCCAGCCCTGCGTGGACGACATGCGGCGCGCGAATTTGGAGAACGTATCGGTGACGATCATCACCGTGGGGACTCCGCGCTCTTCGAGGGCTGGCGTGACGTGGCTACACCACGTCGTGCAGGACCCTCAGTCGCCGGTGGCGGTGATGACGACGTCGACGCGGCGCGCGAGGCTGTCGAGCTGCTCGTGCATCGTGTCGAGAAGCTTGCCGGTGCGAATGGGGAGCTCGCGCACGGGCTGCTCCATCACGAGCTCCTTGAGCCGGTAGCGCTCTTGGAGCAGCGTCCCGATTGCGCGCAGTATTTCCACCGCTGACGGGCGCCAATTGGGCAGCAACCCGACGACCTTGCCGTCGAGGCTCGCGGGCCGCGGCGCAAGCCTGCTCTGGGGTCCGCTCTCATCGAGGTAGACGGGTAGCGGGGAGAGCATCGTCAAACTAATAGTCGTCATGAGTATTCCTATTTCGCGATGGACAACGAAATACTAAAACCTCCCGACTATTTGAACAATACATATGAGATCATAGTACTATTCATTTAACGAATAGCGACGAGACGGCGCGCTATCCCATGAATCTCCAACAAATTGAAGCGGTATGTGAAATCGTCCGGAACGGCTTCAATATTTCGGCGGCAGCTAAAGCCCTGCGCCGCTCGCAGCCCACGCTTAGCCGTCAGATTCAAAATCTCGAGCGCGAGCTCGGAGTACGGATATTTACGCGAACCCGAAATAGGGTGGTTGCTCTCACGCCGGACGGAAAGGAGATTCTGCGTATCGGGCAGCGCATGGTGCAGGACACGAAAAACCTAGCCCAGGTCGGGAACTTCGAGTCGGTCGACGGCAGCGGCGAATTGAAGATCGCGACTACCCATTTGCACGCGCGCTATTCGCTGCCCCGCACCGTGAAAACATTTGCCGCACGATTCCCCGGTGTGTTGCTGACGCTGCGGCAGGGTGACCCGATCCAATGTTGTGAGCTCGTTGCGGCGGGCGAGGCCGACATCGGCGTTACGACGGTGGACGAGAAGAGCATCAACGAGATCGTCGCTATCCCTGCCTTCAAGCTCTCGCGTTGTGTCATCGCACCCCGGAATCATCCGATCGCGCGAGAAAAAACGCTGACCCTGAAGAAGCTTAACGAATACCCGATCGTCGCCTATTCAACGCCGTTCAGCGGCCGCTGGATAGTCGAGGAGGCATTTGCGCAGGCTGGGCTGCGCCCGGTCATCGTCTGTAGCGCAATTGACGCGGACGTGAGCAAGACCTACGTTGAACTAGGCATGGGCATCGCCGTGCTAGCGCGAATCGCATTTGATCCGGCGCGCGACCGCAGTCTCGTCGCATTGGACGCTAGTCATCTGTTCCGTCCGAGTATTCTGAACCTGGTGTTCAGAAAGCATAGTCATCAGACTCGTCATGCACACGAGTTCGTCTCGTTGTTCGCATCTCACCTTGGTCCCGATCTCATACGTAGGGGCGTCGACGGTGCCGCACTCGACCGCGCGCGATTGAGTCAGGACGCGCCGGTTGCGATATTCGCGTAGGATCTTTCGGAGTTGATATCCGAGCAGTCAGCAGTTGGAGGGGGTCAGTTTAATGAGGTCTGTCCCCATTTCGTTGCCATGAACACCGGGCCGACGCTTTGGTCGCGCAGCCTGCGCGTGACGGGTCCTGCGGTGAGCTCCGCACCGCGATCGGAGCGGATGACGGCTGCGGCAGGTGCGGGCACGAGGG
>JAQBFV010000265.1:0-3296 GCA_032123035.1 Betaproteobacteria bacterium | reverse complement strand
AACCACCCAGATGCCCCTGTTGCAAAGCGGATGGTCAGATCGCTTATCGTCGCTGGCAACGCGAACTTGATAGTCACGCAGAAAGAAGAAAAATGTTCCCGATCGCCGTTACAAAACAGGCCGTAAGGGAAGAAAAATTCGCAAATTCATTTAGCAGCGGGTATCGATATAATGGGCCACCACAAGCCGCCAAAGCAGCCGGGTCGATGCAGCAAGGCTATGAAACGTTAGATTTGAAGCGGGTTTCCGAGCACATCCTGCTCGTCACCTTGAACCGTCCGGAGGTCGCCAACGCCCACAACACCCAAATGGGCCTCGATCTTCGCGATCTCTGGGGCTGCTTATACGTGGACCAGGAGGGGCTACGCTGCATAGTTGTCACCGGCGCCGGCGAAAAGGCGTTCTCGGCCGGCGGTGACCTCAAGGAGCGCCACGGCATGAGCGACGAGCAGTGGCACCGGCAGCATCACATATTCGAGCACGCCATCATGAGCATGACCGATTGCCCGGTGCCCACGATTGCGGCCGTCAACGGGGCCGCCTACGGCGGCGGTTGTGAGTTTGCCATGGCAGCGGACTTCATCTACGCGGCCAGGCGCGCGCGCTTCGCACTCACCGAGGTGACGCTCGGCATCATGCCCGGCGCCATGGGCACCCAACATCTGCCGCGCGCCGTGGGCGTTCGCCGCGCGAAGGAGATTATTCTCACGGGCACGCCTTTCTCCGCCGAGCAGGCGCTCGAGTGGGGACTCGTCAATAAGATCTGCGAGAACGAGAGTCTCATTGACGATGCCCTCGAGACGGCGAACTGCATTGCCGGCAACGCGCCTATCTCGACCCGTCAGGCAAAAAAATCCATCTCTGTCGCCATGGAGGTTGATCTCAAGAATGGCTATGCCTTCGAGATCGAGGCTTATAATCGCATGGTTGGCACTGAAGATCGGTTGGAAGGCATCCGGGCATTCAATGAGAAGCGGCGCCCGATATTCAAGGGCCGCTAGGAGTAAGCACCATGCGAGAGGAAATTGATGTCGAGGTTCGCGAGGTGGGCTTGCGCGACGGACTGCAAAGCGTATCCACTTTCTTCCCGTCTGCGGAGAAAATCGCCTGGGTGGTCGCGGAAGCCGCCTGTGGCATGCCGGAGATCGAGGTGTGCTCCTTCGTGCCGCCGAAGCTAATCCCTCAATTCACCGACGCCGCCGAGATCGTGGCGGCGGCGCTCGACATAATCGGCTTGAGCGTTTCCGCGCTCACGCCAAATCTCAAAGGGGCGCTGCGCGGTTTCGAAACCGGCGTGCACAAGCTCAATTACGTAACGTCGGTGAGCGAAAGTCACAATCAGTCGAACGTGCGCCGCTCAACGGCCGAATCGGTGGATGACTTTCGTCGCATCGTGGAAGCCCGCGACCAGCACCCGCAGGCGGCGGGAACCCGTTTGGGCGCAGGACTCTCCACCGCCTGGGGTTGCTCCATAGAAGGTCCGGTAGACCCGGACGCGACTCTGCGCCTGGCTGGGCGATTCGTGGAAGCCGGCGCCGATGAGCTGGCCATTTGCGACACCGTCGGCTACGCCAATCCCACCGAGGTAAAGGCATTGTTGTCCCGCGTGATCAAGGAGTACGGCGAGGTCGTCGACATCGCCGCGCATTTTCACGACACCCGCGGCCTCGGCCTCGCCAACGTGTATGCAGCGCTCGAGGCAGGCGTTGTGCGCTACGACGCCACCCTCGGCGGGCTCGGCGGCTGTCCGTACGCGCCCAACGCCACCGGCAACATCGTCATGGACGATTTGGTGTTCCTTCTGGAAGGCGCGGGCCTCAAAACCGGCGTCGATCTCGACCGTCTCTTAGAGGTGCGCGAGATCATCACGCGTAATCTGCCCAACGAGACCCTCTACGGCATGTACGCGCGCGCCGGCGCCCCAAAGGGCTTCCAGTCGGCGTCACGGATAGCTTGAACCACCCATGAGCAGCGGCACGACAGCGGATTCGGATTTCATTGTCGCGGAAGACTATCCCGAGATTCGCGAAGCCGTGGCAAAACTCTGCGCGGAGTTCCCGGGCGAGTACTGGCGCGAGCTCGAACGCCAGCCTGCTTCCGGCAGCTACCCGGATGCCTTCGTCGCGGCCCTCACCGACGCGGGCTATCTGGCCGCCCTGATACCCGAGGAGTACGGCGGCTCGGGACTTGCGCTTCGCGCCGCCGGCGTCATCCTGGAAACCATTCATGCCAGCGAATGCAGCGGCGCCGCGTGTCACGCGCAAATGTACACAATGGGCACGGTTCTGCGTCACGGCAACGAACAACAGAAGCAGGAGTACCTGCCGCAGATCGCCTCCGGAGCGCTGCGCCTGCAGGCTTTCGGCGTCACCGAGCCGGGAACAGGCTCGGACACTACACAGCTCAAGACGCGTGCGGAGAAAACCGACGAAGGCTACGTGGTAAACGGCCAGAAGGTCTGGACCAGCCGCGCCGGTCACTCGGACCTGATGCTGTTGCTGGCGCGCACCACGCCGGCGGATCAGGTGGCGAAACGCACCGAAGGCATTTCCACCTTTCTCATTGATCTTCGCGAAGCCACCAAGAACGGCTGCGAGATCCGCCCCATCGACGCCATGATAAATCACAACACCACCGAGGTGTTTTTCGACAACCTGCACATACCCGCCTCCAGCCTAATCGGCGAGGAAGGCAAGGGATTTCGCTACATCCTCGACGGAATGAACGCCGAGCGCTGTCTGATCGCGGCCGAAGCCATCGGCACCGGGCGCTATTTCATCCGCCGCGCGGTGGAGTACGCCAACGAGCGGGTGGTGTTCAAACGCAAGATCGGCGAGAACCAGGGTGTACAGTTTCCCATCGCCAAAGCCCATGCCCACCTGGAAGCGGCCGACCTCATGGTGCGCAAAGCGACCTTGCTGTTCGATACCGGCCAGCCTTGCGGTGCCGAGGCCAACATGGCGAAATACCTGGCGGCGGAGGCTTGCTGGGAAGCCGGAGAAGCGTGTTTTGACGTCTTCGGTGGGTTCGCATTCGCCCGCGAATACGAAATCGAGCGAAAATGGCGCGAAGCACGACTATTCCGCATCGCCCCGGTTTCCGCCAACATGGTTCTCAATTACATCGGCCAGCACGTGCTCGGCCTGCCGCGATCGTATTGAGCGCGTAGCCGCCTCCCCCCCCCGAAGGGAAGAGGGCAAAGAACGAATAGCGACCTCGCCCCATTTGCGGGAGAGGTGACAAGGTTGATGAGGATTGTTTACTTGGCCCGTAAAGAACAAATCGTCGCTGTCCTA
>JAQBFV010000264.1:0-5991 GCA_032123035.1 Betaproteobacteria bacterium | reverse complement strand
CGCGGAGGCGGTCGAGGTCGCGTTCCTCCACGAAAACCTCGACGATCCATGTCGCGGGGTCGATGACGATGCCGAGCGGCTGCGTGGGCCGGACCCAGGTGCCTCGCGCGAGTTCCGGATCGATGTCGAGCAGCACGCCGGCGATGGGCGCCCTGACCGCGAGGCGTGCTCGCTCGGCTGCCTGCGCCGTCGCCTCGGCGAGCTCGCGCGCAAGCTGCACTGCGATGACCGCTCGCCGCTCCTGCTCGTCGGGCAGGCCCGGCAGCCGCGAGAGCAGGCCCGCGAACGTTTCCGCCGCGATGCGCGCGCGGCCTTCCCGGCTGCGCAGATCGGGCGAATCAACGAGGAAGAGCGCCGTGCCCGCCGCCACCCGCCCCTCGGCGGGCGGTGCAGCGGCAAGCCGTCCGGGTAGCGGCGCGTAAAGGACGTGCTGCGAGGCAGCGCGCGCCCAGGCCGGGCCGTCGATGCGGTCGCGCCACGGCACGGCGAGCAGTCCCAGCATCAGCACGGCGAGCAGGAACCAGCCGATTTTCGCGCGGCGCGTCGTCTCGGCACGCCGCGCGTGCCACACGTGCAGCTCCGCCAGCACCGGGCGCACGACGAACCAACCGAGTTCCACGGCCAACAGAATGATGCCCGCCAGCTTGAAGAAGAAGTAATAGACCGTGAGTGCGATCGCGAGAAAGATGCCGAGGCGCACGACCCACGTCACCAGCGCGAAGGCGATCAAGAAATTCCGTAGCCGCCGCGGAAAGTACTCCGGATCGGGCTCGTGCCAGCCGAGCAGCTGGCGGCGCAGGAACGCGCGGGCGAGCGCGCCGGAGCGCTCGTGCAGGTTTTGAAGATCGAGCGCATCGGAGAGCAGGAAGTAGCCGTCGAAGCGCATGAACGGGCTCGCGTTGATGCCCACGGAAATTACCCAACTGGTGGTCGCGAGAAAGAACAGTGCGTCGCGCAGGGCGCCGTCGGCGACGATGCTCCAGCCGAGCGTGGCGAGGCCCGCGATCGCGAACTCGGCCCCGATGCCCGCGCCGGCGATGGCCAGGCGCTCGCGCGGATTGGAGAGCTTCCAGGACTCGGCCGTATCGGTGTAGAGCATCGGCCACAGCACCATAAAGGCGACGCCCATGTGCGCGACCCGGACGCCATAGCGCGTGGCGACGTAGGCGTGCGCGAGCTCGTGGATGCTCTTGGCCACGGCGAGTGCGCCCAGATAGCCGAGGAGCCCGGTCAGCGTCAGGCTCGCGCCAAAGGTCTGCGTGAAGGCATCCCATTGCCGCGCGGCGAGGACCAGCCCGAGCACGCTGGCAAGCACGATCAGCCCGAGCGTGAGCGGACGCAGCAGGAACGAGACGTGGGGCAGCGTCGCCTCGAGGAAGCGCTGTGGCCGCACCAGCGGAATACGAAAAAAGAGGTAGTTTTGGAGCAGGTGGCGCCACAGGCTGGGCCGGAGCAGGCCGAGTTGCGTGGTGAGGCGCGCGGTATCGCGCGCGCTTGAGGCATGCAGCAGCTGGTGATACTCCAGAAACCGGATCAGCGCCGCGACATCGTCAGCGTCCGGTTCGAGCGGTGTCTCCGCCCGCACGCGCGCCACGAGCGCGCGGGCGTTGCCCGCGTCCCAGCGCGCGAGGAGCTCGAACTCGAGCCATCCGATGCGAAAAAAGCGGTTGCGCGCCGGATCGTGGATCATCCACGACGGTGACCCGTCGCGATTGGCTGAGGCGTTCTCGAGGCGGAGGTCCTCGCGCAGCGCCGGCAGCGGAATCGGCCCCCGCTGCGGCGCTCCCGGCAGGCTTAGAGCCCGGTCCATTCGCGCACCGCCGCGAGCGGCCGGCGGAAAAGCACGTAACCGAGGAGGACGCGGCGGCCGTAGAGCTTGGCCGTGCCCTTGAGGCCGACACGCGCCTCGGCGGCGGGGCGATCGAAGGCGCCGCGGATGCGGTAGGACGCGATTCCCTCAGGCGAGAGCGTTGCCTGGTAGCTCGTCTGGGTGAGCTTCGCCGAGAGCGGGGAAAGGGGCGACACGTGCAGGAACAGGCGCATCTCGGCGCCCGGCTCGAGGTTGATCGCATCGGCGACGGGCAACCACACGAGCACGCCCGCATCCTTGGGGTCAGCGAGCAGCATAATGCGCTCGCCTGTCACCACGGGCCGTCCGATCCAGTCGTTCGGGTCGCCGTACACCGCTGCGCCGTCGGCCGGGGCGCGGACCTCGACGCGGGCGAGCGTTTCGTCGAGATAGGCCACCTCCGCCTCGCGCTCGCGCACCCGTCCCTGCAACGAGCCGAGCTCGCCTTTCGCCTGGATGCTGTCGAAGGCCTTCTGCGCGGCGAGCAGCGCATCGGCACGCGCCACTTCGAGGGCCTTGATCGCGACTTCGCGCCGGTTGCGCAGCGTGGTGTCATCGAGCGTGAGGATGACCTCGCCCTTCCGCACCGGCCGGTTGGGCTGCACGGAGAAGGACTTCACGACGCCATCCATGGGCGCCGCGATGGCTTGCGCCTCGAGCGCAATGACCTCCGCGGGGGCCAGCACGCTCTGGCGCACCGGCACGAAGAGCGCGAGCACGGCGGCAAGCACAAGCCAGCGCCACCACTTGCGCTGCGCGCTGGAGCGCCGCCACCACCGCGTGAGCCGCCCGGCCTGGTTGGAAATCGCCCACAGGCTGTAGCCGTAGGCGGCGTGCAGCCGGGTGAGAAGGAGGGTGTGCTGCTCCGTCCACGGCTCATCGCGGACGTAGAGCGCAAGGCCAAGGGAGTCGCCATCGGGCGCCAGCAGCGGGCAGGCGAGCGCGTGCCGCGGCCACCACTCGTCCCAGCTCTCGGCGAGCTTTGCGGGCAAATCCTTGACGGTAATCGCGCGCGGGGCGTTTTTGACGCGCGGCCAGAGCGCGGCGGCTACCGCGCCCAGCCACTGCGCATAAGGGGCGTCCTCTTCGACCGCGGCGAGCGCCGAGACCGCTTTGAGGCGCAGCTTGCCGAGCAAATCGCAGCGAAAAACGGCCGCCTGCCGGAACGGCACGAGCTGCCAGGTTTCGTTGGCGACGACGAAGAGCAGCTCGTGCTCCGTGAGGACGGCACGTGAACGCGCCTCAAGCTGGAGCGTCGCGGCGAGCGGGTCCGCCGCTGGGCGGGCTGCGCTCATCGCGGGAGATCGAACACGGCAGTGCCGCTCATGCCGGGCAGGAGTTCCGGCCCTGGATTGTTGACCGTGGCTTCCAGCTCGACCGTTTGGCTTGCGGCGTCGACGCGGGCGTTGATCGCGGTGACGCGGGCCTGATACGTCCGGTAGGTTTCATCGATCGTGACCGTGAAGACCCTGCCGCGCGTGAGCCAGGCGAGCCACTTGGAGGGCGCGTTGAGGCGCAGCTTTGGCGGCGTTTCGGTTACGATGTCGACCAGCGGTTGGCCGGCCGTGACGCTCTGGTGCGGCTTGACGTGGATCTTGGCGGCACGGCCCGCAAACGGCGCCTTCACGATGCACTCCGCGGCTTGCGTCTGGTAGAGGGCGAGCTGAGCCCGCGCCTTTTCCAGCGCCGCAGCGGCGAGCGCGACCTCGACCTCCGCGGCCGACTGCAGGCCCTGCAGCCTCAACTTGGCTTCGTGATTCTCGCGAGCTGCGGCGACCTCGGCGGCTCCCATCGCCGTGCGGGCAGCCTGCTCCCCGCAGTAGAACATCACGAGGGGTTTGCCCTTTTCGAAGCGGGAACCGAGCGACAGGTTCAACTTGCTCACGCGCCCGAGCAGCGGGCTCGCAAGGGTCGTCTCGATCTCCGGCGCAACCAGAACCCGGACGACGTACTCCGCGCCCATTGGCGACGGAATGTTTTGGGCATGCGCTTGCGGATAAATGCTACCCGCTCCCCAACCGAGGGAGAATAAAAGAAGCACGAGCCTCATCCGTCTATTTTGCCCCAGGCGCCTGCGGCCGGGCTAGCCTGCTGCCGCCGGTCCAAACGTTGATCGACCACAGCTGCGCCACCGTCGCGGCCTCCGAGAAAGCCGATAGCGTTGATGGTGTTAGCCGCGATCCGATGGCGCTCACGTAGCGGGAACTGCCCGCAACGGTGCCGTCGGGCCTGATAAGTGCGATTTCCCACGTTCCGCGACGAATCGCGTCGCGGGCCTTGGCGAAATCGAGGCGCATCTGAAGCGTCCAGGCGTCGGGGTTGGCTGGATCGACAACATAGGCATAGCGCGTCAGGGCGCCTTCGACCGCTGCGCTCGCATTGGCGGCCAGCCGGGGATCGGAGATGTTGACGATCTCGACACGCAGAACGGGGCGCGGCTCAGGCGCCTCCACCTGGTTGCTGAAGGTTTCCTCCTCCCACTCCTGGATCTGTGCCGCGATGGTCTTGGCGAGGCTCGCGACGTCATCCTTCTCAATGCGATCGGGCAGCACGTCGAGACCCAGCGAGTTGTAGATGCGCCCATAGGCGACCTGCGCGTTGGCGTACGACGCGTAGCGCTGGAACCGCGCGATCAGCGCGCGCGCTTCCGTGCGCACGACCTCGAGTTCCGTGTCAACGCGCGTGCTCGCGGCAGCCCTCGCGTAGTTGAGGAGGCGCTGGTCGACGTTGCTGGCTTCGTCAGCGTTCTCGAAATCGGCCAGAGCCAGGTTGTAGCGCTCGATGGCGACCCGGACCTGCGTGAGAACCGCCATGGAAAGCGCCAGGCGCCGGGCATCTTCGACCTTGAGACGGGCCTCGTTGGACTTCTCGACTGACGGATAGGCGAGCAGGCGCATCAGGTTCGAGAAGACCTGAATCCCGCCGTCGGCCCAGGACTGGTTGTAGAGATATTTGTTCGAATCGTAGTGCCCCCCCAGGTCGATCCGGATGCCCGGCAGCAGCGACAGCAGGGCGCGGTGCGTCTCGGCAACAGAGATCCGTTTGCGATAGTCCTCCTCGCGCAGTTCGGGCCGGTTGCGCAGGGCCGTTTCCTCCAGCTCACTCGCGTCGCGGGGCGCTCTCGGCAGGCGCATCTCGGGCTCGTCGGCCAGCTGAAACGGTGTCCCGGGCGAGAGGTTCATGAGCGCCGCGAGCTCGCGCTTGGCGAACTCGATTTCCTGGCGGCGGATATTGATGAGCGTGGTGGCGTCGAGCAGCGCGCGCTGATACGCGAGCGCCCGTGGCGGCGGGAGCAAACCCATGGTTTCCGCTAGGCGTGACTTCTCAAGCGCCGCCCGCACCCGGACGAGCAGCTCTTCGGCCTCTCCCGCCAGGCGCTGGGCGCCGAGCGCGCGCCAGTAGGCCCCGCGCACGTCCTGCAAGATGTTCTGCGCGACCCGCCGACGGCGCTCCTCCGCGATCAGCGACTCGTCGGCAGCCTGATGGGCACGGTAGTACGAGACGCCGAAGTCGAGCACGTTCCACGAGAACTCGGCGTTGGCGAGCCAGCGTTTGCGCTCCTGGGACGTCGATGGCGAGAGCGTCTGCTGGCCGTTTAAAATGCTGACGCTGGTTCCGCCGGAGTCGTTACCGCGGGCGGAATAACCTGCGGACGCAACGAGCTTCGGCAGCATGTCGTAGCGCGAGACGTCGAAGAGCCCCTGCGCGAGCGCGGTTTCCATGAGCTTCAACCGGTAATCGAGGTTGTACTTGAGCGCGCGCGCAACCGCCTCGTGGAAGGTAATTCCCCGCACGACCGGCTCCTGCCCGGCAAAAAGCGTTTTCTGATCGATCGTGACGCGTGTGCGTATCTCCGTCTCGGTCAGCGGCGTTGGGGTGACGGTGCACGCCGTTATCGCCAGCGCGATTACTGTGGCCGCTAACGAGCGGAGAGGGAGAAGGAGACCGTTGCTGTTACAGCAGGATGATGGTTTCAATAATTCCCGGGCGACGGCCATCAGGAATAGCCTGCCCGCAGCCTGATGTCGCGCTGCGGCATTCCAAGCTGGGCGTATGGCGTTACGCGATCCGCGTCAGCATTGAAGATAAACGGAAGGCCGGAACCAGAACAACGTGCGGGCTGAAGGGGCGAGAGGCTCGAC
>JAQBFV010000263.1:0-4163 GCA_032123035.1 Betaproteobacteria bacterium | reverse complement strand
GAATCACGCGAGATGGCCGTGCCTACATCAGCGATGCGATCGCGCATGGCGCGGTTTCGCTGTGATGGGAGCGCATGGGATTTAAATGGGACACGCGCGGTGCGGTGCATAAACCGGCGGTGCCGAACCTGCGCCGGCAGGTGGGAGAGATTGCAAGCCGCGTCTACTCGCGGCCAAGTCGCAGGCTGTGGGTCGTAGGCGTGACGGGAACCAACGGGAAGACCACGTGCAGCCATTGGGTCGCGCAGGCGCTGAGCGCCGCGGGGCGGCGCTGTGCCGTGCTCGGCACGCTCGGCTACGGCCTGCGTCCGCCGCTGCGGCCCATGACGAACACCACACCGGACGCCGTCTGGCTGCATTCGCAGCTTGCGGAGTTCGCGCGCCGCGGTGCGCAAGCCGTCAGCATGGAAGCATCCTCGATCGGGCTCGATCAGGACCGGGTCGCCGGTGTCGAGTTCGACGTCGCCCTGTTCACGAACCTCGCGCGCGATCACCTGGATTACCACCGCACGATGCGCCGCTACCGCGAGGCGAAGGCAAAGCTGTTCGCATGGGATTCGCTGCAGCACGCGGTCGTCAACCTCGACGACGATTTCGGTGTGGATCTCGCGGGACGGATCCGGCGGCCGGGGCTCAAGGTGATCGGATACGGATTCGGTGGCGCGCGCGCCACACGCACAATCCGGGTTGCCGGTAGCGACGTGCGCACGGACACGAGCGGACTCAGCTTCAGCGTGACCACGCCATGGGGATCGGCACGAGTCGTGAGCCCTGTGCTAGGCCGTTTCAACGCTTCCAATCTGCTGGGCACCCTAGCGGTACTTCTCGCGAGCGGCGTCACGTTGCGGCGCGCTGTTGCGGCACTGGCGCGCCTGAAGCCGTTGCCGGGACGCATGCAGCGCGTCGGCGGCGGCGTGAACCCGCTGGTGGTCGTCGACTACGCGCACACGCCCGATGCCCTGGAAAAGGTGTTGCTCGCCCTGCGGGAGTTGCAACACCAGTCACGAGTCACGCGCAACGAGTCACGCTTGATCTGCGTATTCGGCTGTGGCGGCGACCGCGACCGCGGCAAGCGACCGCAGATGGGCCGGATCGCCATGCGTATCGCCGACAGCGTGGTCGTCACTTCCGACAACCCGCGCAGCGAGGATCCGCACGCAATCATCGTGGACATTCTCGAGGGGGCGCGCCGCGGCAATCGCGAGTTCCGCGTCAAGGCCGACCGCCGCGATGCCATCCGGTCCGCGATCGCCAGCGCGCAACGTGGCGATATCGTGCTCGTTGCGGGCAAGGGCCACGAGAACTATCAGGAATTCCGGGGAGTGAAGCACCCGTTCTCCGACGTAGCGGTGGCGAAGGAGGCGCTAGCAGCCTGTCAGCTGGGGCGTGGCGACAGGCTGCTTAAAGCAAAACCGCCAGAGGCAATGGAATGAACCTCAACCAAATAACCTCCTCTGACCGACCATCGCTGGCTGGAACGGAGACGCGCCCAGTGGTCTATGGCGCTTTCCTGATTTTCCCGTTTCTGGCGGTTTTGCCTCAGGAATTTTTCGGGGCAGAGCCCGACAAATGCCTAGCGAAGCTATGACGATGATGCATCTGTCGGAAGCGGCACGCGCGATCTCGGCGCAGCTGCGCGGGGAGGACCGCGCCTTCGAAGCCGTGAGCACCGACACCCGCGCACTCACGCCGCGCGCGCTGTTCGTCGCGCTCAAGGGCGAGCGCTTCGACGGCCATGAGTTCCTGTTGCAGGCCGCGAAACAGCAGGCAGCGGGCGCGCTCGTCCGGGATTCAGGATCGAGGATTCAGGGTGCATCGGGCACGTTGCCACTCCTGGTTGTCGGAGACACGCGGCTCGCCTTGGGGCAGCTCGCGGCGTACTGGCGGAGCAAGTTCTCGCTACCGCTCGTCGCACTCACGGGCAGCAACGGCAAGACCACGGTGAAGGAGATGCTGGCCTCCATCCTGCGCGAGACGGTAATGGCCGACTCGCGAGTTGCAGATCCGGAATCCTGCGTTCTTGCCACGCGCGGAAATCTCAACAACGACATCGGCATGCCCTTGACGCTGCTCGAGCTGCGGCCGGGCCACCGTTATGCGGTGGTCGAGATGGGCATGAATCACGCTGGCGAAATTCGCTACCTGACACGGCTCACCGCACCGGACGTCGCGCTCGTGAACAACGTCGGACCGGCGCACATTGAGTTCTTAGGCTCCCTCGAGGCGATCGCACGCGCCAAGGGAGAAATATTCGAGGGCCTTGGACCGGAGGGCACTGCGGTCATCAATGCGGATGACCGCCACGCGCCGATCCTGCGCGAGCTCGCGGCCGCGCGCAACCGGATCGAATTCGGGCTGGAGAGCGAGGCGGCGGTGACGGCGGCGTACCAGCTACGTTTCCTCGAAAGCGAAATCGTGCTCAGGACTCCGCTGGGCGAAGCGGCCGCGATACTCAAAGCGCCGGGCCTGCATAACGTGCGCAACGCGCTCGCCGCCAGTGCCGCCGCAGTCGCGCTGAAAGTGCCTGCGACCACGATCGCAGCCGGGCTCAGCCGTTTCGCCGGTGTAAAGGGACGGCTGCAGTACAAGGCGGCTGTGAACGCAGCAACGCTGATCGACGACACCTACAACGCGAACCCGGAGTCGGCACGCGCGGCGATCGCCGTGCTCGGGCGGGCGCCCGGGGAGAAGCTGCTGGTGCTGGGAGACATGGGCGAGCTCGGCGCGGACGCGGCCGTGCTGCACGCCGAGATTGGAAGCACCGCCCGCGCGCTCGGCATCGATTGCCTCTACACGCTGGGTGAACTCTCGGCCCACGCGGCGCGTGCCTTCGGCTCCGGCGCCCGACATTTCGACCGCCTCGAGGATCTGCTCGCCGAGGTCGAGAACCGGCTCGCGCCCGGGGTAAGCGTTCTCGTCAAAGGCTCACGCTTCATGCGCATGGAGCGGATCGTCAAGGCGTTTGCCCTGGACGGAGAGGCAACCGCGGAAAAAGGGGAGGGGGCGCGACCGTGAACCACGCGACTCACGGCAGCGCCCTTCGCGCCGTTTTGCGTTTGCTCGCGCCTGGAGGCGGCGAATGCTTCTAGAGCTTGCCCAGTTCCTTGCTCGGGAAGTCCGCGCGTTCAACGTGTTCAATTACATCACGCTGCGCGCGGTGCTGGCGTGCCTCACCGCGCTCGTCATCTCCTTCGTCGTCGGACCGACGATGATTCGCAAGCTCACGGCCTACAAGATCGGCCAGGCGGTGCGCGACGACGGGCCGCAGACGCATCTCGCCAAAGCCGGGACGCCCACGATGGGCGGGGCGCTGATGCTGGTCGCGATCACGGCGACGGTACTGTTGTGGGCCGACCTCGGAAATCGCCTGGTATGGGTCGTGCTGTGGGTGACGATCGGTTTCGGTGCCATCGGCTGGGTGGACGACTACCGCAAGGTGGTGCGGCGCAATCCCAAGGGGCTGCGGGCACGGTCCAAATTTCTGTTGCAGTCGATCGTGGGGCTGATTGCCGCCGGCTATCTCGCCTTCTACACGAACCTGCCGCAGCAGACGGTCTTCATCGTGCCCTTTTTCAAGGATGTCGCCTATCCGCTCGGCGCGGTTGGCTTCATCGTGATGACCTACTTCGTGATCGTGGGCACGAGCAACGCGGTCAACCTCACCGACGGGCTCGACGGGCTCGCGATCATGCCCACGGTGATGATCGGAGGCGCGCTCGGCATCTTCGCCTACGTCGCCGGCCACGCCGTGTTCTCCAAGTACCTGGGTTTCCCTTTCATTCCGGGCGCCGGCGAGCTGGCCGTCATCTGCGGAGCGATTGCAGGGGCGGGGCTCGCGTTTCTCTGGTTCAACGCGTATCCGGCGGAAGTATTCATGGGCGACGTGGGCGCGCTCGCGCTGGGCGCTGCGCTGGGAACCATCGCGGTCATCGTGAGGCAGGAGATCGTGCTGTTCATCATGGGCGGCGTCTTCGTGGTGGAGACGCTCTCGGTGGTGCTCCAGGTGGCGTCGTTCAAGCTGACGGGCAAGCGCATTTTCCGCATGGCGCCGCTGCATCACCACTATGAATTGAAGGGCTGGAAGGAGAACCAGGTCGTCGTTCGTTTCTGGATCATCACGATGATGCTGGTGCTGGTGGGGCTTTCGACCCTGAAGCTGCGTT
>JAQBFV010000262.1:0-12700 GCA_032123035.1 Betaproteobacteria bacterium | reverse complement strand
GTGTATGTGGTGAACTTCAAGCCCGAGTATCGCGATTTGCTGCACCAGGTGCGGCTGCGCCACGTCTCGAAGGAAAACCCGCCGGCAAGCACGCTGGTGGGTATTCAGGGGTTGGCGCGCGACGGCTTTCTTATCGAAATCGAGGCGATCGCTGTAACGGACTAGACGGTAAGCTCAAAGACGGTATTTAGCCGCAGATAAACGCAGATACACGCGGATAACATCAATAATTGAACCGCGGAGATACGGAAAGAAGCAGAATCAAAACTGAACCGTCAAGGCGCCAAGGCCGTCAAGAAACATGTGAACAATCAAGCCGCAGATAAACGTGGATAAAATCCACCCATCGTGACTGGTGAATCGATTCTCTCGGCGTCTCGGCGGTTCAGTCCTGGCTTCTATCGGCGTATATCGGCGGCTATAGAAGCGCTTTTGAGGCGCTTCTAGTTCATGCCGAGGACTGACTTCACGCTATCGAGCAGGGTTTTAGGTTCGACGGGCTTGGTCATGAAGCCGTTCGCGCCGTAGACCAGCGCGGCAACGACGTCATCGTGCTGGGCCTGAGCAGTGACGACGATCACCGGCACGGACTTGAAGACCGGATGCTCGCGCAGCTTGGCCAAGATCTCGATTCCGACTAAATCGGGCAGATTCACGTCCATCAGGATGAGGTCGGGCGGCGGCTTGCTGAGCTCCGTTAGAATTTCGTTTTCACGGGAGGCGCTGCGCACGTCGAATTTCGCAAGTATGAGCTCGCGGGCCAGCATGAGCGCATTCGCCTGGTCGCCATCGATGATCAGGATGGAGTACTTGTCGCCCGAACGGGGAGGGATGCGCTTGCCAGACTGCGTGATGATGTTGACGAAGAAGCCGGATTGCCTGAGCGCGCGCATGCTGGTGAGCGTCGCCTGCTCCGCCTGCTGCCTTTGCGCGGCGGTCGGCATCGGAGTTGGCTTGTTCAGGAACGAGGCAAAATCCAGGTCGTCGCTCACCGGAGCACTCGCAGCTGCCTCGAGGTAGCCTTCCTTGACTAGGGTATCGAGCGCGGCGAGCAATCTATCGAGAGGGACCTTGTCGAGCTTCCTCTGTAAATCTTCGACGGTTGACTGACCATCGAACATTCCGAGCAGCGCTTTCAGGTTGGGGCCGAGGTTACCGGGTATCGCAGAGATCTCTTCCTGGCCTGTTGCCGTCTGCCGGTAAATGATTTTTTCCGCCATGGCTTACGCTATTATCATCACCCTGAATTATCGCATGATCACGCGCGCCGCGCCGTGCAGCAATGCACAGGGTCAGAGCGCCAGAAGGCTTGCGACGTGGTCGGCTATGGCGAGCGACGAGGTCAAGCCGGGTGACTCGATGCCATAGAGGTTGACCAGGCCCTCTAAACCATGCTCGTCCTTGCCGTGGATTACGAAATCCTGGGCGGGTTCGCCAGGTCCCGTGATCCGGGGGCGGATGCCGGTATAGCCGGGTTGCAGCGCCCCGTCACGAAGCCCCGGGTAATAAAAGCGGATCGCCTCGTAAAAGGCCGCTTCGCGACTGTCGTCGAAACGGTAATCGACACGTTCGATCCAGGAGAAATCCGGGCCGAACTTGACCTGCCCGCCGAGATCGATCGTGACATGCACGCCCAACCAGTCCTGCCGTGCCACGGGATAAATCAGCCGCCGGAATGGGGCCCTGCCGGTAAGCGTGTAGTAATGACCGATCGCATAAAAAGAGGGCGATATCGTGTGCGAGGGCACGCCGGCAATCGAGCGCGCCACGGCCTGCGCGTTCAGGCCGGCGCTGTTGATCACGATCCGGCATTTGATGGACATGGGCTCCGCGCCGCCGATGTCGAGAAGGATGCCGTCGTCTTCGATGGCTCCGCCCACGACGGGGCTTTCCAGTGCCAGTGAGACGCCGTGCTGCTCCGCGTCTCCCAGATAGGCAAGCATCAGTCCATGACTGTCGATGATCCCGGTCGAGGGCGAGAGCACGCCGGCGACGCTGCGCACTTCGGGCTCCAGCTCGCGCAACGCTGGCGCATCGAGCCACTTCAGGTCCAAAACGCCGTTTATCTCCGCCTGCGCCTGGTATTTCTGCAGCCCTGGGATTTGCGTCTCGTCGGAGGCGACGATTACCTTGCCGATACGGCGGTGCCCGATGTCATGCTCCTCGCAGTAGCGATAGAGGAGGTGCCTCCCGGCAACGCACAACCGGGCCTTGAGCGAGCCCGTAGCGTAATAGATACCGGCATGGATGACTTCGGAGTTGCGCGCGCTGGTATGCGTGCCGAATGCGGTCTCGGCCTCAAGCACGACGACCTCGCGGCCTTCCATCGCGAGCTTGCGCGCGATCGCCAGACCCACGACGCCCGCGCCGATCACCGCGCATTCAATACGTTCTGCCATAATCCAGGGGGCGGGAAAGAAATCGCATAAGTTTACAATGGATAAAATCGATGGGGCGTGATTCTTGGTTGTAGCTGGACGACCGGTTTGATCGCGCGGCGATCGCGGTTTCATCCATTCACGATTCACCATTCACCGTTCACGCTGTTCTAGCAAATGGAGTGGGATCCCGATTTTCTCGCGCGCTCACCCATGTTCGAGCCGCTGCGCACGCATACGCCGGGTTCGTTCAACGCGCAATGGCCCGGACTGCCGGCGCTACAGTCCCTGCTCGATCGGCAAGACCCGCCCGTACGCGTAGCCGGTGGCGCGCTGCTGCGTGTCGTGCCGCAAGTTAGCAAGGCCAGCCGCTCCGAAGTCCGTTACGAGGAGCGGATCCACCGCGGGGGCGAGCTAGAGGTCCGGGCGAACGACTGGCACGATCTGTTCAACCTCCTGGTCTGGCTCACGTTCCCGCAGGCGAAGGCGGCCTTGAACGCGAGGCATCATGCAGCCTTCGAAAGCCGGGCACTGACCGGCGTCACCGACCGCGGGCCTGTCGAGGATGCGTTGACCCTATTCGACGAGAGCGGCGTGATTGTTGCGGCTACCTCGCGGGAGCTGCTCGACCAGTTGCGCACCTTCGCGTGGAAGGAGCTGTTCTGGCGCAACCGGGAAGAGGTCGTGGCGAATATGCGCTTCTTCCTGTTCGGACACGCGCTCTACGAGAAAGCGCTGCGCCCGTTCGTCGGGATTACCGGCCGTGGCCTCTGTTTCGACGTTGATCCGGGTTTTTTGCGGGTGCCCCCGGCAATGCAGCTGGCGGAGATGGATGCCCGGGTTGCGGCCCATATCGGCGCCACGGACCGGCTGACGGCCACGCGGGATCTGGCGCCGGTGCCGATCCTTGGCGTGCCCGGCTGGTGCGCCGAGAACGAGGTCGAGTCCTACTACGATAACACTGATTACTTCCGGCCTCGCCCTCAGCGCCGTGGCCCTTGACCGCTGGCCAGGAAATAGTGATGAGTACTGGTGATAATTAATGGTGATGGACGAAGTTACGAGCGCTCTTCATCACCATTTCTCATCACCATTATTCATCACTTTTTGGTGATTGAATGAGGGATGAGGACTGCTTGAAGTTAGGACTCAGAAGAATTTTCAAGGCGTCAGGCAGCGAAAAGCGTGATGCGATTCTTGCCGTCGTTCTTGCTCTTGTACATCGCGTGGTCGGCCCGTTCCCGAACGGTTGCGAGGTCGTGGCCCTGGTTGGGGTAGCCAGCGATGCCGATACTGACCGTTGTGGTCACCTTCTTGTCACGAGTGGTGAGGGGGCTTGATTCGATAGCCTTGCGGATGCGCTCGGCCACGCCCACCGCGCCATTGGCCGGCGTTTCCGGTAGCACCACCACGAATTCATCACCCCCAAAGCGTGCAACGACGTCGGTCTGGCGCAGCTGGCTCTGGATGCACTGCACGGTGAGCTTGAGCAGGCGATTGCCCGCCTCGTGGCCGAGCGAGTCGTTCACGGATTTAAGGTGATCGGAATCGATCATCAGCACGCTGAAGGGCCTGGCGTAACGCTCAGCCTGACGGAAAACGCGCTCCGCTACCGCGCCGAAGGCGCGCATGTTGAGCACACCGGTCAATTCATCTGTCTCTGACAACAGTTTCATATGGCCGAAGGCGCGGCGGATATCCGCGGAGAGCATGGTGGTGATGTAGGCGACGAGCAGCATGGGGGTGATCTGTGCGACCAGGGTAGTGCCGAACGGCAGCGACAGGATGTTGCGTTGGGGATAGCCGAGCCAGACGTAGCAGGCCGCGATCAGGCCCAGTTCCAGCAGCGTGAAAGCTTTGCCCAGCGTGAGCGCGCTCACGACAACCACCAAAAGGTAAAGATCGTTGAGCGGGCTGGCGGCGCCTCCGGTATAGAGTAGCACCCAGGTGATGAAGACGATCATGACCAGAGTCTCGGCGACGAGCTTCCAGTGGCTTTCTTTGCTGTAGAAGTTCGCGTAGTGGAAAGACAGAACGAACGCGGCAAAGAAAAACATCGCCATGGCCAGCGCCGCCGAGATGACCTCGTCGGGCGACAGCACCAGCTGATAGAGCAGGACCAGGATCAGCAGGAGCCATTCGATCTCCGCCACCGTGCGCGAGAAGCCGCGCAGCTCCTCTGCTGTGAGCGCCGGTTGGAACATCTCCTTGGTTATCATGGCTGTGCCGATCAGCGGTGAGGTAACGTGCGCGTCCGAATTGCGCCGCTAGACAGGCAGCGGTTTGTGTCGCCGCCGACCCGTCGCATCACCACGGCGACGAGGGTCACAAGCTTGTGGCCGGTCCAGCGGGAGACCATAGCGGCGGAGCACGACCCTTTTTCTTGTCCGATTTCCCCGGAATGCCGCAGCCGGGGATTGCGGCTATATTATTCGAAAAAACCAGCGAGGTGGAAGGACCGGCAGTCGCACCGTGTCGAATTACGCCTGCGCGACGCAGATTCCGAAGAGGGGTGTCGAGCAAGGTGACGCAATTCACGGCGCGAAGAACGATCGTATTTCGAATATGCCGGCCGAGAGGATTATCTGGCGTCGTCGTTTACGCATCTGCAGGGGCGCTCTTATGATAGGCGCGGAGATTCGTGATGATGACTGCCATATTATTCAATAGGATGAAGGTGAGCGCGGGCCATTGAACTTGGCCGTCGCACCCCCATCTAAACATCGGTTCCATTTGATGCAGACCGTGTAGCCATGAAAAGAATCTTTCTGTTCCTGGGGACCAACATCGCCGTGTTGTTGGTGCTGTCCATCACGATGCGGCTGCTGGGGATAGAGGGCATCCTCGACCGGGAGGGAGTGGACCTCGACTTGAACGCGCTGCTGGTAATCGCTGCGGTGATCGGCTTTGGCGGCTCGTTCATCTCGCTCCTGATCTCGAAGTGGTCGGCGAAGAGGATGACCGGGTCGCACGTGATCGAGGCGCCCTCGAACGCCGCGGAGCGCTGGCTCTTCGACACGGTCAAGCGCCACGCCAGCCAGGCGGGCATCGGCATGCCCGAGGTGGCGATCTACGAGGCGCCCGAGATCAACGCCTTCGCAACGGGTTGGAACCGCAACAGTTCCCTGGTCGCAGTGAGCACCGGATTGCTGCAGAACATGACGCAGGACGAGGCCGAAGCCGTCATCGGCCACGAGGTGAGCCACGTCGCGAACGGTGACATGGTGACGCTGGCATTGGTCCAGGGCGTCGTCAACACCTTCGTCATCTTCCTGTCGCGCGTCATCGGCCATCTGGTCGACCGGGTCGTGTTCAAGGTCCAGCGCGGACATGGCCCCGCGTTCTGGATTACCGCGATCATCGCGCAGTTCATTCTGGGAATTCTCGCTACGACGATCGTGATGTGGTTCTCCCGCCAGCGCGAGTTCCGCGCGGATGCGGGCGGTGCGGCGCTGGCCGGCCGTGAGAAGATGATCGCCGCACTCGAGCGCCTGAAACTGAACCACGAGCAGCCGGCGCAGCTACCTGATCAAATTGCCGCCTTTGGCGTCTCGGGCGGTGTCGCGAAGGGCATCAAGCGTCTCTTCATGACCCATCCGCCGCTTGACGAACGCATCGCGGCATTGAGGGCCCAGGCCCGATAGCCTCCCATGACAAAAAAAGCCCGCTTGCGCGGGCTTTTTATTTCATCGGCGTTTATTTGCGTTTATCTGCGGCCGCTGTTTTATATCCTCTTGCACGCTTTAGGAGTGTGTCGGACTTTGCCCCGACACGCTGCTAGGGCAGCAGCACCGGTGTCCTGACATTACCGCGCACGGAGAGATTGCCGCGTCCGACGACGATCGATCCGGTACCCACCACGGTCTTGATGCGTCCGGACAGATTGCCGCCAGGGTTGATCGTAATCTCGCCGTTTGCGCGCAGGGGACCGGAGCCCAGCCGCAAGTCTTGGTAGGCGTAGCGGGGACCGGACACCTGCAGCGTGCCGGATAGTTGGTTGAACAGGGTCTTGCCTCCCCGGATGCCATTGGCGAGCGGGGACTGGGTGGCACGCACGATGTCCACGTTGTTCAGCGTGCCTTTCTCGACGTTGAAGGTTGCCTGCACACGCGGATCGTCGAACAGGCCCTGGAGGGTTTCGCTCCGAAGGGAGTAAGTCCCGTTCAGGTTTAAGATACCGCTTGCCGTGAAGGCGTTGGTGAAGACGGACAGTAGCTCTTTCACCTCCCCGTTTGACAGGTTGAAATCCCCGTTAAGCTGGAAGGCGCGGTCCCAGTTCACGGTAGCTGAGCCTTTCACGGTGCCGCGCCCCAATGTGGCTTCGATCTTGCTGACACGGGCCTGCCGACCGTCGATTACCGCTGTCGCCGTCAGGTCGGCGAGAGGCAGCGCCGGTCCGAACGGGGGCTCCCAACTGCCAGCCGTGAACTTGGCTTCCAGTGTCCGGCCCTTGGGCACCAACTCCACGCTCAACCTGCCGTCGAAGAACAACCCGCGTTTCAGTGTACCGTCCGCTCCGAGGACCACATCGGCAGTGAAACCGGGGATATCGATTCCACGAAATGCGATCTTGACGGCGCGGAATTTTAGACGGCGCACGTTGAAAGCCTGTCCTTCGACCGCGGGCTTGAGCCAGCCTGGCACCAAGGCGAGGGCTTGCTGGTCGGCCGACACCCCGATCACCTCGACTTCGTCGAGCGTGGTGGGCCCACCGAGCAGTTGCGTCGGCAAGGCGCTCACCTCGATGGTGCTGATCTTGATTTCTTCCAGCCTGCCGATGGCGACCCGTTCCAGCGTCAGGCGCGGTGAAGGGATGAACGCGTAGCGCACATCGCCGACCTTGACCGGTGCCTGCAGGCGCTGCGAAAGGGCCTGTTCGGCGGCTGGAACATAGATAGAGAGCGGCAGGATGTGCACCCCCCCAATGATCGCGACGATCAGGGCGACAAGCCCGATGCCCCCCACCTTGAGCCACTTGATCTTTGCCCCGGGCGCGCGCACGTAGGTCCCCGCAGACTCATGTTCCGCGTCTACCCGCTTCCTGCGCACCGTGGCTGAGGTCTTGGCGCGCTCGGCGGCCTCTGTGCGGTACCGCGCATCCGCTTCCATCTCCGCGACCTCGCGCGCCTTGATCTCGGCTGCGACGCGCGCCGAAATATCCCCTTCTGCTTGCTCGCGCAGTTCGCGTTCGTGCATGACGCGCGAGACGGCTTCCGCCTTGGCGCGGTCCTCGGCATCGGCGCGGGCCCGGCGCTCCATCTCTGCCTTCGCCTCCGCTTCGGCCTTGGCCTGTCCTGCCGCCTCGGCAATCGCCCGCGCCTGGGCCATCGCCTGCTCCGCCCTGCGCGCGATGGCTTCGGCTTCCATGCGCTGCTGGCGACCCAGGTTCGATTCGTCGGTCTCGCGCGTCTTGCGGTCGGCGTCGTCGCGCGCTTCGTGCGCAAGTTCCGCCTGTCGCAACGCTTCCTCCAGTGCACTCTTTTCGGCGGCAACTTTGGCGGCGAGCTCGGCCTGTGCCTTGCGCTCGGCGTCTTCGCGCACCGCGCGCTCCGCTGCGGCCTTGGCCTCGGCCTCCTCGCGCGCCTGGCGTTCCTTTTCGATTATCCCTTGGACTTCGGCGCGGGCACGTACTTCTGCTTCTTCCCTGGCTTTGGCGAGCGCCTCTTCGCGCGTCTTGCGCTCGGTCTCGGCGTTAGCCTCCGCTTCTTCGCGCGCGCGGCGTTCGGTTGCGAGCTTGGCTTCAGCCTCCTCACGCCCGCGCCGTTCCGTTTCGGATCTCGACAAGGCTTCCGCGCGGGCGCTCTGCGCCTGCTCTTGCAGATCCTTCAGCTGGGCTTTCAAGCGCTGGTCGGCTTCCTCGCGTTCCTGGCGATCGCGTTCCTCGCGCGCCTTGTAATCTCCCTCTTCGCGCTGACGCGCCTGGGCTTCCTCCCGCGCCCGACGCTCGGCCTCTACACGCGCCTCGCCTTCCGTCCGTGCTTTGGCTTTTGCCTCCTCGAGCGCTTTCATGGCCGTTTCCATGCGCGCCCGGGCCTCGACGTCCCCACCTACGGATTGCATTGCCGCCTGCATCTCGGCTTCGGCCTTCGCGCGTGCCGCGGCTTCTGCCATCGTGCGCGCTTCCGCGACCGCGGCTTCGGCGGTCTTTGCGCGTGCCTCGGCTTCTTCAATTGCCTTGCGCTCGCTCTCCCCCCGGGCCTTGATTTCGCCTTCGACCTTTATGCGCTGCTCGGCTTCCTGCTTGGCGCGCGCCTCCGCCTTGGCGAGCGCCGCCTGGAGTGCCTTCAGCTGGGCCTCGACCGCCGTCTTCGCTTTTGTTTCGGCGTCGGCCACCGCCTGCGCTTCCATCTCGGCCCTGGCCCCCGCCTCGGCTTCTTTCCTGGCCTTGGCCTCGGACAAGCCTTTTTGCTCGGCATCGGCTTTCGCTCGTGCCTCGGATTCGGCGCGCGCTTTAGCCTCCGCGTCGGCGCGCGCTTGGTCTTCCATCGCGGCTTTTACCCTGGCCTCGGCTTGCGTGCGGGCCTTCGCATCCGCCGCCACTTTTGCCTCACCTTCCGCCTTGGCCTTCGCTTCGGTCGCTGCTTTGGCCGCTGCTTGCGCCTTGTGCAACGCCTCGGTTTCGGCCTTGGCCTTGGCATCTGCCATCGCCCGGGCGCGCGCTTCCGCTTCCTGCCGGACCTTCGCTTCCGCGGCGGCCCGCGCGGCGGCCTGGGCCCTGGCTTTCGCCTGAGCTTCCGTCTTCGATCGCTGCTCGGCTTCGACATTGAGCTTTACCATCGCGGTCGGCGAGGTAAAATCCAGGTCCTCTTCCTCGGTCGCCGCCGCCGGCGGAGCCGCCATGACGGGCGCGAGGTTCAATCTGGGTTTCGTCTTTGGCTCGCGAGGAGCATCCGGGGCAGAAAAGACCCGGATGTAGCCGTCGGCGACGAGCTTGTCGAGCGCTTCCTCGAGCTTCTTCGCCGGCATTCCCGACTTGCTGACCAGATTGGAAACGGTCGACTTGCCGTCAATGGCGAGAAACACGACGCCAACGTCGCGCGCCAGTTTGATCGTCTTGTTCCTGACTTCCAGGACGCCTTTGGACGTCTTGGTGAATACGGTTTGTGGATGCATGGTTCGCGATTGTTTCGCTTACTATCAGTCCGTGCAATGTCAGAGAGCACAATTACACATCGGGACACCTATTTTGCAAACTGCAGCGCATCGGATCGACGGAGCACCGCCTAGCGCGATCTCTTTCGAATCCTGCGTGATATCTGTCACTGCTATAGTCGCTTCATTATAGTCTAATAGTGCGCTAAAGCCCTATCGTACATGGTTTTTTGGATCCCGAGGGTGGTCGATGCATAACCGGCGAAACGAATACGACGTTACCAATATCGTCGATACGACCAGTCCTGCGGACGTCTCCGAATCGGTCCGTAATATCTACCAGGACCTCTACCAGAAGGACGCACCCAAGAATCTCGGCCAGGCCTTCGCCGACCTGGGTCTGCTCTACGAGGGCAAGTATCCCGGGTTTCATGAGTGTGAGACGGATTACCACGATGTCCAGCACGTGCTGGATGTGACGCTGGCCATGGCCCGACTGCTGAACGGCTGTGTACGCAGCACCGGCACGGATACCGTCAGCGAACGGTTGTTTCGGTTCGGCATCATCACCGCGCTCTATCACGATTGCGGCTACATTCGGAATCGCAAGGATACGAAGCACTCGAACGGCGCTGAATACACCTCGATCCACGTTTCACGCGGTGGGCGTTTCCTGGAGGAATACATGCCCAGGATCGGCATGGCAGACCTTGCGTATGCTGCGGCGCGCACCATCCATTTCACCGGATACGAGATTCCGGTGGACAAGATCCGGGTGCCGGCCCCCGAGTTCCGTCTGATTGGCAACTTGTTGGGCAGCGCCGACATCCTGGCCCAGATGGCCGATCGGTGCTATCTGGAGAAGTGCTACGACCGGCTATACCCCGAGTTCGTGCTGGGCGGTATTGCGCGCAAGCGGCGCCCGGACGGCTCCGAGCAGGTCATGTTCGCTTCTGCTGCCGATCTGATTTTCAAGACGCCGTACTTTTACCAGGGCGCCAACAAGCGCCTGCGGCAGGACCTGGGCGGCTGCTACAACTACATTGAGAAGCACTTCGGCGGGCAGAATCTCTACTTCGACGAGCTTGAGAAGAACATCGACCACGCGCGCGCGATCGCGGTCGAAGGCGACATTTCAATGCTGCGGCGGCGGCCGCCCGCGCAGGCCGAGAACGAAGAGAACACCGATCCGCAGCTCCGGCTCATCTAACTAGAAGGGCGTGACCGGTGATGGGTCACTAGACGCGATCGCAAAAAAACCACACTGCAGCCGCCGATGATTGTTTTGATTTTTCATGCCACCGTCAGCAGGATCTTGCCGGTGTGCTGGCTCGATTCCATCAGCGCGTGTGCCTTCGCCGCCTCGGCGAGCGGAAATGTCTGGCGCGTCACCGCGCGAATACGGCCACTCGCAATGTGCGGCCACACTTTCGCCTCCAGCTCCTGGGCGATTTTTGCTTTGAACGCGGCTGGCCGGGTGCGCAGCGTCGAGCCGGTGTAGATGAGCCGCTTCAGCATCACCGGCATCAGGTTGATCTCCACCTTCGAACCCAGGGCGAACGCAAGCTGAACGATGCGCGCATCAGGGCTGGCTGCCTTGAAGTTGCGCTCGATGTTCGGGCCGCCCACGATGTCGAGAATGACATTGGCGCCACCCTCATTGCGCACGATTTCCACAAAGTCCTCGCGCCGGTAGTCGATCACCCGGTCAGCGCCGAGTTCGCGGCAAATTCCGCAGCGCTCGTCCGGGCTGTCGGTGGCGATCACTTTCGCGCCGAAGGCCTTGCCCAGCTGGATGGCGGTCGTGCCGATGCCGCCGGCGCCGCCGTGCACCAGCAGAGTTTCGCCGGCAGTTAGGCCGGCGCCCATGAAAATATTGCTCCACACCGTAAAGAGGGTCTCCGGCAGGCCGCCGGCGTCCTGCAGGCTGACCTCGCCCGGAATCGGCAGGCAGTGCCTGGCATCAACCGCGCAATATTCCGCGTAGCCACCGCCGTTCGTGAGGGCGGCAACCTTGTCTCCGACCTTCCAGCGCTCGGCCTGACTGCCCAGCGCCACGATCTCGCCCGAGACTTCGAGCCCCAGCAGATCGGTGGCCCCCGCGGGGGGCGGGTAGAGGCCCTTGCGTTGCCACAGATCCGGACCATTGACACCGGCGGCGGCGACCTTGACCAGGACTTCGCCGGGCTCGAGCTTTGGCAGGGGGCGTTCCCCGGGCTGCAGCGCCTCGGGGCCGCCGGGGGCCGCGGTTGCGACGACCTTCATCATTGCGGGCAGGCTGTTGCTCATCTTCTCCTCGTCACTTTGTCGACTCACGAAACAGGCGGATTCTTTCCTTGATGGCATCAAGGATGACTGGAAGGGAGTGCCAGTCCACATTCTACAAGGAGACGCACCAGGGCATGGCAGGGCGTGGGCGGGGATTGCGCCCATGTGGCGCAAACCCTCATGTATCCCGGAGTCGTCGCGCGCGAGTTCCGTGCTAGCATGTTCTCCGGTTTAGCTAGTGAGCAAAGAAGGAGGCACAATGAACCGACTGCTGCTAAACATATTGGCCGTCGCGTGTGGGTTGATGTTAACGGCGCCGGTTGCAGTGGCCCAATCGGGCTATCCCAGCAAACCAATACGTCTGATCCACGGATTTACTCCAGGCGGTATTTCCGATCTTCTCGCACGTTCGATCGGCGCGAAGCTGTCGGTGAGTCTCAAGCAGCGGATCGTGGTCGAGCCGCGGCCGGGAGCGGGGACGACGATCGCATCCGACTACATCGCCAAGCAGCCCGGTGATGGTTACACACTGTTTCTGCAGGACATCACGACGCACGCGATCAATGCCAGCCTCTATCGACGGTTGCCTTATGACCCCGTGCGCGATTTCACGCCGATCACGCTCATCGCTGCCTCACCTCTCATCCTGGTGGTTCACCCGTCTTTGCCGGTCAAATCGCTACGAGAGCTCATCGCGCTCGCCAAAAAGCGTCCCAATGAAATCTCTCACGGCTCATCAGGCAACGGCACCATCGTGCATCTGGCGGCCGAGATGCTGAAATCCATGGCCGCGATCAAGATGGTTCACGTCCCCTACAAGGGTAGTCCGCAAGCGGTGGCTGGCCTCTTGAGCGGCGAAGTGGCGGTCTCGTTTTCCACGATGCCGCCGGCGGTGCCTAACGTCCAGGCCGGCAAGCTGCGGGCGCTCGGTGTGACCACGGCACAGCGATCGAAAGCGGTGC
>JAQBFV010000261.1:0-9609 GCA_032123035.1 Betaproteobacteria bacterium | reverse complement strand
ACGGGTCCGGTCATGATCCCTCCTTCATCTGCGGTAAACGGTAAACGGTAAACGGCGAGACCCGCCTCGTAATACTAATACGTTAGAACACCGTTCACTGTTCACCGTTCACCGATCACGGGTTCTGATTATGTACCGCGGTAGTCGAGAGGCCAGAAGCGCTGAAGATACTCCACGACATCGGCCTGGAAATCATGCGAGCGGTAGAGCCAGACCGCCTGATGTTTGTCGAGCTTGTTCAGCCGTTGGGCCCGGATGTTGACCTGACCGAGGGGCATGTTGTAGCGGTCGTATGCGGCACGCTCAGCTGCAATTTCGGAATCGTCGTCGAAGAAGAGCCATTCGGTCACGAACATATTCTGGACGCGCTCGAGTTCGTGCGAGACCGCGTCCTCGACTGGAACAGGCTTGTCGAGCTCGGTCGTGCGTGCCGAGTAGAGGTGCTTCCACCCGCCGTAAAGATCCGATCCCTCGCTCGCGTAAAAGTGGGTCGGCTTGCTGGAAAAGAAGTGCTCCAGCTTGAAATAGGCCGAGAGGTACTCCGAGTCGCGGGCACCGATCCACCATCCATACACGTCAGTGTCGCGCTCGAAGTAGACGAGGGCGCACATGAGACCCACTCCGTACGGAGCGTAGGCGATAAGGCTCCTGGGCGTCGTGGTCACGGAGTCCTCGGAGTGACGAGTGGGCATTTGGCGTGCAAATCGATCGCGCGCCCTCCGAGTTCAGATCCGCCCGAGGTATCGACTCCGCATTTACTCGAAGTCATGAGTAATTCTCCCGCAGGGTGCACGCCGCTGGCTTGATCTGCGTCAATGGCGGTCAGCGCGATTGGGGGAGAATTTTCCAAGAAACGACAGGGAATGCAGCACGGGCGGAACCGAGGCATGGATCTGAGCGATATCAAGGACTTTGAGCTGATCAGCGGGCACGGCCACAACCAGGACCGCATGCTGCACGCGGCGATGGCGCGGCTGACGCAAGGCCTGTCGCCGGCATCGGTGGGAGCGGCGATGGGCGATTGGCTGACGCACCTTGCGCTCTCGCCCGGCAAGCAGCAGCAGCTCGGGGAAAAGGCGCTGCGCAAGCTGCACCGGCTGGTTCTCTACACGATGCAGTCGGCAAACACGCGTTGCCCGCCGTGCATCGAGCCCCTGCCGCAGGATATCCGCTTTCATCATTCCGACTGGCAGCAGTACCCATTCAACCTCATCCACCAGAGCTTTCTGCTTTTGCAGCAGTGGTGGTGGAATGCAACGACGGAAGTGCGCGGCGTGACGCCGCATCACGAGCAGGTCGTCACCTTTATCGCGCGCCAATTGCTGGACGTGTTCTCGCCGTCGAATTTTCCTCTGACCAACCCGGAGGTATTGCACGAGATGAGCCGCAGCGGCGGCATGAACCTTCTCCAGGGTGCCGCCAACTGGTGGGGCGACGTGGAGCGGCTCGCGGCCGGGCGCCGCCCGGAAGGCGCCGAAGCCTATGAGGTCGGCAAGACCGTTGCGGTGACGCCTGGGAAGGTGATCTTCCGCAACCGGTTGATGGAGCTCATCCAGTATCGGCCCGCGACGGCACGCGTCTACCGGGAGCCGGTGCTAATCGTCCCCTCCTGGATCATGAAGTATTACGTTCTCGACCTCTCGTCCCACAACTCGCTCGTGCGCTATCTTGTGCGGCGGGGGCACACGGTCTTCATGATCTCATGGAAAAACCCCGATGCCTTGGACCGTGATCTCGGCATGAAGGACTACCTGAGGCTAGGTGTCATGGCCGCGCTTGAGGCCGTCTCGGCGGTGCTCCCGAAGCGCCGTATCCACGCGGTGGGATATTGCCTTGGGGGCACGTTGCTCGCGATCGCCGCGGCGCGCCTGGCGCGGGACCACGACACGTGCTTGCGCTCGGTCACGCTGCTGGCATCGGAGGTCGACTTCGAAGAGCCGGGTGAGCTCTCGCTCTTCATCGACGAGAGTCAGGTTGCCTACCTTGAAGACCTGATGTGGGACCAGGGCTATCTGGACGGCAAGCAGATGGCCGGCGCCTTTACGCTGCTGAATTCGAAGGACCTCGTGTGGTCGCGGGTCGTGCGCGATTACCTCATAGGGCGCCGCCGCCCGCTCACGGACCTGATGGCCTGGAACGCCGACGCCACGCGCCTGCCGTATCGCATGCACACGGAATATCTGCGGAACTTCTACCTCGGGAACGATCTCGCCGAAGGCCGCTACGAAGTCGGCGGCAAGCCAATCGCGCTGGGCGATATCGAGGTGCCACTGTTCGCCGTTGGAACGGTGCGCGACCACGTCTCTCCGTGGCGATCCGTGTACCGGATCCATATTCTTACCGATACCGAGGTCACCTTTCTTCTGACCACGGGCGGGCACAACGCCGGCGTTGTGAGCGAGCCTGGACACGCCAATCGCAGCTACCAGGTCGACACTCGCAGGCGGAACGCCAAGTACGTGGATCCCGATACGTGGCGCGCCACAACGCCGGTCACACAGGGATCGTGGTGGCCGGAGTGGCAGCGCTGGCTTGCTGCCCATTCCACGGGCCGCGCCGGCCGACCTGCCATGGGAGCTCCTGCGCGCGGTTACGCGCCGCTCGCAGAGGCGCCGGGACAGTACGTCCTGGTGCCATAGCACCTGCACCTGCCGCGGACCGGCGAAAGCTCGGGCGCCGCCGCAGACCGCTTTCGGTATACTTCCGCAATCACGCCGCGATCGGGCGGCCACTCCCGTGTCCAACCCTGTATTCGTGGCCAGTATTCATGGCGCTATGCGCGCGCGCGGCGCCTCGAGGAATAGTTTCTGATGGCGCAGGAGTTTCAACCGGACACGCCGCATCAGAGCGCGGACCAGAGTTCGCAGCTGCACGGTATTCTGCAGTCGGCGATGGACGCCATCATCACGGTCGACGAGCAGCAAAGGATCGTGCTCTTCAACGCCGCTGCCGAGCGCATCTTTCATTGCCCGGCCGCTCAGGCGGTCGGCAAAACGCTCGACCGTTTCATCCCCGAGCGCTTCCGGACGGCGCACCGCGCGCATGTCGGGGGCTTTCGCGAGCAAGGGATGACCACCCGCCGCATGGGCGACGAGACGGTCCTCCACGGGCTGCGGGCGAACGGCGAGGAGTTTCCGCTCGAGGCGTCGATTTCGCGCGTTGAGACGGGGGGGCACGAGCTCCTCACCGTGATTCTGCGCGATATCACGGAGCGCAAACGCGCGCACGATGCGCTGGAAGAGACCCACCGCCAGCTGCACGAGCTCTACGCCGCCATGCACGACGTGCGCGAGGCCGAGCGCATGCGCATCGCGCGCGAGCTCCACGACGAGCTGGCGCAATGGTTGACCGCACTCAAGATGGACGTTTCCTGGTTCGCATCGCGCCTGCCGCGTGCGGAAAAGCCGCTGGTCGACAAGGCGGAGAAGATGAAGCAGCTCGTCGATGCCATGGTCGGGTCGGTGCGTCGCATCGCCGCCGACCTGCGGCCGGCGATGCTCGACGACCTCGGCCTCACACCGGCGGTCGAGCACCTGGTGCACGAGTTCTCGCAACACACCGGCATCGTGGTCAGCCTGGATCTGGATGCCAGCGCCGTGGAGTTCAAGGATCCATTGGTCACGGCAATCTACCGGATGGTGCAGGAGGCGCTGACCAACGTGGCGCGTCACGCACAGGCGACCGAAGTCCGGGTATCGGTCAGAGTGGCGGGAGAGCGTCTCAAGGTGGCCGTCGGGGACAACGGTAAAGGCATCGATGCCGAAGCGCTCAACAAGGAAAAATCCTACGGGCTGCGCGGGATCAGGGAGCGCGCGCACACGCTGGGTGGCACGGCGAGCATTCGGGCAGGGACGCAGGGCGGCACGCTCGTCGAAATCGAGATTCCCGCTGCTCCGTACCGCGGTGCGCAGGTGCGGGCATGATCAGAGTGCTGCTCGCGGACGACCACCCCATCGTTCGCGCGGGTCTCAAGGAGCTCCTCTCCGAGACCGGTGACATGACTGTCTCCGGCGAGGCCAACAACGGAGCGGAGGCGCTGGCGCGGATTCGCGAAGGCGACTACGACATCGCGGTACTCGACATGTCCATGCCCGGCCGCAGCGGGATCGAGCTCATCAGGCAAGTCAAGCAGGAAAGGCCGCGCCTGCCGATCCTTGTGCTCAGCATGCACAGCGAGGAGCAGTACGCGGTGCGCGCGTTGAAGGCAGGCGCATCGGGCTACCTGACAAAGGAGAGCGCTGCCGACCAGCTGGTCGCCGCGATCCGGCGGATCGCGGCGGGAGGCGCGTTCGTGACCCCGGAAACCGCGCAACGGCTCGCCCTCGATGCCAATGGCGCCGCGACCGGCGCTCCGCATACGCGGCTTTCCGACCGCGAGTTCCAAGTGCTGCGGCTGATCGCGAGTGGCACGTCGGTGAGCGAGATCGCGAGGCAGCTCAGCCTGAGCGTAAAAACCATCAGCACGCACAAGACCCGGATCATGCGGAAGATGCAGCTCGCCAACCAGGCGGAGCTCATTCGCTACGCGATCGAGCACAAGTTGCTCGACAATCCGCCTGGCCCTCATTCCTGAAAGCGTGACCGGTGACCAGTGACCAGTGTCCAGTAAGGCGGCCACGCCGAATTGCGCCGTTGCCGGTGACTAACGGCAACTGCCCTGATTTGTAGGCATTTTCCAGTCACAAGTCACCAGTCACAAGTCCCGCCTCATCAGCCGGGGTAGGACGATTCCTACACTCAGTTTAAGGATCCGCCGATATTTTTGCGCCGGGTCGCTGCGCATACTGGGGCGTGAACAACAACGCTACGGTACCCGGTGAAGTGAAAGTCTTCGTAGTAGAGGATTCATTACTCGTTCGGGAACGGCTGATCGAGATGATCCGCGAGGTCGACGGAGTCGATGTCGTCGGCGAGGCGGACAGCTACAGGACAGCCGTGGCCGGAATCCTGTCTACTCACCCCGACGTGGCCATACTCGACATCAGCCTTGCCGATGGAAACGGCATCGACGTGCTCGCGCACGTGAAGCCGCGCCTGCCAGGGCTGCGAGGAATCGTGTTGACCAACTACAACTCGCCCCAGCACCTCAAGGCGAGCGCGGACGCCGGGGCCGAGTACTTTCTGGACAAGTCCGTCGATTTCGAGCGCATCACCGAAATTCTCGAGCAAATGATGGGCTCGCAAGGACATCGATGAGGTTCCGAGCTGAAAACATTTGAACGTAACTGAGCAGTCAACCAGGAGTTCAGCATGTTGCAAAACGTTGTCATCACCCCTGTGATCCCGCAGAGCCGGGTAACGACTCGCGCAAGTTGTTCTCCCCGGCTGGTCTCGGAGCGCCGGCCTGGCGTTACATGCACATCGTGTTGCTTGCAGGGCGTGTGTTTGCCGTCAAACCTCGGCAGCCGGGAGCTTGAACGCTTCGATACGATCGTCGCGCAAAAGCGCAAAGTGGCGCGCGGCGCGGCGCTTTACCGTAGCGGGGACACCTTCGACGCGCTGTACGCCGTGCGAAGCGGAGCCGTCAAGTCCGTGGGCGTATCGCGTCAGGGCGATGAGAAGATCACCGGGTTCTACCTGCCGGGAGAAATGCTCGGGCTGGATTCGATCAGTCCCGGCCGCCATCCCTACGATGCGATCGCGCTCGAGGACAGCGAGGTGTGCGTGATTCCTTACGCGCAGCTCGAGCAGATGGCGGCATCGACGCCCGGACTGCAGCGCCAGCTTTTCCGTGCGCTCTCCAGCGACATCTCGCGCGATCAGGGACTGATGCTCCTGCTGGGTAGCATGAGCGCAGAACAGCGGCTAGCCGCGTTCCTGCTTAGCTTGTCGCGTCGCTATCAGCGCCTGGGCTTTGCCGCCACCTGCTTCGTGCTGCGCATGACGCGCGAAGAGATCGGCAACTACCTCGGCGTCACGCTCGAGACGGTCAGCCGGCTGATGTCACGCTTCCAGCGCGCCGGCCTCATCGCGGTGCAACAGCGCGATATCGAGCTGAACGACGTCGATGGCCTGATGGAGCTCGTTGGCCACTGGTAACGCCAGTGACTTGCGAGCAAGTCACGTGTTCAAAGTTCAAAGTTCCAAGTTCAAAGCGGCATGTCCGCATGCAGCAGGCACCCAACCTTGAACGTTGAACCCTGCCGCGTCTAGCGGCAGACGAGCACCGGCAGCGTGCTATGCGCGAGCACTTTGCCCGTCTGGCTACCCAGCAGCAGCCGTGAGATGCCGCGGCGCCCGTGGGAGCCCATCACAATCAGGTCGCAGCGATTGCGCTTCGCGGCCTTGATGATCTCCGTATAGGGAAACTCGGCCATGACGTAGAACGTCTTGCACGGCATGCGCGCCGCTGCCGCCGCCTTCTTCACAACGCCCAGGTAACGCGTCGCCGCTTTTTTGACGCTCGCCTCGTGCGCCTTCGGCGATAAGCTTGCCGGCGGCACGAACTCCGCGTACGCGGCTGGCTGCCAGGGTGGACCCACGTAGAACCCGGTCAGCCGCGCTTTCTGCTCCTTCGCAAGCTGCACTGCCCGTTTGATGGCGCGCCGTGACGGACCGGAGCCGTCGGTCGAGACCAGAATGCTCTTGAACATGGCTTTACCCTCCAGGTGATTGGGTCAACGCCAAACCCGGCGCCTGGTTCGCGGATCCAGCCGACCGCTTCTTCATTACGCGGCGTTGACTCATAGGCGAATCCGCTTGCCTGTGAAAATTTGCGCAACACGCTGGGCGCACAATGTCTAAGGACTAATCTACTCTGGATGGCGCTTTGCGTATTGATTTGGGTCAACTGCGGCGGAAACCGGGTCCGGCGTTCACTGGTAGGCGACGCATTTCTCGCAAACGGTGCCGGTAACGTCCTTTTTGAGGTGCGCGGCTCGCAGCGCCACGAAGGGTTTCGAATTCCAGGCGTCCGTGAACGAGACCTGGTTGAGATCGCCCATGGTCCAATTGGCGGTCGCGTCGAAACAGCACGCGGAGAGCTTGCCTTCGGCCGTGACGTGCCCCTCGGTAAATGCAGACCAGCATGGCAGCGGTTCGCGCAATGCGCCGATCCGGCCCTGGTTGCCGGCTGTCGGGCGATAGCCGAGTTGCTCCTCGCGTTGCGTGGCAAAGGCGCCCATCGAGTAGAGCGGCAGCCAGTAGTGCTGGTCGACATACGGCCGAACGCGCTCCGAGAGAAGTTGCTCCATCTTCTCCTGCTGCTCGCCATCATAGCGGATGGAGGAGGCGTAAAGTCCGGTCTTGTAGCCGCCGCGTGCGCGGACCTCTGCCGCCGCCTTGATGTTTTCCAGGGCACGGCGAAACAATCTGCCCGACACGCCCATGATGTGCTCGAACTGGGATTCGTCGGCCGCGTTCACCGACCACTTGAGCGAGTCGAGACCGGCCTTCATGCATTCCTCGACGGCCTCCGGAAACGACATGGAGGCGTTGGACGTGAGAAAAACGTAGGGCATGGCGATGTCGCGTTTGAGATGGCGGATGCAGTCGACCAGGAGGCGCGGGTTCATGAAAGACTCGCCCAGGTAGAACACGCCGATCTCCTGCACCCCCGCCTCGCGCATCTCCCGGGTGACCCGCTTGAAGAGCTCAAAATCCATGTCCCATTTCGGTTGCACCTCGCGCGTGCGCAGGGCACAGAAGCCGCAGCGGTAGTTGCAGCGCGGCGAGATCTCGATCTTCACGGCCTTGGGTGCCGGCAAGGTGGCCTTCAAATACTCCGCTGGGATGCGGGTGACGTTGTCGATGCGGTCGGTGATCGTCGTCATGCGTGGCCCCTTGATTTTCCTTTGTATCATGCGAAGTTACCGTTCCGGATGGCGCCGGGCTTTGATCCAGGTCAAGACGTTCGCATCGTCATCGTCGGCAGCCGCGAGATTTATCACAGCGGGCGGCCTGGCAAAGCCGCCGAACGCAGGCGCGTCATATTGGAGGACGAAGCCGGCACCTGGCGGCTGACCGGCGAGTGGAGACTGCATTCGGCGCAGCCGCTGGAGCTCGCGCCGCGCAGCGACTGACAAGGAGGGCGCCATGCAACAACGAATCATCTGGATCTTGTGGCCGTCTTTCATCGTCGCCGGCGTCGCGGAGGCGGTGTTTTTTACGCTTTTCGATCCCTCGGACCTGGCAATCTTCGGTGAATCGCTCGAACTCAGCCGCATGGCCGTCTATTCGCTGGGGTTCTTCCTGTTCTGGCTGTTTGCCGCGGCATCGAGTGCCTTTACCTGCTTCCTGCAGCGCGGGTCCGATGAAGTGAATCGTCGGTAGTGCTCCCACGAACGGTTGTCCAGGCGCGAGAAAACAGGGGGTTGCCATTCGCCGGGACGACCGGAAGACGCCTTGACGTAGGTCAAAACATTGCGGGGCTGCAGGCGTAGGATGTCTCTAGGCGGGTCGGCCTGGAAAGTCTGAGGGTTGGGACCGCTAGAGACCCGCCGTTAGAGCCAAGGAGTGGATCATGGCAAACATCACTCGATTCGATCCGTTCAATGATATGGATGACCTGTTCAAAGGCCTGTTTGTGCGGCCGATGCGCTTCGATCTCGATATGCCGGCAGAGATGAAGGTGAAGATCGATGTCACCAAGGCGGATGACAGCTACATCGTCAAAGCCGAGATGCCCGGCATCAAGAAGGAAGACATCCAGGTTGCGATCGACGGCAACCAAGTGACGGTCAGCGGCGAGGTGAAGAAAGAAAGCGAGGAAAAGAAGGGTGAAGAAATCATCCGCAGCGAGCGTTATTACGGCAAGGTGTCGCGTGGCTTCACACTTCCGCACGAAGTCGACGAAGCCAAGGCCGTTGCCAAATACGCCGATGGTGTGTTGAACCTCACGTTGCCGATGAGGGTCAAGGCGACGACGAAAAAGCTCACCGTCAACTGAGGGCGATGGACATGGTCACCGGGGACGCAGGCCGCGGCCGGAGGAAGAGGGCGCCCGAGGCGAGACGTGAGGGGCGAAAGGCTCGCGCGAAGCTGGCGGTTGACGCGGATGCGCGCCGTCACCTGGTTGAAGCGTGCGCTTTTTTCCACGCCGATCACTTCCGGCCGGCAGAGCCGGGCTGTTATCGCGAGCAGGACGTGGCGGAGGCCGCGGCCGAGATCGATGCGGTCCTGAAGCGCGGGGGGCGAAAAGGTAGGGATGCAAAGCGTTGAGCCCCGGTCCCGGATATTGGGCAGGTTGTCTGTTGGCGCTTGTGGTGGGCGTGGCCGCCAGCCCGGTGAGTAGCGCAGGTGTTCCGGACGTGGCACGAGGTCGCGCGCTGTACGAGAATCATTGCGTGCTGTGCCACACGCCCAAGGTGCACAGCCGGCCGAACCGCATTCCGCTCAACGTGAACGAATTGCGGCAGATCGTGACCAACATGGCGAAGGCGCAGAATCTCCGCTGGAGCGAAGAGGAAATCGCGGACGTGGTGTGGTACCTCAACGAGACCCAGTACCGTTATTAAAAACGGTAAGCGGTAAGCGGTAAGCGGTAAGCGGTAAGCGGTAAGCGGTAAGCGGTAAGCGGTAAGCGGTAAGCGGTAAGCGGTGAGCGGTGAGCGGTGAGCGGTAGGCGGCGAGTGATGAATGGACTAAACCGCTCACGGTAGCTCGCCACTG
>JAQBFV010000260.1:0-12521 GCA_032123035.1 Betaproteobacteria bacterium | reverse complement strand
GATGCCCGCAAAAGGGCGCGTAGCTGGATCAGGAAGCGCTTCGGCTCGATCAGGCACAGGCGGATCGCGCGCAATCCGAGCGCTGGGTTGGGTGTGTGCCGCTGCAGCTCGTCGCTGGGCTTATCGGCTCCCAAGTCATAGGTGCGGATCGTGACCGGCATGCCCTCCATGTCGACGGTGGCCTTGCGGTAGGCCTCAAATTGCTCGTCCTCGTCCGGAAGATCCCGACGGTTGAGGAACAGGAACTCGCTGCGGAAGAGACCGATGCCGGTGGCGCCGTTCTCCCTGGCTTCGGCGACGTCGCCGGGCAGCTCGATGTTGGCCTGCAGATCGACCGTCACGCCGTCGAGCGTGACCGCGCGCGTGTCCTTCAGCCGCTTGAGCTTCTGGCGCCCGCGGTCGAACTCGTGCTGGCGCAACTGGTACTCGGAGAGCACCTGCTCGTCGGGGTCGACGATGACGACACCCTGAATGCCATCCACGATCACCAGCTCGTTCTCATGGATCAGCTGTCGGGCGCTGTGCAGCCCCACGATCGAGGGAATGGCCAGGCTGCGCGCCACGACCGCGGTATGCGAGGTCGTGCCGCCGAGGTCGGTAATGAAGCTTGCGAACTGGTGCTGCTTGAACTGCACGACGTCAGCGGGTGAAAGATCGCGCGCGACCAGGATGAAATTCTGCTCGGGATCAGCCTTGGGCGGCGGCGGAACATAGCCTGGCTGCCCCGAGAGCGCCTTCATCATGCGTTCGACCACCTGGGTCACGTCGCTCTTCCGATCGCGCAGATAGTCGTCTTCGATCTGGTCGAACTGGGCCAGCAGGGCGTCCATCTGGACCCGGAGCGCCCATTCTGCATTGCACTGCTCCGTTTCGATGATCCGGCGCGGGACGACCGACAACATCGAGTCGCCGAGGATCATCAAATGCAAATCAATAAACGCCGCGAGCTCGGCCGGCGCGGTAGCGGGGAGGGTGGCGCGCACACTCTCGAGCTCCGCGCGCACGGTGCGCACCGCGACTTCGAATCGTGCGGATTCCTCGGCCACCTGGCCCTGCGGCACGACGTAGCGCGCGACCTCGAGCTTGGCATGCGAGAAGAGATGCGCATGCCCGATGGCGATACCACCGGAGACACCAGTGCCGTGAATGGAGAAGCTCATAAAAACAGGGCCTGGGGATCAGGGACTAAGGCTTGAGCGTAACACTAGGTCAGCCAGACGCAATAAGCTCCGGCCGAGCGAGGGGCCCTGTTTTTTTATTCGTCTTCCTCGAACCGGCCGGCAATGAGGGCGGTGACGGCTGCCATTGCGGCTTCTTCGTCCGGACCGTCGGCTTCCAGGACGACGGACGAACCCTTCGCCGCTGCCAGCATCATGACTCCCATGATGCTTTTGGCGTTGACGCGGCGGCCGTTGCGGCTGATCCACACGCCGCTCTCGAACTGCCCGGCGACCTGTGTCAGCTTGGCCGAGGCCCGGGCGTGCAACCCGAGTTTGTTGGTGATCTCAACTTCCCGTTGCAGCATGATTGACGACGAGGGCGGGAATGCGCACCACGCCGTCGCAACCGCCGCTGATGGCTTTCACGACGGCCGTCTGCAAGGGCTTATCGCGGTAGGTCAGCACCCGGATCAGCATCGGGAGATTCACCCCGGCCACGCCCTCGACGCGGCCGGGAACGAGGAGTTTGGCGGCGATGTTGGCCGGCGAGCCGCCAAAAATGTCGGAGAGGATCAGCACGCCGTCGCCGTCGTCGAGTTCCTTGACGAGGGTCTGGGCTTGCGGAAGCAGGCTGAACGGGTCGTCCTGGGCGGTAATGCCGAGCTGCTTGACCCTCGGCGGGCGCTTGTTGAGCACATGGCTCGCACAATGGATCAGGCTCTCGCCCAACGTCCCGTGGCTTACGATCAAAATCCCAATCATCAAAAGACCTTACAGTCCCGTATTCGGGTCGTAAAAGTCTACTCTACTGCGGTGCACAATGCAGCAGGGGCCTCCTCGGCCGGTCAGCGGGCCAGGGCGGCCTCGAGCGCGTCCAGCATCGCGCCGGCGACGTTAAAGCCTGTTTGTTCGGCGATTTCCTGAAAGCAGGTGGGGCTGGTGACGTTGACCTCGGTAAGGTAGTCCCCGATCACATCGAGGCCAACGAGCAGCAGGCCCTCGCGGTAGAGGGCCGGACCCAGCGCTTCGCCGATTTCGCGGTCACGGGCGGTGAGTTCCCGCGCCACGCCAGTCGCCCCCGCGGCCAGGTTGCCCCGCGTCTCACCCGGCCGGGGTACCCGGGCGAGGCAGTAGGGCACTGGCTTGCCTGCGATCAGCAGCACGCGCTTGTCACCGTCGCGGATCTCCGGGATGAAGCGCTGGGCCATGATGCTCTTGCGCCCATAGTGCGTCACGGTCTCGATGATCACGTTGACGTTGGGATCGTCGTTACGCACCCGGAACACCGAGGTGCCGCCCATTCCGTCGAGTGGCTTCAGGATGACGTCGCCGTGCTCGGCCAGGAAGTCACGGATCAGCTGGTCGCGCCGCGTGACCAGCGTGGGCGGCGCAAACTGCGCAAACCGTGCAATGCCCATCTTTTCGTTCCAGTCGCGGATCGCGCGTGGCCGGTTGAATACGCGCGCGCCGTTCGCCTCCGCCAGTTCGAGCAGATACGTGCTGTAGACATACTCCATGTCGAACGGGGGGTCCTTGCGCATCAGAACCACGTCGAAATCCTCGAGCGGTACCGTGCTTACCGGCTCAGCACGGTACCAGGCCGTTTTTTCTCCGGTGAGATGGATGCGGCGCGCACTACCAAAGACCGTCCCGCCACGCCAATTCAGGTCTTCCTGTTCCATGAAGTAGAGCGTATGGCCCCGACCCGCCGCCTCGCTCATCATGGCGAAGGTGGTGTCCTTGTAGATCTTGAACGAATCCAGGGGGTCGGCTACGAAAGCAATTTTCATCAGGGGTGGCTGGTCTTGTTAGGCCCGTGGCCGAAAATTGTTTTAATTGTAAATGCTTTCCGATATCGCGTAGAAACAATGATTCCGCGCCTGATGAGCGCGGTGGCCCGTGTTGCCCGTCACGGGTCACCGGTCACTGGTCACGCCGTATCAAAAAAAGGGGCGCCCGCAGGCGCCCCTGAGCCACATTCCCAGTTTGTTTACGTGTGGTAGGCGACCTCGCCGTGCTGCGTGGAGTCGAGCCCTTCGCGCTCGCTCTCTTCCGCAACGCGCAGCCCGACCAGCATGTCGACGACTTTGTAGAGGATGTAACTGATGATCCCGGTCCAGAGCAGGGTGACGACAACCGCGATCGTCTGCGTGACGAGCTGGCCGCCCATCGTGACGCCCTCGTCGTAGCCGACACCGCCCAACGCTCCTGACATCAGGACGCCGGTACCGATGGCGCCAATGATGCCGCCAATGCCGTGCACGCCGAATACGTCGAGCGAATCATCGTAACGGAACATTTTCTTGAGGCCCGTGCAGGCCCAGAAGCAGACCACCCCGGCCACGGCACCCAGCACGATCGATCCCATCGGTCCCACGAAGCCGCAAGCAGGGGTGATCGCAACCAGCCCCGCCACGGCACCGGAGGCGGCACCGAGCATGGTCGGCTGGCCGCGCGTCATCCACTCGGCGAACATCCAGCCGAGAACCGCAGCCGCGGTGGCGAACTGCGTGTTGGCGAGCACCATCCCGGCGACGCCGTCGGCGGCGAGCTCGCTGCCGACATTGAAGCCGAACCAGCCCACCCACAGCAACGAGGCCCCGACCATGGTGAGCGTCAGGTTGTGCGGCGGCATCGCTTCCCTGCCGTAGCCGATGCGCCTGCCGAGCACAATGCATCCCACCAGCGCAGCGATCCCTGCGTTGATGTGCACGACGGTTCCGCCGGCGAAATCCTTCGCGCCAAGGGCGCCGAGGAATCCGCCACCCCACACCATGTGCGCAATGGGCACGTAGCAGAACGTGAACCAAAGTGCCATGAACCACAGTACGGCGGAGAACTTGATGCGCTCGGCGAAGCCGCCGATGATCAGCGCCGGCGTAATGGCCGCGAACGTGAGCTGGAAGACGAGAAACACGTATTCCGGGATGACCCCGTTCAGGCTGTCAGGCGTGATGCCGGCCAGGAACGCCTTGCCGAAGCCCCCGATTATGGAGTTCATGGGGCCCTCCGAGAACGCCAGGCTGTAACCGTAGACCGCCCACAGAATCGAGATGAGCGAGACAGTTACGAACACCTGCATGAGTACCGAGAGCATGTTTTTTGCCCGGACGAGGCCGCCGTAGAACAACGCGAGCCCGGGGATCGTCATGAGGATCACGAGCACTGTGGCGGTGATCATCCAGGCCGTGCTCCCGCTGTCGAGCGTGGGCTTCGCCGCTTCCGGCGCCGGTGCGGCGGCGGCGGAAGCGCCCGCGGGCGCCATTGCCGCCGGTGCATCGGCCGGTTTGTCCTGGGCGCTTGCCGGCGAGACGGCAAAGCTCAGGGCGCCGAAAAGCGCAAGGATAGTGAGTAATCGCTTCATGTGGTGTGCTCCCTCTTATAGCGCCTCCGCGCCGGTCTCGCCGGTGCGGATGCGGATGACTTGCTCCAGCTCGAAGACGAAGACTTTGCCGTCGCCGATCTTCCCGGTATTGGCGGATTTCTCGATGGCCTCGATCACCTGCTCGAGCAGTTCGCTCTTGATCGCGGCCTCGATCTTCACCTTGGGCAGGAAGTCCACCACGTATTCAGCGCCGCGGTAGAGCTCGGTGTGCCCCTTCTGCCGTCCGAAGCCTTTGACCTCGGTGACGGTGATGCCGGTCACGCCGATGGCGGACAGTGCCTCACGCACCTCGTCGAGCTTGAACGGCTTGATGATTGCCGTGACTAGTTTCATGAGTCTCTCCCAGAGTGTCTCGGGAATTAGGAAAACGTCTGCGTGCGGTGCGGAGCGTCAGAACGATTTGCTGACGTACACGACGAACGTGGACTTCGCTGTGTCGTACCCGGTGCCATCAATCCACGCGCTCGTCCCATCCGTATCCGTGTAGTACGCGCCGATCTCCAGGTCTTTGAGCGTTCCCGACTGCACCGCGTAGGTCGCCCCGATCTTCCAATCGTTGTAGGACAATTCCGCGGCCCCGGTACCGTCGTTCTTCACGTCCAAGATCCCATAGTGTGCGTTCACCGAGAAGCCGCTGCTGCCGATTGGGTAGTCGGCGAAGAGGTCGAGATACGTGGTGCCGTCGGTCGACTGCCCGGTTAGCGGCTGTGCGCCGAAATAGTCGTCCAGGTTGTACGAAAACTTCGCACCGAGAAACTTCCAGCCGAGCGCGCCATAGATCTCCCAGGTGTCAGCATCAAAAAACGTCGGGTTGACGTCGCCGGGGTAGTAGTAGTAGATCGTGCCGACGTCAAAAGTGAAGTCACTCTTTCCGATGTTCCCCTTGAACCCGCCGTAGAAGTCCCATTCGAGGCTCGAGCGCGTGTACGACCCAAAATCCTCGAGCCAGCTGACGTTCGACGCCCAGGTGCCGGCGTAGATCCCGCTGGAGTGCTCGTAGTCGAATCCGCCTTGCACCGCGGGCTCGCCTGCCGTCTGCGCTGTGCCGCGGAAGATGTACTCGCTGAACAGCCCGACGTTGGCACTAAACGTATGTGGCGAAGCGGGTGTCTGTGCCTGGGCCAGGCCCGAGCCTAGCGCTGCTGCAATCAATCCCGCTGTTACTGTCTTTTTGATCATGGTTATCCCTTTTGTGGTTAACGAATTGCAATAAGCCGCAGGCAGCTTTAGCATAGTCCGTGCCAAGAAAGTTATTATGTAATAACAATAGGTTACAATAATGTCTCTTAGCTTGACGGATATTTGCGCACTGTTTTGGGGCGCGCATTCGGAGTGGCGCACCATTGAAGTGCCAACGCAATCGCCGGTTTTCCGGGAGCGGAGCTGGCCGTATCTGCCGAACGAATACCAGCCTGAAGCCGGTGCGGTCCTGCGCTGTGGGAAAATCGAACCCGGATACTCGTTTCAATGGAAGGCCATGGCTGAACCAAAACTTTTCGAAGAGCTCGACCGCAAAATGAAGGAGGTTCTCGCCCAGAGCCCCGCTAGGGACCTCGAGAAGAACCTGCGGGCGTTGCTTACCGGCGCATTCAGCCGGCTCGAGCTCGTCACCCGCGAGGAATTCGACGTGCAGCGCGAAGTGCTGGCGCGCACGCGCGCCAAGTTGGAAGAGCTCGAGGCGCAAGTTGCCGACCTCGAGAAGCAGGTGACTAAGTGATTAAGTAACTAAGTGACTGAGTGTTCGAATAATCTTGTGTTCCGGTCACCTAGTCACCTAGTCACCTAGTCACCTAGTTACCTAGTTACCTAGTCACCTAGTTACGTAGCTGCTCCATACACTCCGCGGTCCACCGCTCACCCACCTCGCTCGTTAAGCCCTCAGGGATATGCCGAGGGGTAGGGCTGATGTCGCTTGCCGTCGTCTATAGCCGTGCGCTGGCGGGTGTCGAGGCGCCGCTGGTTACCGTGGAGGCGCACCTCGCGAACGGCCTGCCGAGCTTCACCATCGTCGGGCTGCCCGAGACGGCGGTCAAGGAAGCGAAGGACCGGGTGCGGGCGGCGTTGCAGAACGCGCGCTTCGAATTCCCTGCGCGACGCATCACGGTCAACCTTGCGCCCGCCGACTTGCCGAAGGAGTCGGGCCGCTTCGACTTGCCAATCGCGCTCGGGATACTCGCCGCGTCCGGGCAGCTTCCGACGGAGCCGCTGGCGGGCTGCGAATTTGCTGGCGAGCTCGCGCTGACCGGGGAGTTGCGCCCCATCCGCGGGGCGCTCGCGATAGCGCTGACCGCGTCGCGCGAGGGCCGCGCGGTCGTGCTCCCCGAAGCCAATGCGCGCGAGGCCGCTTTGGTGGAGCGGGCAATGGTCTACCCGGCGAAATCGCTGCTCGACGTGTGCGCCCATCTCGCCGGGCGCGCGCCGCTCGCGCGCTGTGCCGGAGGGCACGCCGGGAGCCGCAACTGCTACCCGGACCTGCAGGACGTGAAAGGACAGGCCCACGCCAAGCGGGCGCTCGAGGTTGCGGCCGCGGGCGGGCACAGCCTGCTCATGGTCGGGCCGCCCGGCACGGGCAAAACCATGCTTGCCGAGCGGCTGCCGGGAATTCTGTCGCCGATGACACAGGACGAAGCGCTGGCAAGCGCCGCCATCCAGTCGCTCGGCACCGCCGGATTTCACATTGCCCGCTGGCGGCAGCGTCCTTTCCGTGCGCCGCACCATACGGCTTCCGCCGTCGCGCTCGTCGGGGGTGGCAGCCAGCCGCGGCCGGGCGAGATCTCAATGGCCATGCACGGCGTGCTTTTTCTCGACGAGCTGCCGGAATTCGACCGCAAGGTGCTCGAGGTGCTGCGCGAGCCGTTGGAATCAGGGCGCATCAGCGTTTCGCGTGCGGCACGCCAGGCGGAGTTCCCTGCGGAGTTTCAGCTGGTGGCGGCGATGAACCCCTGCCCGTGTGGCTACCTTGGGCACACCAATGGCCGCTGCCGCTGCACACCCGGCCAGGTTGCACGTTACTGCGGCCGGATTTCCGGACCGCTGCTCGATCGAATCGACCTTCAAATCGAGGTGCCGGCGGTGCCGCAGGAAGAACTCGTGCACAAGGCGCAGGGCGAGAGTTCCGCGGCTATTCGCGAACGCGTCGCGGTCGCGCGTGCGCGGCAGCTCGAGCGCCAGGGCAAGCCCAACTTTGCGCTATCGAGCCGCGAAGTGGATCGGTATTGCACGCCGGATGCCCGCGGCGCAACGGTATTGAAGCAGGCGATCGCGCGTCTCGGGCTGTCGGCTCGCGCGTATCACCGCATTCTCAAAGTGGCGCGTACGATTGCCGACCTCGCAGAGGAGAAGGCGTTGTCCGCAGTGCCTGTGGCGGAGGCGATCCAGTACCGTCACTTCGAGCGCCCCCTCACTTGAACTTTGAAGTTCAAAGTTCAAGGTTCAGCGTTCAATGTTCAGGGTTCAAGGTTCCAGGTGTATGGTCCAAATCCGGAACTTGGATCCCTGAACTCCGAAAACACAGAACACAGAACACAGAACCCGGAGCCCCGGAGGGTCCGGTAGAATCGCCGTCTTTCGAGCCGGCCCACTGCTCCTTGTCGACTTCATCCCGCCCAAGCGCGTTCCTGCCGCTGATCATTGCCGGCCTCGCGACGATCGGGCCATTTTCGATCGACACGTACCTGCCGTCGTTTCCAGCGATGGCCGATGCACTCGGCACCACGCAGCTCCACATCCAGCAGACACTGACGGCGTACCTTTTGCCGTATGCGGGAATGATGCTCTTCCACGGCGCGGTCTCCGACTCGTTCGGGCGGCGGGGGCCGATTCTGGTGGGCGTGGCGGGCTACGCGCTTGCTTCTGTGGGTTGCGCGCTGGCCCCGAGCATCGACATGCTCCTCTTCTTTCGCGCGCTGCAGGGCCTGCTTGCCGGCGTCGGCATGGTCATTGGGCGCGCCATCATCCGCGACTGCTACCACGGGCACGAAGCGCAGCGGTTAATGTCGCAAGTCCTGATGATCTTCGCCATCGCGCCGGCAGTGGCCCCGATCATCGGCGGCTGGCTTCACACCTGGTTCGGTTGGCGCGCGAACTTCTGGTTTCTCGCGGGGCTCGGCGTCGTCCTCTTTCTCGCTTGCCTGCGCTACCTTCCCGAGACGCATCCCCCGCACGAGCGGCACCCCTTTGCGCCCGCGCCGCTGCTCGCGGCCTATCGTCACGTGGGCTGGAACGGCCGCTTTCTTCTGCTGGCGGGCGCGGCAGCGCTCAATTTCGCTGGGTTTTTCATCTACATCCTCTCGGCGCCGGCGTTTATCTATGGCCATCTGGGCCTCAATGAGCATCAGTTCGCGTGGTTGTTCATGGCGGGTGTCGTGGGAATGCTGATTGGCGCGTATCTCTCGGGCCGGCTCGCCGGCCGGATCTCGCCGCAGCGGGCGGTGAAGCTTGGCTACACCATCATGTTCGGAGCGGCGCTCTACAATGTGCTCTACTATGTGTGGTTTCCGCCGCTGCTGCCGTGGTCCATCATCCATCAGGCGGTCTACGCGGTGGGTTTGACGATCACCATGCCGGCAATCACGTTGCTAGTGCTTGATCGTTTCCCGCACAACCGCGGAATGGCGTCTTCGCTGCAGGGCTTCGTGCACTCGCTCTTCTCGGCCGTGAACGCCGGGGTGATTTCACCCTTGTTGTCGGGCACCGCGGCAATGCTGGCCGGCGGAACGCTGGGGCTGCTTGCCGCCGGTTTTGGGTTCTGGTTGATTTACGCCAGCCTGCCGCCGGCGCCGGTTGTGGCCGGGCAGGGCGTGGCGAGCGATTGAGCCCGGGGGCGACGGCGCAGCCCTGTTCTCGTTCTTTTCGTTTGCGGCGGGTACCACCAGTCTCGTTTCGGCGATCGTGGCGACGGGGGGTTGCGCTGTTCGCGGCCTTGTCGCTCTTCACCGGCCGCAGCGCTTTATGGAGCGGCTTGCCGATGCTCGCAATCGGGGCAACCGCCGGCGGACTCACTTACCTCATCGGCAGCATGCTGGGCGTGACGCTGGCCTAGGCGGCTCGCGCCACGCCCAAGGTTCAACGTTCAAGGTTCAAAGTTCAACCCCGAACTTGGAACGGAGCAATGTTGACCGGCCGATCAGCATTGCTCCCAGGGCAGCCCTTCGAAGCGCCAACCGGTCTTGGCGTTGCGGTGATGGTCATCGTCGAGCTCGCCCTCGAAGCCGTGCAGCACGTTGTAGACCTTCGTGAAGCCCGATTCCTCGAGCGCGCGGCCCGCGTCGAGGGAGCGGTTACCGCTGCGGCAGATGAGCACGATCGGGCGGTCCACGCTCGCGGCCTTCTTCACGTGCGCGACAAAGTCGGGGTTGATCTCCCAGTTCGGCCCGTCGTTCCAGGGCACGAGGATTGCGCCGGTCGGGTGGCCGACAAAGAGGTACTCCATCTCGCTGCGGCAATCGATGAAGACGGTGTTGGGATTCTTCTTCAAGAACTCGTAAGCCTCTTTGGGTTCGAAGTGATTTATTGCCGTTTTTCGCTCTGCGTGACGGGAGCGAAATTATAGTCGCAACCGCTGGCGGGCGGCCAGCCGCCGCCCGTTTCGAGATAAACTAAGTGCCTTTTGCGCCAGGGATTCTTGCGCCAGCCGCCCACTGCCATGTCCGACCGCCACGCACAACTTGACGCCCTGATGAAGCGCCGGATCCTGATCCTCGATGGCGCGATGGGCACGATGATCCAGGGCTACAAGCTCTCGGAGGGCGATTATCGTGGCGAGCGCCTGGCCGAGCATCCCCACGACCTCAAGGGCAACAATGATCTGCTCGTGCTGACGCAGCCGCAGATTGTCAGCGAGATCCATTCGCATTATCTCGCCGCCGGCGCCGACGTGATCGAGACCAATACCTTCAACTCGACGTCGATTGCGCAGGCCGACTACCATCTCGAGCCGCTGGTCCACGAGCTCAACTACCAGGCGGCGCGGCTCGCGCGCGCCGCAGCGGACGAGTACTCGACGAAGGACCGCGAGCGGCCGCGCTTCGTGGCTGGCGCCCTCGGCCCTACCAACCGTACTGCGTCGATTTCGGCCGAGGTCAATGACCCGGGCGCGCGCGGGGTCACCTTCGACGAGCTCGTCGCCTCCTACGGCGAGGCGGTGCATGGCCTCGTCGAAGGCGGCGTGGATCTGCTGCTCATCGAGACCATCTTCGACACCCTGAATGCCAAGGCCGCGATCTTCGCGATCGAGGAATATTTCGAGCGGCGGGGGCTGCGCCTGCCAGTGATCATCTCGGGCACGATTACGGATGCTTCGGGCCGCACACTGTCGGGACAAACGCCGGAAGCGTTCTGGAATTCGGTGCGCCATGCGCGGCCGTTTGCGGTGGGGCTCAATTGCGCGCTCGGCGCGAAACTGATGCGCCCCTACATCGAGGAGATCTCCAACATCGCGGATACCTACGTCTCCGCGTACCCCAACGCGGGACTGCCCAATCCCCTCGCGCCGACGGGCTACGATGAGACGCCGGAGCAGACGGCCGGATATCTTCTCGACTTTGCCAGGAGCGGCTTCGTCAACATCGCAGGCGGTTGCTGCGGCACGACCCCGGAGCACATCAGGGCGATTGCGGAAGCGCTCGAGGGGATACCGCCGCGGCCGGTGCCGCAGCTCGAGCGCCGGACACGCCTTTCGGGCCTGGAACCGCTCAACATCGGCGACGACTCGCTCTTCGTCAACATTGGCGAGCGCACCAATGTGACTGGCTCACGCGCGTTCGCGCGCCTGGTCCTGGCCGGAGACTATCCGGAAGCGCTGTCGGTCGCGCGCCAGCAGGTCGAAAACGGCGCGCAGATGATTGACGTCAACATGGACGAAGCGATGCTCGATTCGAAGAAGGCGATGACGACCTTCTTGAACCTGATCGCGTCCGAACCGGACATTTCGCGCGTTCCCGTCGTGATCGATTCCTCGAAGTGGGAAGTCATCGAGGCGGGCTTGAAGTGCGTGCAGGGCAAGTGCGTGGTGAACTCGATCAGCCTCAAGGAGGGCAAGGACGAGTTCGTCAGGCACGCGAAGCTCGCGCGCCGCTATGGCGCGGCGGTCATCGTCATGGCATTCGATGACAAAGGGCAGGCGGATACGCTCGCGCGCCGTGTTGATATTGCCAAGCGCTGCTACCACATCCTGGTGGACGAGTTGGGATTCGATCCCGAAGACGTGATCATCGATCCCAACATCTTCGCGATTGCGACGGGGATTGAGGAGCACGCCGACTACGGCAAGGACTTCATCGAGGCGACGCGCATCATTCGCAGCACGCTGCCGCACGTCAAGGTGAGCGGCGGCGTCTCCAACATCTCGTTCTCGTTTCGCGGCAACGACCCAGTGCGCGAGGCGATCCACACCGCGTTTCTCTATCACGCGGTCAAGGCCGGCATGACCATGGGCATCGTCAACGCCGGGCAGCTCGGCGGCTACGAGGACATCCCGAAGGACCTGCTCGAGCACGCCGAGGACATCATCTTCAACCGCCGTGCGGACGCGGCGGAGCGCATGGTGGCCATTGCCGGGACGGTCACGGGTGGTGCCAGACGTGTGGCCGAAGACCTCGAGTGGCGCAAGGCCCCCGTGGAGGAACGCCTCAAGCACGCGCTGGTGCAGGGCGTCGCCAACTGGATCGTCGAGGACACGGAGGAGGCGCGGCAGAAATACGGCCGCCCGATTCGAGTGATCGAAGGGCCACTGATGGACGGAATGAACATCGTGGGCGATCTCTTCGGCGCCGGCAAGATGTTCCTGCCGCAGGTGGTGAAGAGCGCGCGCGTCATGAAGCAGTCAGTGGGCTACCTCGAGCCTTTCCTCGAGGAAGAGAAGAAACGGCTCGGGGACGCGAAGGCCAGGGCCAAGATGGTGATCGCCACCGTCAAGGGCGACGTGCACGACATCGGCAAGAACATCGTGTCCGTGGTGCTCCAGTGCAACAACTACG
>JAQBFV010000259.1:0-2669 GCA_032123035.1 Betaproteobacteria bacterium | reverse complement strand
ATATAGACGGAGCGAGCAAGGGGGCGTGCCTCTGGCACAAACTTGAAAAGGCGTGAATCGTGAATGGTGAGTAGTGAGTGGACTGAACCGTTGGTTTGTGGTCTTTTCCGCTTTCCGCCCATGCCGTTTAGTCATCGCCGTGAGGCGATTGGCCGCTCGCGATCCGACCGGCGACCGTGTCGATAAGGCGCCGCGAAATGCTGATCGACCCGGGCAGCTTCGGCAGTTCCCGCGAGTCGAACCAGTGCGCCTCGACGATCTCGACGCCGTCGGGGCGCAGTTCGCCGCCCGCGTATTCCGCGGTGAACGCGATCATGAGGGAGTGGGGGAAGGGCCAAGGCTGGCTGCCGAAGTAGCGGATGTTCTTCACCTCGATACCCACCTCTTCGCGGGTTTCGCGTCTCACGGTGTCTTCGAGCATTTCCCCGGGCTCGACGAATCCTGCGAGGGCAGAGTAGCGTCCGTCGGGCCAGATTGGCTTGCGCGCAAGCAGCAGCTTTCCCTCGTGGGTCACTAGGATCATGACCGCAGGGGAGACCGGCGGGTAGCTTCTGTAGCCGCAGGCCGGACAGCTGCGTGCGCGCTCGTCGCCGCGCGGCTGGGTGCGGGTGCCGCAGCGGCTGCAGTACTGCTGGTTGCGTTCCCAATCGAGCAGCTGATAGGCGCGACCTGATAGCGCTGCGAGCGTCGTTTCGACAAGGCCGAACAGATCGCGCAACCCAAGCGCCGCCCAGCCTTCCGGCACGGTCTGCACTTCGGGAATCTCGGCCGCGTAGCAGTGCTGCCTGCCGTAGAGGCCCAGGTAATGGCTGCGCGAGGGCGAGAGTCCGTGTTCCCTGAGATCGCCGCAGCACGGCATGGACGGACGCTCCGTGCCGTTTACGACCAGGATTTCCTGGCGCCGAAAAGCAAACCACAGCGCCGGCTCTGTGCGGTCGGCGGGTGGCGTCACCAGCGGTGTGTATTCGTCAGCCATTTAAATCCCGTGAATCGTGAAACGTGAAACGTAAATCGGATCTCACCTAAGACTGCAAAGCTTTACCGCCAAGGGAAAATCAATTTAAAGCCCAAGGACGCAACGACAACGCCAAGGGTGGCATACAGGAAAGTCTTTGGTCATCTTTCCGAGTTTATTCTTCCGCCTTCATCCCGCACCCCTCATCCCTGATCCCTCACCACTCATGCCTGTCATTTGCTACGATAACTCAATGCGACAGCTTTCAGCCATAGCACAGGCCTGGCCAGGGGTAATCGCTGGGCTGTTCCTTGTGCTCGTGTCACTATGCGCGAGCGCGGCGGAGCTGCCGATCTTCGACGCGCACATCCACTATAGCCATGACGTGTGGGACACGGTTCCGCCACGGGATGCGGTTGCGTTTCTGCGCAACGCTGGCGTCCGGCGCGCGCTCGTGTCGAGCTCCGATGATGACGGAACGCAGAAGCTGCTCGCCGAAGCGCCCGACCTCGTGATACCGGAGCTGCGTCCTTATCGCTCGATTGAGGACATGGAGACATGGGTGTCGGACGAGAGAATCATCGGTTACGTGGAGGCACGGCTCAAGCGCTATAACTATGTCGCGATCGGGGAGTTTCACCTCTACGGCACCGATGCGGAGCGGCCGGTCGTGCGCCGTCTCGTGGAACTGGCGCGTCGCCATGGACTATTTTTGCACGCCCACTCCGACGCCGACGCGATCGAGCGACTGTTCCGGCACGACCCACGGGCGCGCATTCTCTGGGCGCACGCGGGCTTCGAGCCACCGGAAAAGGTGCAGGAGATGCTGCGCCGTCACCGGAACCTCTGGTGCGAGCTGGCGTTTCGCACCGACCACGCGCCCGGCGGCCGGCTCGACCCGCGTTGGCGCGCGCTTTTTATGGAGTTCCCGGATCGTTTCATGGTTGGCACGGACACCTACACCGCCGACCGCTGGCCCCACGTCATCGAGCACGCGCGCCTCGCGCGCCAGTGGCTCGCGACGCTGCCGCGGGACGTTGCCGAAAAAATTGCCTATCAAAACGGGGAGGGGCTCTTCGCAAAAACAGTGACCCGTGAACGGTGACCCGTGACCGGTAGCGGTGCTAGAATGCGCTTTCTCTTTGTGGGTGGTTAGCTCAGCGGTAGAGCACTGTCCTCACACGGCAGGGGTCACAGGTTCGAAACCTGTACCACCCACCAACTACTTCAAGCACTTACCGGAGCACCTCCACGTTGTCCTTCCGCAGTGGGGATACGTTTGGGACAACCTCCAGCTTGGCCACCGCAGCCTCAGCATTTTCGGGCGCCACGTGGGATATAGGGTCGGGATATAGGGTCAGACTCGATTTTCTAATGCCGGCGGACGAGCGGGCAGGACACTGCGAGATCGTTACCGGAAATTCGAGTCTGACCCCATTTTTCCCCGGGCGGCGATGCGGCAAAGCTCGCCCAGCCCGGCGCGCCGCCGCGCGAACATTGGGCGCAACAGCCGCGGCACGGTGAACACGTACTAGCGGTGCGCGACCGGCGCGAGGACGGTCTCCTCCAAGGTCTTCATCGAGGCCGAGTCGGTGGCCAAGGCGCACCAGCCGCGCGCGCCGGCATAGGGACCGGGCGCCTAGCGACGCACCGCGTAATGCAGGCCCCAGCCGAGGCCGGCATAGAGCGCGACCGCGCCCCACAGGACGCCGGC
>JAQBFV010000258.1:0-3184 GCA_032123035.1 Betaproteobacteria bacterium | reverse complement strand
CACCGCGCCAGTCCTCGACCCTACCGGGGGGCACCGAATTCGGGGAAAATCGAACACTGACAACGAACGTCACACGCCGCCTCCACCAGTCTTCGGGTTTCGCCGGAGATTCATGCACCCTCAGTTTCGCTGGCGCACTGCATCAGCCGAGCACTTCGCGGCGGCCGGCCAGCACGCTCTTCAGGGAATCGCGCTTCTCATCGAGCAGGCCTTTGGTGGCCGCCCGCACCGCCTCGAGCAAATCGTTCGCTTCCCGCAGCCGCGGCAGCGACACGTAATCCGCACCGGCGGCGAGCAGCACGTCCACCTGCGAGAGGACTTCGGCGGTGGCGATGATTTTGGCGGCGGGATTCAGGCCGCGCAGCAAGCGCACGAGCTTTTCATTGGAGCTGCCTTTCAACAACGAATCCGGGATCGTGCAGATGAGCACTTCCGCCTTTTCCACCCCCGCGTGCAGCAGCGTGTCGCGCTGGGTGATGTCGCCGTAGACGATGCGGACTTTGCGCTCGATCAATCCCGCCCGCGCCACAGGGCTGAAATCCACGACCGCGACGTGCTTGATGAGGTCGGGCGCGTGGCATTGCATGTCTTCGAGCAACGAACTGGCCGTGCGGAAGAAGCCCAGAAAGAGAATCCGCGAGCTGCTGTGCCCCTCCCCGCCTTCGGCATGCGCATCGTCGCCGGAGCTCTCGAGATCGCGGAGGCCCCAGCGTTTCAGCCACGGGATGAGCCCGCGCGCCAGACCGTCGGAGTGCGCCATGCCGAAGGTGGACACGGCTGCGAGCAGCGTGAATGCGAGCGCCGCCATGCCCATCGTCGCCGGATGCCCGAAATGTCCGGCCTCCTTGCCAAGCCCGAGGACGACGAGGGAGAACTCGCTCACCTGGCTGAGATTGATCGACGGGATCAGGCTCATGCGCAGCCCCTGCCGCATGAAGTAGAGCGGCGCGAAGGTGAGCGCAAACCGGCTCACGACCACGAAGGCCGCAAAGATCAGCCCCCAGCTCACGAGCGAGAGTGTCGGCATCGGAATCTGCATGCCGAGTCCGACGAAAAAGAGCGTCACAAAGAAATCCCGCAGGCTGGTGACTTTGGCGGTGACATCGAGAGCGTAGGGAAAAGTCGAAAGCGCCACGCCAGCGACCAGCGCGCCCATTTCCCGCGAGAGATGCAACTGCTCGGCGAACTCCCCGACGATGAAGCACCACGCCAGCGCACCGACCTGGACCAACTCCGGCAACCGCGCCACGCGCTTGAAGATCACCGGCAGCACGTAGCGGCTCACCGCCATCGTCACCACGACCAGCACGACGACCCGGAGCAGCGAAAACAACAGAATGACCGGCGCGAGCTGCTCCAGATTCGGCTGCACCGCGAGAAAGAGGATCGCGGCAAGATCCTGCAACACCAGCACGCCGAGCGTCACACGCCCGGTCAGCGTGTCGAGCTCCTGTTTGTCGTAGAGCACCTTCACGATGATGACCGTGCTGCTCAGCGCCGCCGCCACCGCGAGATAGAGCGCGTCCCATCTCCCACTCCCGAGGCCGAATCCCAGGGCACGGAAAAACACGAGGCCCAGCAGCACGCCGCCACAAATCTGCACCAGCGCGGTGAGCGTGATCGATTTCCCCGCGCTCGCGATCTTCTTGAGGTCGATCTCGAGACCGATCATGAAGAGCAAAAAGACCAGCCCGAGCTCCGAGATCGCGTGGATGCTCTCGCCGGATTCGATGAGCCCCAGCGCTGTGGGCCCGATCACGAACCCCCCGACCAGATAGGCGAGCAACAACGGCTGGCGAAGAAACTGGGCCACCAGCCCGAGCAACCAGGCGGCGGCAATGCTGATGGTGATATCGCGAATCAGTTCATGCATGATGTTCAGGCGTTTGGAGACCGTTCAGACGGCATGCTTGCTCCGATTTCCGCCGGGTTTTTCCCAGCGTCGCGGCGCGGTGGCGTTAAAGGGACCAACGGGAGTGTAGCTCCACGCGGTGCAAGCGCTCGAGCATGCGGCGGCGAAAGACCTCCTCGACGAGCCGCGCGGAACGGTCGTCACCCCGCGCGCGGCCCCTGAAAGTCGTCATCGAGGGAGCCGATTGGACTCTGGCGAGGGACAGGTGACCTGAAGATGGCTGAAAACGAACGGCTCGCACTCGCGCGATCTTTCCGCCAATCCTGGGCCGAGTCGCCGTCATCCTGGATTGGCTCCGACGCCTCGTTGCGTCGCTGCCAACCGAGGATGAAGGGCTGCCGGGGTGGGGTCAACGACGCCACGGGCGTGGATTCGCCGTGCGGAACGCCTCCAGCTTCGCCGCGGATGGAGTTTTGGCGAGCGACACCGGGATCTGGAAGAGCCAAGCCATCAGGGCGACGAGGAGCGCCGCGTCGCGCGGCGACTCAGAAGGCGGTGACGCCGTCTTCGGCCTTGACGACCGGCCGATCGGACTTTCCGATCCACTTCGGCCAGTACGCGTGGACCTTTTCCATGACGGACAAGCGGTGCCTTTCGAACCAGAGCGCGGCAGCCTCGTTCGGCGTCACGCTATAGCTTCCCGCGAGCCACTGCTTCATCTTCCCCCACGAGTCGCTGCCCGGACAGCCCGACAGGAGGCTGAATCGGGCTTTCCACGCCCCCATGCGCGGCGTGACCACGATCGGGTAGATCTTGCCTCCGGCCGCGTCGACCTCGATGAAATCCGCAGCCTCGCTCACGACGGCAAAGACGTGTTTCCCGGGAACGACTTTGTGGACCATGTAGGTCTCGGGGTACGACGCTGTGATGAGCGTTACCGATCCGTCGTCTTTGCGTTCGTAGACCGTCGCCGCGGTCGGCGTCGAGTACGGCCTGACGAACACGACGACGGACTCGTCGGGGCCGGGTGCCGAAACCTCCATCCCTTCTTTTTCCGCGTAGGTGACGAGATCGCCCTTCGCCACGGCGGACGTAACGGGAAGAGCCCAAGCAAGTGCGATGACCACGACGACGCCGAGTGCTCTTTTCATGGATGACCTCCACCGGCCCCGCAGAATGGCGAGGCGATGCGGCATTGTCGCGCTCGGTGTTTCCGCGCGTCAACCTGGACCTTGATCAAGCGTGATCAGTTGCGAAAAAGAACGCGCCACAACACGCGGAGGGCATTTCGAGTGAGCCAAATCAGACGAGGACTCTTGATCGCTCGCGAGC
>JAQBFV010000257.1:0-6082 GCA_032123035.1 Betaproteobacteria bacterium | reverse complement strand
GAGCACGAGCGCCGATTGGTGCGGCAGCGTGACCGCCTCGAGCTGTGGTTCGTTGAGACCGGAAAGAAAGCCTGGGGACATGCGGCGCGCGCGATGAAACACGCCGATTATAGGCCAGCATGTGGTGACTGTCCCGCGCGGCCGGCTACTGGCTGAGCAGCGGGCGGGCGCGCCGGTGAGGCAACCCGGCGCGGCCAGGGCCAGAAGCCGATGCGGTTATAATTCGCACTTTGTTCACGCCCATCCATGCAGCAAAAATACAATCCACAGGTCCTCGAGCGCGAAGCCCAGCGCGACTGGGAAGCAAGCGGCGCATTTTGCGCGATCGAGTCCGCGGATAAGCCCAAGTACTACTGCCTGTCCATGTTTCCCTACCCCTCAGGGAAGCTGCACATGGGCCACGTGCGCAACTACACCATCGGCGACGTGCTCACGCGCTACTACCGCATGAGGGGCCACAACGTGCTGCAGCCCATGGGCTGGGACGCGTTTGGGCTGCCCGCCGAGAACGCGGCAATGCAGAACGGGGTGCCACCGGCGAAGTGGACCTACGACAACATCGCGTACATGAGGACGCAGTTGAAGTCGCTCGGCTTCGCGATCGACTGGTCGCGCGAGCTCGCGACGTGCGACCCCGCTTACTACAAGTGGAACCAGTGGTTGTTCCTGCGGATGCTCGAAAAAGGGCTCGTCTACAAGACGACCGGGGCCGTGAACTGGGACCCGGTGGACCAGACCGTGCTCGCCAACGAGCAGGTCATCGACGGCCGCGGCTGGCGCACCGGCGCCCTCGTGGAAAAGCGCGAGATCCCGATGTACTACATGGCGATCACCCGCTACGCGGACGAGCTCCTCGCCGCGCTCGATACGCTCCCGGGCTGGCCCGAGCGGGTCAAGGCCATGCAGGCGAACTGGATTGGCAAGAGCTACGGCGTCAATTTCGGGTTTTCGTACGATGGGTCCGACCCGACCAGCTGGAAGGACGGCCAGATTCCCGCCGCCACGCACTGGCCTCAGGGCGGCCGATACCCACCTCAGGGACAGCTCAAGGTCTTCACAACCCGCGCCGACACGATCATGGGCGTCACATTCGTCGCGATCGCCGCCGAGCACCCTCTGGCCGAGATGCTCGCCGCCTGCCGGCCCGCGCTGCAGCCCTTCGTCGAGGAGTGCAAGCGCGGCTCCGTGATGGAGGCAGACCTCGCGACAATGGAAAAGAAGGGCGTGCCGACCAGCTTTTGCGTCACCCACCCGCTCACCGGCGAGAAGCTCGAGGTGTGGATCGGCAACTACGTACTGATGGGCTACGGGGAAGGCGCGGTCATGGGGGTGCCGGCCCACGACGAGCGCGATTTTCACTTCGCCAAGAAGTACGGGCTGCAGATTCCGCAGGTCATCGAGGTGCCGGGAAACGCGTTCAGCACCGACGCCTGGCAGGAGTGGTACGCCGACAAAGAGAGCGGCGTTTGCGTCAACTCGGGGCGCTACGACGGCCTCGGCTACGGGCCGGCAGTGGACGCCATTGCCGCTGACCTCGCGGCGAAGGGAGTCGGAAAAAAGCAGGTGCTCTACCGCCTGCGCGACTGGGGAATCTCGCGCCAGCGTTACTGGGGCACGCCGATCCCGATCATTCACTGCCCGGCATGTGGCGATGTGCCAGTGCCCGATCATGAGCTCCCGGTGGTGCTGCCCGAGGACTGTGTGCCCGACGGCACCGGCAACCCCCTCAACAAACGCGCCGAGTTCGTCGACTGCAAGTGTCCGCGGTGCGGCCAAGCCGCGCGGCGCGAGACCGACACGATGGATACTTTCGTCGATTCGTCGTGGTACTACCTGCGCTACGCGTGCCCCGACAATACGGCGCAGATGGTTGACCAGCGTGTCGCCTACTGGCTGCCCGTGGACCAGTATATCGGCGGCATCGAGCACGCCATCCTGCATCTGCTCTACTCGCGCTTCTGGACCAAGGTGATGCGCGACCTCGGGCTCGTGAAGCTCGACGAGCCGTTCCGGAATCTCCTGACGCAAGGCATGGTTCTCAACGAAATCTACTTCCGGAAAGGCGAGTCGGGGCGCATGGCCTATTACAACCCCGCCGACATCGAGTGGTCGACCGATGACTCGGGCAACCGGACCGTCACGCTCAGGGCCGACGGAAAGCCGGTCGAGTCCGGCGGGATCGGCACGATGTCCAAGTCGAAGAACAACGGCGTCGACCCGCAGGAGTTGATCGACCACTACGGCGCCGACATCGCGCGCTTTTTCATGATGTTCGCCTCCCCCCCGGAGGACACGCTTGTGTGGAGCGACGCCGGCGTGGAAGGCGCGGCCCGGTTCCTGCGGCGGCTGTGGAACTACGCCGTAAGATTCAAGACGGGCGGCGGCCCTGCGGTCTCTCCCGACCTAGGTAAGGCCACGCGCTTCGAAATTCATTCGGTCCTGAAGCAAGCGAACTACGACTTTGCAAAGCACCAGTTCAACACGGTGGCTTCGGCAGCGATGAAAATATTGAATGCGCTGGATCGGCTCGCCGGTGTAAACAACGACGTTGCCAAAGAAGGTCTCCGGATCCTGCTGCGGCTGCTTTATCCGATCGCGCCGCACATCTCGCACCATCTGTGGCGGGAACTGGAATTCGGCGCTGACATCGTCGAGGAACGGTGGCCCGAGCATGAGCCCGAAGCGCTCATCGAGGAGGAGATCGAGCTCGTCGTGCAGGTCAACGGCAAGAAGCGTGGCGATGTGCGCGTGCCGCGCGATGCCGACAAGAAGACGATCGAGCAGATGGTGCTCGCCGACCCGGCAGTGCAAAAGTTCGTCAGCGGCCAGCCCGTGAAGAAAGTCATCGTGGTGCCGGGACGGCTGGTCAACGTCGTCGTCTGATCGATGAACGCGGAACGATGAACCATGAGAAAAAAGCGCCCTTTGCTGGATTCCACGCGGCCGGAGTGAAGATAACTGTTAACGAATTCATCCGTCGGCGGTAAAATCAGAACCATGCGAACTTGGACCTTGTCTTTCATCGTTCATCGTTCATCGTTCATCGTTATGCTGACAGCAGCCTTGCTGCTGTCAGCATGCGGCTTCCAGCTCCGCGGCACCGGGCAGCTGCCCTTCACGACGATGTACCTGCAGGCACCTTCGACGTCATCGTTCGCGGCTCAGCTCAAGCGCGCCATTGAAACCGGGACCAGTACGCGCGTTACTGAGAGCCCCGAGAAGGCGGAAGTGGTGCTTCAAATTCTCAGCGAGCTGCAGGAGAAGAAGATCCTCTCCCTGACCGGCGGCGGACGCGTCAGTGAGTTCCTGCTGCGCTACCGGGTTTCGTTTCGCCTGACCGACAAGACGAACCGCGAGCACATTCCGACCAGCGAGATCGTGCTGCGGCGGTCTGTTACGTTCAACGACCAGCAGCAGTTGTCGAAGGAGCGCGAGGAAGCCCAGCTCTACCGCAGCATGCGCAGCGACGCGGTGCAGCAGATTCTGCGCCAGCTACAGGCGACGAAGCTCAAGTCCTAGACCCCGTGAATCGTAAATCGCAAATGGTAAATCGCAAAAAGCGCGTTTCGCGCCGGTCAACGATTCGTTTACGATTCACGATTCACGATTCACGATTCACGCGCTGATGCGAATTTCGACCGAGCAGTTGCAGCTGCATCTGGCCCGCGAGCTGAAACCGCTCTACACGGTCTTCGGCGATGAGACGCTGCTCGCGCTCGAGGCGATGGACCGTATTCGCGCGCGCGCCCGTGCCGAGGGCTATAGCGAGCGCGCCGTTCTCACCGCCGATTCCGGATTCAAATGGAATGAGCTCGCCTTTGCCGGGAGCGCGCAGTCGCTGTTTGCCGCGCGCAAGCTGCTCGAGCTGCGCATCCCGACCGGCAAGCCCGGCCCCGCGGGCGGCGAGGCGATCCAGCGCTACTGCGAAGGGCCGCCACCCGAGACCGTGACGCTGGTGTGCCTGCCCGGCGTCGACTGGCGAGCACAGAAGGCGGGCTGGTTCGAGGCGCTCGAGCGCGCTGGTGTGGTGATCGAGGCAAAAGCTGTCACACGCAAGGCGCTTCCCGATTGGCTCGCGGGCAGACTCGGCGCCCAGAAGCAGGAAGCCGACCGGGAAACGCTCGAGTTCATCGCCGACCGGGTTGAGGGCAATCTGCTCGCGGCCCATCAGGAAATCCAGAAACTTGCCCTGCTCTTCCCCGCGGGAAAGGTCGCCTATGAGCAGGCCCGCGAGGCGGTGATCGATGTCGCGCGCTACGACGTCTTCAACCTCGGGGAAGCGCTTCTCGAAGGCGACGTGCTGCATCTCGCGCGGATGCTCGACGGATTGCGGGGCGAGGGCGTTGCGCCGCCACTCGTGCTGTGGGCGATCGCCGAGGAAATACGCGCCATCGGGCGCGTGCTCGAGGGTGTGGGCTCCGGGCGAACGCCACCGCAACTGTGGCGCGATGCCAGGGTCTGGGGCAATGCTCATCAGCAGCTGATGCAACGGCACCACCGCCGCTTCACGCGCGACCAGGTCGAGGCGGCGCTCCTTCATGCCGCGCGCACAGACCGTATGGTGAAGGGGCTGATCCGCGGCGACGTGTGGGACGAACTGCTTCAACTCGCGCTGCGTTTCGCGATCAGCGCGCCCGCCAGACCCCCGCAGAAACGGGGTAGAATGCCTGCAGCCTCGCAGGCTGCGGAACGGAGCCAGCCGGCCCTGTTCTGACCCGCCGCGCAGCGGGGTTCTGATATGGATGTCCAGACCTACATTCACGGCGTCGGCCGGCAGGCGCGTATAGCAGCACGCGTGATCGCCAAGGCGGACACCGCCACCAAGAACCGCGCCCTCGGCGAGATGGCAGCGGCGATCGAGCGCGACGCGCAGTGCCTGCTCGAGGCGAACGCGCGCGACCTGTCAGAGGCCCGGCGGCAAAAGCTCGATGCGGCCATGATCGACCGCCTGACGCTCGGCCCAAAGGTCATCGTCGCCATGGCCGATGGTTTGCGCGAGATCGCAGCGCTCGCGGACCCGGTCGGGGAGATCATCTCGCTACGGGAGCGGCCCTCCGGCATCAAGGTGGGGCAGATGCGGGTGCCTCTGGGAGTTGTGGCCATCATCTACGAGTCGCGGCCGAACGTGACGGCGGACGCCGCGGGGCTATGCGTGAAGTCCGGCAACGCCGCGATCCTGCGCGGCGGCTCGGAAGCGATTCATTCCAACCAGGCCATCGCTGCGTGCGTGCATGCCGGGCTGGCCGCGGCGGGCTTGCCGGAGACTGTCGTGCAAGCGATCGAGACTACCGATCGCGCGGCAGTCGGCGAGCTCATTACCATGCAGGACTACGTGGATGTCGTGGTGCCGCGTGGCGGCAAGAGCCTCATCGAGCGATTGATGCGCGACTCGCGCATACCCATGATCAAGCACCTGCACGGAGTCTGCCATACCTACATCGACGACCGCGCCGAACCCGAGAAAGCGATCCGGGTGGCGGACAATGCAAAGACCCAGCGGCTCGGCACCTGCAATACGATGGAAACACTGCTCGTGGCGCAGGGTATTGCCGGGAAAGTGCTGCCGCAGCTGTGCAAGATCTATATCGAAAAGGGCATCGAACTGCGCGGCGACGAAGCGGCCCGCCGCATCGCGCCCCAGATGAAGCCGGCGACGGAGGAGGACTGGTACACCGAGTACCTCGGCCCGATTCTCGCGGTACGAGTGGTGGGGGACCTCGACGAGGCAATCGAACATATCGCGACTTACGGCTCACAGCATACTGACGCGATCATCACGGAGGATGTCGCGCGCGCGCAGCGCTTCCTGCGCGAGGTGGACTCGAGCTCGGTGATGGTCAACGCCTCGACTCGTTTCGCCGACGGCTATGAGTATGGACTGGGCGCGGAAGTCGGCATCTCCACCGACAAGCTGCATGCGCGTGGCCCGGTGGGGCTGGAAGGCCTGACGTCGCTCAAGTGGGTTGTCTTCGGCGATGGCCAGATCAGAACCTAAAATCATCAGCCACAGAGAACACAGAGGTCACAAAGTGAAAGAATCGGTTTCTCGTGCCTTGAATTAATTCTCTGTGTTTTCTGTGCT
>JAQBFV010000256.1:0-11950 GCA_032123035.1 Betaproteobacteria bacterium | reverse complement strand
CTGCACGTGACGCAGTTCAATACCTTCGCCTTCGTGCTGCTGGGTGTCGCCGCCGCAGTCGTCGCGTACGTCGTGTTCACCACGGGGCGGGACGAACAGGTCACGCGGGAGCCGATCCCGCGGGACGGCGGCCCAGCGGGGACCGAGAGCGAAGACTGAGCCGGGCAGGCGGCGCGCAAGCCGCTTTCGGCACGGGCTGACAGCCCATGAGTCGCGAATCGTGACTCGAAACCGGTTCAGGACCCGAGTCTGGCCGCAGATAAGCCCAGGTACGTACTGACAAAATCCGTAAATCGGCTATCTTGAATCGGGAAAACCGCGGATCGCGCACGACGAGTTACGAGTCGTCATTTAATAAATACTTTTCGCGTACGCAAAATCAATAGGTTACGCGCGAAGAAACCTATTTATGAAATGAAGTCACCCGCCACGAGTCACGGCTCATCAAGCTCTGGTCAGGGTTCGATTCTTCATTCGTAGTGGAGACGGACGGCAACACGACCTATAATATTCTTCTTCCCACCCGCCGGAGGCACTCCGCCATGAGACCGACCTCCCGTATGCGCGAGTTGATCGCGCGTCCCGTTTGCACCATTGCGCCCGGCGTTGCCGACGCCCTCGCTGCAAGGCTTGTCGCCCGCGAAGGATTCGAAGCCGTGTACATGAGCGGGTTCGGCACGAGCCTCACGCGCCTTGGCATGCCCGACGTCGGGCTCCTCACGGCTTCCGAGATGGTGGACAACGCGGGGCGCATCGTTGACGCTTCGGGACTTCCCGTCATCGCCGACGCCGATACCGGCTACGGCAACCCGGTCAACACCCGGCGCACCATCCGTGACTACGAGAAGGCGGGCGTTGCCGGCGTGCACATCGAGGACCAGGACTGGCCCAGGCGCTGCGGCCATCTTTCAGGCAAGCGCATCATCGCGACAGCCGACATGGTGGCGAAGATCAAGGCCGCGTGCGACGCGCGCCGCGACCCGGATTTCCTCATCATCACGCGCACCGACGCGATCGCCGTGGAGGGACTCGAGGCGGCGCTCGTGCGCGGCATGCGCTACCGCGAAGCGGGTGCGGACATGATTTTCATCGAGGCGCCGGTCGGACGCACCGACGTCGAGCGCATCGCGCGCCGCTTCAAAGGCGTCCCGCTCCTCTACAACACCGCGGCGAACGGCAAGACGCTCGACCTGCCGGTCGAAGAACTGGGCCGGCTCGGATTCCGCCTCGCGATCTTTCCGAATTGGGTCATCCTCGCGGCGATTCCTGCCATGGAAAACCTCCTGCGCGAGCTCAAGCGCTCGGGCAGCGCTGCCCACTTGCGCGACAAGGTGGCGAGCTTCAAGGACTTCACGGACATCGCAGGATTGCCGGAGATCCAACGACTCGAGGAACGCTATGACGTTCCCGAGCGCCTGCGCGCGGTGCGCTGACGATTGCAACCGCTCGCCGCGTGAAGAAGGATGGTGACGAGGACTGGTGATGATTACTGGTGATGAGTAAAGCGTTTAGCATTTCATCACCATTTCTCATCACCACCTTTCATCACCATCTTTCATCACCATCTTTGATCACTTGACAAGCAGATTGACGAGCACCTGCTCGTAAATCTTCGGAAGCTGCTCAACCTCCTCGAGCTGGATGCATTCGTTGACCTTGTGGATGGTCGCGTTGGTCGGGCCGAGCTCCACCACCTGCGGGCAGATATCAGCGATGAAGCGGCCGTCCGACGTGCCGCCAGTGGTGGAGAGCTTGGTCTCGATGCCGGTCACGCTCTCGATCGCGCGCCCGACCGCCTCCACCAGGTCGCCGGGCCGGGTAAGGTAGGGCCTGCCGTCGTAGCGCCAGTCGAGCTCGTAGGTCAGCCCATGCCGGTCGAGGATGCCATGCACGCGGGTCTGCAGCGACTCGAGCGTGCTCGCAGTCGAAAAACGGAAGTTGAATTTGACCTGCGCCTCGCCTGGAATCACATTGTTGGCCCCGGTGCCGGCGTTGAAGTTCGACACCTGCCAGGTCGTGGGCGGGAAATATTCGTTGCCCCGGTCCCACTCGACGCCCGCGAGCTCGGCAAGACCCGCTGCGATTTCGTGCACGGGATTCTTCGCGAGGTGCGGGTAGGCAACGTGCCCCTGCACGCCTTTCACCACCAGGTGCCCGGAGAGCGAGCCGCGCCGCCCGTTCTTGATCGTGTCACCCAGACGAGCAACCGACGTGGGCTCGCCGACGATGCAGTAATCGAGCTTCTCGCCGCGCGCCTCGAGTGCCTCGACGACCCGCACCGTGCCGTCGATGGCCGGCCCTTCCTCGTCAGAGGTAAATAGCACCGCGATCGATCCGGCATGATCCGGATGCGCCGCCACGAAGGACTCGATGGCCGTCACGAACGCGGCGAGCGAGCTCTTCATGTCCGAAGCGCCCCGTCCGTAGAGCACGCCGTCCCGAACGGTGGGCGTAAAGGGGTCGCTCTGCCAGTGTTCGAGCGGGCCGGTCGGCACGACATCGGTGTGCCCGGCAAAAACGAGCACCGGAGCCGCCGTGCCGCGGCGCGCCCAAAGGTTGTCGACCCCGTTCGCGTCCATGCGCTCGCAGCGGAACCCGAGTGGTTCGAGCCGGGCCGCGAGGATGTCGAGGCAGCCGGCGTCGTCGGGCGTTAGCGAGCGGCATGCGATGAGCTGCCGAGTGAGTTCAACGGCGTCGTTTGGCATATAGCTAAGATGCGTGACCAGTGACCAGTGACTGGGATCTTAGCAGAGCGGGTAGAATAACCAGAAAACAGGCTGGATCTTAACGGCCTCGCGCTCCAACTGAAAACTCACGTGACCGCCGTGCGAAAAGCGTCGCGCCTCAAATGGCTGCATGTGTTCAACGAAGTCGAGAGCGCCTGAGGCGCCCGGCGTCACGTTGGAGCACCGGTGTTCTTCGAAAGCATTGACTTCTCGGCACTCGAGCTACCGCCGGCGGCACAGGGCCTGCGCGGGGAAGTGCGTGCATTCCTCCAGGCAGAACTCGCCGCCGGCGCGTTCACGCCGCACCTGGGACACACCGAGTTCGACGCCGCGTTCACGCGCAAAGTAGCGGCCCGCGGCTGGATCGGAATGACCTGGCCCAAGCGCTACGGAGGTGGGGAACGCTCGTACCTCGAGCGCTTCGTCGTCACCGAGGAGCTGCTGGCCGCAGCGGCGCCCTGCGCCGCGCACTGGTTCGGCGATCGCCAGACCGGCCCGAGTCTGCTGCGCTACGGCAGCGAAGAACTCAAGCAACACTTCATTCCGGCGATCGCGCGCGGTGAATGTTTTTTTGCCCTTGGCATGAGCGAGCCCGGCTCCGGCTCGGATCTCGCTTCGGTGCGCACCCGCGCCGAGCGTGTCGCCGGGGGCTGGCGCGTCACCGGGCAGAAGGTCTGGACGAGCTGGGCGCACCGGGCGCGCGCCTTCTTCGTCCTGTGCCGTACTGCACCCGATAGCGGCAATCGCCACGACGGCTTGTCGCAGCTCATCGTGGAGCTCGCGGCGCCCGGCGTCACCGTGCGCCCGATCCATTTCATGAATGGACACCATCACTTCAACGAAGTCTTTCTCGACAACGTGTTCGTGCCCGACGAGAGGGTGGTCGGCGAGATTGGCCAGGGGTGGCGACAGGTGACCTCCGAGCTCGCGCTCGAGCGCAGCGGTCCGGAGCGCTACATGACGACGTTCCCGCTGCTGGTCGAGCTCATCCGCCGGCTGGGCGCCGCGCCGGACGCGCGCGCACGCGAAATGGTGGGAAGGCTGACGGCTCGGCTCTGGACATTGCGACGCATGTCGCTCGCGATCGCGTTCGCACTCGATCCCGGGCCGGGCGTGCAGCAGGACGCTGCGCGCGCAGGCCCCGACCTCGGGACCGAGGCGGCGCTGGTCAAGGACATGGGCACGTTCTTCGAGCGCGAGATCGTCGACGCAGCGCGGCTGCTCGTGGCAGTCGAGCCCACCCCGGATGCAACCGACACCTTCGAGCGCTATCTCGCCGAAACCATCGTGTGCTCGCCCGTTGCCACCATCCGCGGTGGCACGACCGAGGTCTTGCGTACGCTGATCGCACGGCGACTGCTAGGCGCGCTCAAATGAACGTGCCGAACGACATCCGTTCGATGCTCGTGGAGTCGCTGACGCGGCTCATGCAGGATCACGTTGACCCAAAATTGCTGGATGCCGCCAAACAAGACGGATGGTCGCAGGAACTGTGGCGAGAGCTGGACCAGGCGGAGTTTCCGCGTGTCTCGTTGCCAGAAGAGGCGGGCGGCGCGGGCGGCACGCTCTCGGATCTCGCTGCTGTCCTGCGTGTCGCCGGGCGTTTCGCGGCCCCCGTGCCGCTCGCCGAGACGGCCATGCTCGCCGGCTGGATGCTCGCTGCATCGGGTCTCTCGATCCCGCGCGGCGCGCTCGCCGCGGGTCCGGTGCATGAGGAAACGGTGACGGCGCGGCGCGAAGGCTCACGTTGGACTGTCAGCGGAAAGCTCTCGCGTGTGCCGTGGGCGCGGATAGCCTCGCGCCTGGTACTGCTGGCGCAGACGGCCACGGAAGCGATCGTCGCGAGCGTTGATCCGGCGCGGTGCCGGATCGTCGCCGGCCGCAATCTCGCCGACGAGCCGCGCGACGCCGTCGTGCTCGAGGACGTTCCCGCGGAACAGGCCGCCCTTGCTGGCGCTGGCGTCACCCGCGATGCGCTCAGGCTGCGCGGCGCGCTTGCCCGCTCGCTGCTCATGGCGGGCGCGCTCGAACGCACGCTCGAGCTCTCGGTAGAGTATGCGCAGCAGCGTGTTCAGTTCGGGCGCAAGATCGGGCAGTTCCAGGCGATCCAGCACGAGATCGCCCGTCTGGGTGGAGAGACCGCCGCGGCGGTCGCGGCGGCCCTATCCGCCGCAGGCACCATGGAACGGGGCGGGGACGTGACTCTGGCAGTCGCTTCGGCCAAAATCCGCACTGCAGAGGCGGCGCGCGACGGCGCGCTCATCGCGCACCAGATCCATGGCGCGATTGGCGTCACGGACGAGTATGCCCTGCACCATTCCACGCTGAGGCTGTGGGCGTGGCGCGAGGAGTATGGCAACGAGGCCGAGTGGTCAGCGGCACTTGGCGGAGCCATTCAGGGACGCGGTGCCGAGCAATTCTGGCCCGCCATCACGGCACTGTGAATACAAGCGAGGACGTCGGTAACTGTCGCGTCCCATCCGTCACCTTCAACGAAGAGACAAACTCATGGCAGAAGTAGTCCTGCTCGAGCGCCCGGCGGAGGGAGTGGCGCTTCTGCGCCTCAACCGGCCCGAGGCGCGTAACGCGCTTAATCTCGAGGTACGCAAGCAGCTCGCCCGGCATTTGACCGAGCTCGGCGAGGACGCCACCACGCGGGCGATCGTCCTCACGGGCAACGAGAAGAGCTTCGCCGCCGGCGCCGACATCAAGGAAATGGCGGATGCCGGCACGATCGATATGCTACAGCGCGGCGTGCACAAGCTGTGGCGTACGATCGCCGCTTGCCCCAAGCCGGTGATCGCCGCGGTGAACGGCTTCGCGCTCGGCGGCGGGTGCGAGCTCGCCATGACCTGCGACATCATCATCGCGGGCGAATCAGCGAAATTCGGCCAGCCCGAAGTAAAAATCGGGATCATCCCGGGCGGTGGTGCGACCCAGCGTCTTACCCGCGCCGTCGGCAAGTACAAAGCAATGAAAACCATCCTGAGCGGTGATGTGTTCAGCGCGAGGGAAGCGTTCGAGATGGGTCTCGCGAGCGAAGTGGTACCGGACGCTGAAGTCGAGCAGCGCTCGGTGGCGCTCGCCCGGCAGATTGCGGAGCTTCCGCCGCTCGCGGTGCAGCTCGCCAAGGAAGCGGTGCTCGCCGGGATGGAAGCGCCTCTCACGATCGCGCTCGCGCTCGAAGCAAAGTCGGCGCAGATCCTGTTCTCCTCTCACGATCAGAAGGAAGGCATGCGCGCCTTCATCGAGAAGCGCAAGCCTAAATTTTCCGGACGCTGACCGCGCCGGAAAATTTAGAGCGCTCGACGAAATGAATTCCCCCCCTGCCTGAGGAGGGGTGCCCGCGCAAGCGGGCGGGGTGGGGGGAGCAAGGAGTGTCCACGCAACCACCCCGTCTGCTTCGCATCCACCCCTCCTTGAAAAGGAGGGGAGTAAAGCAGGGCCGGTAATTTTGTTGGGGGCTCTGAATTGAAATCACTCGATTCACATCCGGCGAGGTCCGCGCGCGGAATCGCCGTCGCAGCGTTGCTCGCTGGCGCGCTGGCGATTGCCACGTCAGCGCTGTTCGTCAAGGTCAGCGAGGCCGGGCCCGTCGCCACCGCTTTCTGGCGCGTGTCGCTCGCGCTCCCGTTCCTCTGGGCTTGGGCGATCATCGAGCAACGCGGGGCGCTTTGGTCCGCTTTCGTCGCTCATCGCGGGCTCATCGTCGCTGCGGGCCTCTTTTTTGCCGGAGACCTCGCGTTCTGGCACTGGTCGATCGTGCTCACCTCGGTCGCGAACGCAACACTCCTCGCAAATCTTGCTCCGATCTTCGTAACGCTCGCGACATGGCTCCTGTTTGCAAGGCGCCCATCCGGACTGTTCGCCCTGGGCCTCGTCACCGCGCTCGCGGGTACCACCACATTGCTCGGGGCGGATTTCCGCGTCGGCGGTATGACCGTGCTCGGCGATCTCCTCGGCGTGGTGACGGCTATGTTCTACGCGGCCTATCAGCTCGCCGTAACGCGCCTGCGAGCTCGCGTCCCGACGTCCAGTATCATGGCGTGGAGCTGCACGGTGATGGCGGTGCTGCTCCTGCCGGTCGCGCTCGTTTCAGGCGAGCAGATCCTGCCGTTTACTGCGATGGGGTGGGTCAAGCTGCTCGGGCTGGCCATCATCGCGCAGGTAGCGGGCCAGAGCTTGATCGCGTACGCGATGGCGCACCTGCCGGCGACGTTTTCTTCCGTCGGCCTGCTTTTTCAGCCGGTCATGGCCGCGGTGTTCGCCTGGATTCTGCTGGGCGAGACGCTCGGCGCAACCGGGATCTTCGGGGGCATCGTGGTTCTCGTCGGTATTTTCATCACCCACCGCGCCGAGCTTGCGCCGCGCGCGCCGGGAAGGTCTGATACGATTTAGCCGCAGATAAACGCCGATAGATTTCTGGATTGAACCGCCAAGCACGCCAAGAGAACCAAAATCAGAACTGAACCACGGAGGCGCGGAGAGAAGCACTAATCAGATTTGAACCGCCATGACGCCAAGCGCGCCAAGAAAAACGAAGGTCGATTCACGATTCACGTTTCACGATTCACGTTTCACGATTCACGTTTCACGATTCACGGAATTTAATGAACCGCCAAGACGCCGAAAGAAGCCAAACCAAGACTGCACCGCCATGACGCCAAGAGGACCAAACTTCCATTCACCGTTTTCGGAACGATTTGAACCGCGGAGATACGGAGAGAAACAGTCCTCGAATTGCAATTCACGATTTACGAGCACTGATCGGCGTCTATCGGCGTTCATCGGCGGCTAATAAGGGTTTGGGTTGTTGTCCTATCTGTGTGTATCTGCGTTTATCTGCGGTTAATTGAGGTTCCGATTCACGTTTCACGATTCACGCTTTTGAAGGAAGAGAACCATGCCTTATGCTGATTCCAATGGAGTGAAGCTCTACTACGAAGAAGCCGGACGCGGCACGCCGATCGTGTTCGTGCACGAATTTTCCGGCGACATGCGCAGCTGGGAGCCGCAATTGCGGCACTTTAGCCGCCGCTACCGCTGCATCGCGTACAACGCGCGCGGATACCCGCCCTCGAACGTGCCGCGCACGCCCGCCGGGTATTCCCAGAACATTGCAACCGGCGACATCGCCAACGTGATGCGCCACTTGGGTGTGCGCAAGGCCCACATCATCGGCTGTTCCATGGGCGCGGCGGCAACGCTGCACTTCGGCATGCGCTATCCGAAAATGGCGCTTTCGCTCACCGCGGTCGGCGCGGGATCGGGCTCCGACCCCGCGAAGCGCAAGGAGTTTCTGCGCAACAACGAAACGATGGCGCGGGTGTTCGAGGAGCGCGGCATCCTGGCGGCGAAGAAGGTCTATCAGCTCGCGCCCAACCGGGTGCAGATGCAGAACAAAGATCCGCGCGGCTACCGCGATTTCTGGGCGAAGTTTGCGGAGGGCTCGGCCGCCGGCCACGCCAATACGATGCGCGGGCTGCAGGCACGGCGACCCGGAATCTACCAGCTCGAGGCGGGGTTGCGCCGCATGAAGGTACCGACTCATATCGTGGTCGGGGATGAAGACGAAGGCGCGCTGGCACCCGGCCTCTTCGTGAAGCGCGTGTGCCCCGCCGCGCGCCTCACGGTGGTCGCTGCCAGCGGTCACGTGGTGAACGCCGAGGAGCCGGATTTCTTCAACCGCATCACCGACGAGTTCCTGGCGCTCGTGGACTCGGGGCGCTGGCGGCCGCGCGATCCGCGTTCGCTCAATCCGTCTACGATGGCAAAAAGGAATTGAGCCGCAGATAAACGCAGATACACGCCGATTGTTCAATGATTGAACCGCAGAGGCGCGGAGAGAAGCAGATTCAGATTTGGACCACCAAGCGCGCCAAGAAGAACAAGCTCGATTCACGATTCGCGCTTTTGAAGGAAGAGAACAATGCCTTTCGCTAATTCAAACGGAGTCCGCCTCTACTACGAAGAAGCGGGGCGCGGGACGCCAATCGTGTTCGTGCATGAATTCTCCGGCGACCTGCGCAGCTGGGAGATGCAGATGCGCCACTTCAGCCGCCGCTATCGCTGCATCGCGTTCAACGCGCGCGGCTATCCGCCGTCTGCCGTGCCGGCAACGGTATCGATGTACTCCCACCGACGGGCTACGGACGACATTGCGAATCTGATGCGCCGGCTCCGCGTCGGAAAGGCGCACGTGATCGGCTGCTCGATGGGTGCGTACTCGACGCTGCAGTTCGGGCTGCGCTATCCGCGGCGGGCGCTTTCGCTGACCGTGATCGGCGCCGGCGCCGGTTCGGATCCCGCCGCGCACAAGCAGTTTCTCAAGGCAAGCGCGGCCACCGCGAAGCGATTCGAGGAAGAGGGACTTGCCGCGGCGATGCGGCCCTACCGCACCGCGGCCAACCGGATCCAGCTGGGGAACAAGGATCCGCGCGCGTTCCGCGAGTTCTTCCGGCGTTTCGGGGAGCACTCGGCCCTCGGCCACGCGAACACGGTACGCGGTATCCAGATGCGGCGCGCCCCGCTTCAGGCAATGGGCGGCCCGCTTTCGCACCTGAACGTCCCGACCCACGTCGTCGTAGGCGACGAGGACGAAACCTCACTCGACACCGGCATCTTCCTGAAGCGGGTGTGCCCCGCCGCGCGGCTTACAATCGTTGCCGCCACTGGCCATGTGGTTAACAACGAGGAGCCGGAACTGTTCAACCGCATCACGGATGACTTTCTGACGCTGGTGGAATCGGGGCGGTGGCGCCCGCGCGATCCGCGCTCACTTAACCCGTCCACTATGGCCAAGCGGAATTGAGCCGCAGATAAACGCAGATACACGCGGATTGTTTGATAATTAAACCGCGGAGGCGCCGAGAGAAGCAGAATCAGATTTGAACCGCCATGACGCCAAGCACGCCAAGAAGGAAGAAACACGTTTCACGTTTAACGTTTTACGATTCAGGGAATTGAATGGAGAAAAAGATGCCTTTTGCTGATTCCAACGGGGTAAGGCTTTACTACGAAGAAGCGGGTCGCGGCACGCCCACCATCTTCGTGCATGAGTTCGCTCATGACATGCGCGGCTGGGAGCCGCAGATCCGCTACTTCAGCCGGCGCTTTCGCTGCATCGCGTTCAACGCGCGCGGCTATCCGCCCTCGGAGGTGCCGAAGGCGGGATCCCAATACTCGCAAGCGATCGCGACTGACGACATCGCCAACGTGCTGCGGCATCTGAAGATTCGCAAGGCGCACGTCATCGGCTGCTCGATGGGGGGTTATGCGGCGCTCCACTTCGGGTTGCGCCATCCTCGCATGGCGCTCTCGGTCACTTCGATCGGTGTCGGCTACGGCTCCGACCCGGACAAACGCCAGCAATTCCTCCGCGACACTGAGGTAATGGCGCGTCGTTTCGACGAGCTTGGCACCGCGCAGGCCATCAAGGTCTACCAGGTTGGGCCCTCGCGCGTTCAACTCCAGAACAAGGATTCGCGCGGCTTCCGCGAATTCTGCATGATGTTTGCCACGCACTCCGCGCTTGGCTCTGCGAACACCCTGCGCGGTGTCCAGGGGCGCCGGCCGACGGTTTACAGCCTGGAGCGGGCACTCCGGCAGATGAAGGTGCCGACCCACATCATCACCGGTGATGAGGACAACAATTGCCTCGACCCCGGAATCTTCATCAAGCGCGTCTGCCCCGCGGCACGCCTGACGGTCGTGCCCGGGACCGGCCATGCGGTCAACGTGGAGGAGCCCGATCTCTTCCACGGCATCACGGATGAATTCCTGTCCCTCGTGGACTTCGGCCGTTGGCGGCCGCGCGACCCGCGCTCGCTTAATCCGTCGACCATGGCAAAGCGGAATTGAACCGCGGAGACACCGAGAAGAGCCAATACCATTTAGCCGCCGACGAACGCCGATAGATTTTTAAATTGAACCGCCGAAACGCCGAGAGAAGCTAGACATAATCGAACTGCCAAGGCCAAAAATACAAACTGAACCGCCAAGCACGCCAAGATATCGTCGATTCACGAATCACGATTCACGGTTCACGGAAGTTGGTGAACCGCCAAGCACGCCAAGAGAAACAAAGGCACTAATTGATCACCGGTGCCACGGAGAGAGTGGTGGTAATCCATGAGGTCGAGGTGAAAAATAATTCGGAACGCCTAACTTCGCCTTCCACCGGACCGGGGCTCGCGCTGCTCGCTCCGGGCGGTGACCGCAGGCGTTAGCCGGCCATATGGCGCTAATAAATCGCACGCAGGCACAGGGGGAGGAGCTGCTTGCTGTGGCTCTGGATTTAGCACGGCAGAGGTGGCGAGACCGACTTGTCGCAGCGTACGCACTGGGAAGCCTCGCGCACGGCGGTTTTAGTGCGGCGAGCGACATAGACATAGGTCTTGTGCTGGATGATCCTTTGCTTGGCACCGATTCCGAAGGCGCAACGGAGCTGGTTGCGTCGATCAAGGCCACCGATAAACCGTTCGCCGACCGCCTGTCCATTTTTTGGGGCTCAGTAGGCAGCCTTTCCGGTGCTTCACCCGGCGGACGTTTCCCACCGCTGGATCGTCTCGATCTCAAGAAGTACGGTCGTTTGCTCACAGGCAGCGATATCCGCAGCAAAGTGCCTTCGCCATCCCGTAGAGAACTGGTGCTCGCCGGTGCAGAATTTGCGCTGTGGCGCCTGGCCACCGACGAAGTCATTGGGAAATTGAAGAATCCCGAGGCGCTGGCACGATGCGATCCGAAGGCCTTAACCAAACTGATCCTCTTTCCGGTGCGCTTCATGTTTACGGCTCGAACGGGAGAAGTCGGCCGTAACGAGGCCGCCGTCGAACATTTCGTCGCAGCCTCTGAGAGCGATGCGTCAAATCTGGCCCGATTGGCACTCGAGTGGCGCAATGCTGCTCCCGGGGCATCCGACCAGGATGCGATTCAAGCGATTGCGGCTGGTGTGATTCCGTTGTATCAAGAGTTTCTCGAGGACCATGAGCACCGACTGCGGGAGTACGGGAGGGTTGATCTCGCCGAGGCGTTTCACACATGGCGGAAGAAGCTGCAAAAATAACCACTCTGAGCTGGCTAACCCTACGCTGCAGCCGACGCGCCGGCGCGTGCGACTAAGTGCAACGTTAGGCTTTTGGCAAAACAGTTTGCAGTGTGAAGGAGGTGGGCTATGACCACTGACATTCAAAAGGACTCGGGGAAACTGAGTTGGCTGCCGGGCG
>JAQBFV010000255.1:0-11401 GCA_032123035.1 Betaproteobacteria bacterium | reverse complement strand
TCGAGAAAGTTCGCGTTCACAACACGGCGGACGGTGCACGCTCGGAAATCTCCTGTAGCGGTTTCTTTGCGTACATCGGGCTCTCGCCCAACAGCGAGTTCCTGCCGGCTTCGATCGCGCGCGATGCCACCGGTGCCGTCGTCACTGACGGATCGCTGCAAACGGCGCTTGCGGGCGTGTGGGCTGCCGGCGCGGTGCGGGCCGGTTACTCGGGGCTGCTGGCCGACGCGGTCAAGGAAGCCGAGACCGCCGTGGCAGGCGCGCTCAACCGACTAAAGTCGTGATGGGTGATGCGGGAGCGCGCGCTGAGTCGGGCGATCAATCGACGCAGTGTAGAATGTCGTCTTTATTGGACGTGATTGCCGGAACGAACTTCAATTATCGGCGTTTATCGGCGTCCATCGGCGGCTGAAATTGGTTTTCCAGGCAGAACGGAAGGGAATCGCCCCCGGTGGGGCGGCCGGACTTCAAACCCGGTTGGGGCCGCTGGCGGTCCTTCGTGGGTTCGACTCCCACTCTCTTCCGCCAATTTTTCCGGGGTTTCCCCGGAAAAATTTATCGGGGACCCTCTGTCCCCAATGACTAATCCGCGAATCGGTAACAGGAATCGTGACAGCGCAGCGTGTGTTTCATTATGTTAGGGGGCTCCAGGTCACGCCATGCGATGATGTTCCCTGCAGGCCCGCCAGTTCTGAACGAGATTAATAGCCCCTAAGATGAAACCCGCCAACCTGCTTGTCATCCTTTCGGACCAGCACAACCCCAGGATCGCCGGATGCTACGGTCATCCGATGGTCAAAACGCCGAATCTCGACCGTCTTGCCAGCCGCGGCACGCGTTTCACCGCCGCTTACACGAACTCGCCGATTTGCGTGCCGGCACGCGCGAGCTTCGCGACCGGCCGCTACGTGCACCAGATCTGCTTCTGGGACAACGCCATTGCCTATGACGGCAGCGTGCCGAGCTGGGGCCACCGGTTGATGGCGCAGGGCCATCGCGTCACCTCCATCGGAAAGCTCCATTACACAAACACGGATCCAGCGCGCGATGGATTTCACGAAGAGATTATCCCGATGCACATTGCCGACGGCATCGGCGATCTTTCGGGGTTGATTCGGGACGAGGTCATCGTGCGCACCGGCGCGCGCAAGCTGGGACCGCAAGCCGGCCCCGGCGAGTCGGAATACTCGCAATACGATCGCGACATCGCGGCGGAAACCTGCCGGTGGCTCGAGCAGGAGGCGTCGAAGCACCGCGACAAGCCGTGGGTGCTCTACGTCGGCTTCGTCTGTCCCCATCCGCCGTTTCTGGCGCCCGAGAAATTCTTCAACTTGTACGACGAGAAAGCGATTCCGATGCCGGATCGTTACAATGTGGCCGAGCGGCCGCGCCACCCCTATCTCGACGCGCTCGCGCGCGGCCGCCCCTACGACGACGGGTTCACCGGGCCCGACATGGTGCGCCGGGCGATCGCCGCCTACTACGGGCTGGTCAGCTACCTCGATGACAATGTGGGCAAAGTGCTCGCCGCGCTCGAGCGCGCCGGTCTCGCGGCGTCGACGCGGGTGATCTACGGCAGCGATCATGGCGAGAATCTCGGCGCACGCGGCCTTTGGGCCAAGTCCATTTTGTTCGAGGAGGCGGCCGGCATTCCCCTGATCATGGCCGGACCGGACGTGCCGCAAGGCCGCACCGTCGATACCCCGGTCACACTAGTCGACGCCTTCCCCACAATCCTGCAAGGCGTTGGCGCGCAGGCTCTTGCGGAGGACGCGGATCTTCCAGGCGCTTCACTGTTTGACGTCGCTAACGGCGCCCTGCGCGGTCGCAGCGCGTTTTCTGAGTACCACGCCTCGGCCTCGATTTGCGGCACCTTCATGATCCGCCGCGGCCCCTACAAATACATCCACTACGTTGGACACGAGCCCATGCTGTTCGACCTTACGGCCGACCCTTACGAGCGGCGCGATCTGGCCTCCGATCCGGCCCACCGCTCCGTCCTCGAGGAATACGAGCAGGAATTACGCCGGCTGCTCGAACCGGACGCGGTCGATCGGCGCGCGCGGGATGATCAGGCGCGCCGCATGGAGCGCTTCGGTGGCAAGGCCGCGATCATGAAACGTGGATCGATCACACATACCCCACCGCCCGGCGTAAAAGCGACGCTTTACCCCGTCGAGACCGGTGGTCGCGCCTGACGTAAAGCACTACGGAAACCGCCATGAGCGAGATGAGGGTCCTGGCGCCGACCGGTGTGCTCGGCTCGGGTTTTCTGGAAACATCCTTCGAGCGGGCACTCACGTCCCGGCCGCATTTCATCGGCTGCGACGCCGGCTCGACCGACCCGGGCCCGAGCCATCTCGGCTCGGGCCGCCCCGCGTTTCCCCGCGTCGCGGTAAAACGCGACCTGCGCCTCATGCTTCTCGGCGCGCGCCGACTGGGTATCCCGCTGCTCATCGGCTCGGCAGGGACAGCGGGCGCAGACGTTCATCTTGAATGGGCATTCGACATCGCGCGCGAGATCTCGCAAGAAGAGGGGCTCGCGTTCAAGCTTGCGCTGATCCACGCCGAGCAGTCGAAGGACTATCTCAAGCAGCGGCTGCGCGAGGGCCGCATCAAGCCGCTCGACCCGGCGCCGGACTTCGATGCTGCGGTGATCGACCGTGGCGAGCATTTCGTCGGGATGATGGGCGCCGAGCCCTTCCTCCGGGCACTCGAGTCCGGGGCCGACGTCGTGATCGCAGGCCGCTCAAGCGACACCGCGATCTTTGCCGGGCTGCCGATCCGTGCGGGCTTTCCAGCGGGACTGGCATGGCACGCTGCCAAAATCCTCGAGTGCGGCGCGGCGGCCGTAGTCAACCGCCAGACACCCGATTGCATGATGGCGTTCATTCGCGACGATCATTTCGAGGTTGAGGCACCTGACCAGGAATTGCGTTGCACGCCGCAGAGCATTGCCGCCCACGGCCTGTACGAAAATGCGGATCCCTACCTCCTTCAGGAATCCTCCGGAACGCTGGATCTGACCGCCAGCACCTATCACGCAGTTGACTCGCGACGTGTCCGCGTCGCCGGCAGCCGTTTCGTTCCCGCCGACACCTACACGGTCAAGCTCGAAGGTGCCGAAAAGGTGGGCTATCAGAGCATCGTCATCGGCTCGGTGCGCGACCCCTTCATCATCCGGCAGATCGATGACTGGACCACGCGTCTCAGAACGCGTATTCACGCACGCGTGAAACAGATTTATGGGGAAGCACTCAACCCCGGGCAGTATCACCTGAACATCCGGATCTACGGCAAGAACGGGACCATGGGCGCGCTCGAGCCAGTCAAGGAAACCGCGTCGCACGAGCTCTGTCTGGTCATCGAAGCCACTGCACCGACGCAGGAAATTGCAAGCGCCCTCGCAGGCATCGTCCGGCACCAGGCGCTTCACTTGCCCATTCCCGAATGGAGCGGGCTTATCACGGCGCTCGCCTGCCCCTACAATCCCGCGCATCTCGATCGGGGGGCGGTCTACCGCTTCAACGTCAACCATGTGGTCGAGCCCGATGACCCGTACGAGATGTTTCCGATGGAGCTCTATGCGATCGACGGCGCGCGCGTTACCCCACTGTAAAGCTTTTTAGCCGCAGATAAATGCAGATAAACACAGATCTACATATACAAAAAACTCAGAACCCCGAACTCAGAACCTAGAACAAGGTTTATTAGCCGCCGATGAACGCCGATTAACGCCGATAAACCCGAGTACTGAACGATGAAGCCACCAACAAGGACATGTGTCTTTTCACGGTTCACCATTCGCGGATTTGATCTGCGTTTATCTGCGGCTAATCCTTGGGTTTAGGCGGACTTCGATTCACGTTTCACGATTCACGTTTCACGATTCACGGAGTCAAGCATGACAGCGCTTGCCAAACTCGCACGGCTCATTCGAAGCAAAAACGCCGGGCCCTTCGAGCTCACCTTCGACATCATGTTCGAAGACCCGGCCACCTATGAACGCGTCAAGCGCTCGGGCGCCGTCAGCCTTGAAGCGGTTGCCGCGTGTTACGGGTTGGCCCCCGAGCGTGTGAAGTTCTTCTACTGCGACAACGCGCTCGCGATCAAGGCTTCGATACCGCGGCCGGTGTTTCAGGGCGATCTCGCCGACAGCGATGGTCACGGCGGACAGCAGTACGCGCCGCTGATGGATATCGAAGTGCCCTGAAGGCCAGTATAAAATAGGGCCGCTACGCCCTCGTACCCTCTCGTTTGATGCGGAGAAAATCATGAGTCTCGCACTGGACATCGCCCGGCGCGCCAACCGGCTGCGCTATACCGACCTGCCGCCGGCCGCGGTGCACTGGGCCAAAGTCGGCGTTCTCGACTATCTCGGCGTGACGCTAGCCGGCAGCCGCGAGCCGGCGCCCCGCCTCGCACTGGAAGCGCTCGGCACACCCGCGACCGGCGCGGCCGCGTTGTTCGGAATGGACCGGCGCGTGGGTGCGCTCGATGCCGCAGTCGTGAACGGCACGGCCTCGCACGCGCTCGACTTCGATGACTGCAATAACACGTTCGGTGGTCATCCCTCGGCGCCGATCCTCCCCGCGCTGTTCGCGCTTGCCGACGAGGCGGGTGCCAGCGGCCATGATTTCCTCACCGCCTATGTCACTGGGTTTGAAGTCGAGACCAAGATCGCGCTGGCCGTGCACTTCCACCACTACATGAAGGGCTGGCATCCGACCGCCACGCTCGGCGTCTTCGGTTCAGCCGCGGCCTGCGCGAAGCTGATGGGCCTCGACGATGAGCGCACCGCAACCGCGCTCGCCATCGCGGCGTCGCTGGCCTCGGGCGTCAAGTCCAACTTCGGCACGATGGTGAAGCCACTGCATGTGGGCCACTGCACGCGCAACGGCCTCTACGCGGCGCGGCTCGCGCGCGCCGGCTTCACGGCGGGCCCGGAGGCCTTCGAGCACAAGCACGGCTTCTTCAACGTGTTCAACGGCGAGGGCACCTACGACGCCTCGCGCATCCTCACACGCTGGGCCGATCCGCTCGACATTGTAAGCCCGGGCATCGCGATCAAGCAGTATCCCTGCTGCGGCAGCACCCATCCAGCGCTCGACGCGATGCTCGATCTCTCGCGCCGGCACAAGCTCACGCCCGGCGGGATCGAGCGCATCGACGCCTGGATCCATGCCCGCCGGCTCGAGCATACCAACCGGCCCGATCCGCGCAGCGAGCTCGATGCGAAATTCAGCCTGCAATACTGCCTCGCCCGCGCGGTGACCGACCGCAGGATCATGCTTGAGCACTTCGAAGGCGACGCCCACCGCGACGCCGCGGCGCGCCAGCTGCTATCCCGGGTGCACGTGGCGCCTTACACGACCGAACAGTTTCCTGCCGATAACCATTTCGGCGCCGAGGTGCAGGTTCGCACGACCAGCGGCGAGACGTTCACGGCGAAAGTGGACCAGCCGCTGGGACGCACCTCGGCCAATCCGCTGCCGCCTGAGCTCCTGAAGGAAAAGTTCGAGAACTGCAGCCTGCGCGCGCTCCGGCCGGAGCAGGTCACGCAGCTCTATGCCGCGACGCAACGCTTCGAGGAGCTGACGGACGTGCGCGAGCTGAGCGCCATTATCGTCCCCCCAGCGCAGCGCGCCCGCCGGCGCGCTCGTGTCGCCCATGCCTGAATGGAAAAAAGTGATGGGTATTGGTGATGAATAATGGTGATGGAAACTGGTGATAGGGGTCGCAGAACCGTTTTATATCACCAGTACTCATCACCATCTCGCATCACCAGTTCTCATCACCATTTTTTGTCATCGAGCAGCGTTCATGGTGTCATAGATGAATGAATATGATGTGCTTGTAGTAGGCAAAGGCAACGCCGCGCTATGTGCGGCTCTGTCGGCGCGCGAGCAGGGCGTGAGCGTGGCCATGCTGGAGGCCGCATCAATAGACGAATCCGGCGGCAACAGCCGTTTCGCCGGCGGCGTGATGCGCTTCGTCTACGAAACCGTGGACGACCTGAAGCACGTCACCGACATCACCGACGAAGAAATCGCCAACAGCGACTTCGGCACCAACACCCGCGAGGAGTTTCTCGACAAGATCTACGAGCTGACCAGCTACCGCACGGATCCCGACCTGTCGGAGATCCTGGTCAACAACAGCCTCGATACCATGGTGTGGCTCCGTTCGAAGGGCGTGCGCTTCGTCCCCAACTGGGGGCGCCAATCTGCGGTCGTCAACAGCAAGCGAAAATTCTTTGGCAACATGCCGATCGAAGTGTCGGGCGGCGGTGCGGGGCTGGTGCAATTCCTCGACGCAGCGGCTAAAAAAGCCGGCATCCAGGTTTTTTACGAAACCCGCGCCATCGGCCTGATGTACGACGGCGCAACTGTCAGCGGCATGCGCGTCCGCCAGCAGGGCAAGGCGCTCGAGATGCGCGCGAAGTCCGTCGTGCTCGCCTGCGGCGGCTTCGAAGCCAATCCTGAAATGCGCGCGCGCTATCTCGGACCGGGCTGGGAGCTCGCAAAGGTGCGCGGCTCGCGCTTCAACGTCGGTGACGGGATCAAGATGGCCCTCGACATCGGCGCGGCGCCGTACGGCAACTGGTCAGGCTGCCACGCCACCGGTTGGGACCGCTACGCGCCGGAGTTCGGCGACGTCAACGTCGGCGACCAGTTTCAGAAACACAGTTACATCTTCGGCCTGCTGATCAATGCCGAGGGCAAGCGCTTCGTCGACGAAGGCATCGATTTCCACTCCTTCACCTACGCCAAGTACGGCGGCGAGGTGCTGAAACAGCCAGGCCAGTTCGCCTGGCAGGTGTTCGACGCCAAGGTGAAGCACCTGCTGCGCTCGGAGTACCGCATCAAGTTCGTAACCAAGGCCACGGCCAACACGCTGGAAGAACTCGCGCTGCAGCTCGAGGGCGTCAACGCGGAAGAGTTCCTGAAAACCGTGCGCGCCTACAACGCCGCGGTAAAAGAGGATGTACCGTTCGACCACGTGATCAAGGACGGTAAAGGCACGGTCGGCATCGAGCCGCCGAAATCGAACTGGGCGCAGGTGCTAGACAAGCCGCCGTTCGAGGCCTACGCCACGACCTGCGGGATCACCTTCACCTTCGGCGGCCTGCGAATCGATAAGGACAACGGCCAGGTGCTGGATTCACATCACCAGCCGATCCCGGGCCTGTACTGCGCCGGCGAAATGGTCGGCGGCCTGTTTTATTTCAATTACCCCAGCGGCACGGGCCTGGTATCGGGCTCGGTGTTCGGCCGCCTTGCCGGAACGGGCGCAGCGAAGGCTGCAGAATCCTGAAAACACCATTGGCCACAGAGAACACAGAGAGCACAGAGAGCACAGAGAGCACAGAGAGCACAGAAAATTCTAAGCAAGAAATAGACAGGATGAACAAGATTAGAGCGAGAATGCTTTTACGTTCTGGGTCGGTTTAATTCTTGTTAATCCTGTAAATCCTGTCCATCATTTTTTTCTCCGTGTTCTCTGTGCTCTCTGTGGCTATCGTCTTTTTGAACTGGAGTTGAACATGGCGCATGGCGGCAGCGACAACCCATATACCCGCGGCATCGCGGAATTCGTCTCCGGCCTGCGCTACGAGGCGATCCCCGAGGACGTGAAGAGCCGCGTGAAGCTCCTCATGCTCGACTCCCTGGGCTGCGCGCTCTTTGGCGCCGACCTGGAGTGGTGCCGCATTCTCCAGGACAGCCTCGGCGCCGTGGACACCACGCGCGCCTGCTCCGTCTGGGGCACGAATCAGAAGCTTTCCGCCCCGCACGCGGCGCTCGTGAACGGCACCGCCGTGCAAGGCTTCGAGCTCGATGACGTGCATCGCGCCGGCGTGCTGCACGTGGGCGCGGTGGTGCTGCCGGCGCTCATCGCGATTACGGAGCTCAAGCCCGGCATGAGCGGCAAGGAGTTTCTGACGGCGGCCGTCGCGGGCTACGAGATCGGGCCGCGTGTGGGGCTCTGCATGGGCCCCGAGCACATCGCCTCCGGATGGCACTCGGGGGCGACGCTGGGTGTCTTCTCCTCTGCGGCGGGCGCCGCGCGCGGCCTCAAGCTCGACGCGGAAAAAACCGTGCACGCGCTCGGCATTGCCGGCACCCAAGCGGCGGGACTGATGGCCGCGCAGTTTGGCGCGATGGTAAAACGGATGCACGCCGGGCGCTCCTCCCAGAGCGGGCTCTACGGCGCGCTCCTCGCGGCGGGAGGCTTCACGGGCATCGTCAACGTTCTGGAGAGCGAGTATGGGGGCTTCTGCACGACGCTCTCGCAGTCGCGCGATCATTTCAACCTGACGGAGCTCACCGCGGGGCTCGGTTCGACCTGGCAGACGATGGGCGTCGCGCTCAAGTTCTACGCCTGCGTCGGATCGAACCACACCACGCTCGATGCAATCCGCGACATGCAGCGCGAGCGGCCCTTCGGCGCCGCCGACGTGAAGAAGATCGTCGTGCACGGCTCGCAGGTCACGGTGAACCACGTCGGGTGGAAATACGTCCCGCAGGGACTCGCCTCGGCGCAGTTGAACCTCCCCTATTGCGTTGCGACCTGGCTCATCGAGGGCGACTGCTTCGTGGACCAGTTCACCGAGGACAAGGTGGCGGACACGGCGCGCATGGCGCTCTCCGAGAAGGTCGAGGTCGTCCACGATCCCGAGATCACGGCGAAAGGCGCGAAGTTCCGCCACCTGGTGCACGTCGAAGCCCATCTGACGGACGGCACGGTGCTCAAGCGCACGGTGGAAGCCGCGCGCGGCAGTGAAAAGAAGTTCGCCTCGGACGCCGAGATCGTCGAGAAATTCGAGAAGCTCGCCGTGAAGGCCCTGCCCAAGGCGCAGGTCGGGAAGCTCCGCGATACAATGCTCGGCCTGGACAAGCTCGGGGATGCGACCGAAATCGCGCGCCTGCTCGCTCGGAACTAACCGCAGATAAACGCGGATGTCGTTATACAAGAACCACGAACCCCGTTATTTAGCCGCCGATGAACGCCGATACATGATACGAAAGAGAGTGACGAGTACTGGTGATGAAAAATGGTGATGGAAGATGGTGATAAAGACCGTAGAAATGTGGTCATCACCAATAATCATCACCATCTCTCATCACCACTACTCATCACCATTTCCTATTGAGTGTTATGAGAGAAGCAACCCAAGACGCCGTATCGCGCGTTGACGAAGATCGCCTGTGGCGGCGCCACCTGGAAATGGCCGGGATCGGGGCCATTCCCGGCAATGGCGTCAACCGTGCCGCGTTCTCCACTGAAGATATCGCCGCCCGTAAACGGCTCGTCGAATGGGCGCGGGCCCGCGGATTCTCGGTATCGGTGGACGACATCGGCAACCTGTTCATGCGGCGGGCAGGCCACGATGCTCGCGCGGCGCCCGTCATGACCGGCAGCCATATGGACAGCCAGCCGCGCGGGGGGCGCTTCGACGGGATTTTCGGCGTGCTCGCTGGCCTGGAAGCGCTGGAAGCAATCGACGCGGCGGGCGCGAAAACACGGCGCCCCATCGAGCTTGTCGCCTGGAGCAATGAGGAAGGCGGGCGCTTCGCGCCGTGCACCATGGGCTCGGCGGTTTTCGCGGGCGCCCGACGGCTTGCAGACTTTCTGGACGTCAAAGACAACGAGGGAATTGCCCTGCGTGACGCGTTGCGCGATACGCTCGCTGCCATGCCAGATGCCGCGCCGCATGCGTTCGCCACGCCGGTCGCGGCTTATGTTGAAGCTCACATCGAGCAGGGCCCGCGCCTCGAGATGGAAAGCAAGACCATCGGTGTCGTCACGGGAATCCAGGGCCTGCGCTGGTTCAACGTCGAGGTGTTCGGCGAAACGACTCATGCGGGCACCACTCCGCTCAACGTGCGCCGGGACGCCCTGTGCGAAGCCGTCGCGATCATCGTCGCGCTGCAAGAACTTACGCGTGAAGTTGATGACGCGCTGCGGTTCACTGTCGGCCGGATGGTCGTTACCCCCAACTCGCCGAACTCGGTTGCGAGCCACGTCCTCTTCTCGGTCGACCTGCGCCATCCCGACCCGGCGACCATCCGCAGGCTGGGCGACGCCGTCGAGCCGGCCGTGCGCGGCGCAGCGAATCACTGCGAGGTCAAGGTGACGCCCACCCTATGGGATGATCCGTGCGTTTTCGATCCTGGGGTAGTCGATGCGGTCGAGCACGCCGCGGAGGCGCTGGGCATCGCCAATATGCGCATGCCGTCTGGCGCCAGTCACGACGCCATGTACCTGGCACGGGTCTGCCCGACCGGAATGATCTTCGTGCCCTGCGAGCGCGGCGTGAGTCACAACGAGGCGGAGAATGCAAAGCCCGAGGATCTTGCAGCCGGCGCGCGGGTGCTCACCGCGACGCTGCTGGAACTCGCGAATCGTTGACGTTGGATGAGATGACAGGAGGAGAAAATCATGGTCCAGGTGGTGGCAGGCGCGAAAGCACTCAAAGGGCGGCGGATGGTGAAATCGATGGGAACTGGCGAGGAACATTGGCGCACCGACTTCATCGGGCAGCGGGGCGAAGGCGTCACGCGCGAGGAGCCGCAGGCCTTCCTCATCGAGATGAGCCCGAACGAGGTGATCGTCCCGCATTTCCATGAGGTCGATCAGTTCCAGGTCTTCGTCTCGGGCTCGGGCAGCCTGGGGCGGCAGGCCGCCGCGGGGCCGCTCGCCGTTCACTACGCTGACCATCACACCGGTTACGGGCCGATCAATGCCAGCGCGCAGGGCTTCTCCTACTTCACGCTGCGAGCGCGAACCGATCCCGGCGCCGTCTATCTGCACAAGCCGGGCTATCGCGAGCGTCTAAAACCCTCGAAGAAGCGCCACGGCGTCGCGGACGGCATCCCGCTCAGCACCGAGCCCGTGTTGATGAGCCGCAAGGAAATCGCCGCCGAAAAGTTGCTGGGAGATCTGGACGGAAGCGATGGGCTCGCCGCCTCGCTCATACGCATGGGGCCCGGCATGACCCTGACCGGACCGGATCCGGTTGCCACCGGCGGCCAGCATTATCTCGTCGTCAACGGCAGCCTTGAGATCGGCGGCGAAGAATTCGCCGGCTGGTCCACCGTGTTCGTCCCGGCAACCGATCCGGCCCTTGAGCTCCGCGCCGGGCCCAAAGGACTGGAAGTGATGTTGTTGCAGTATCCCCCCGCAAACTCCGTGACGGGTGACGGGCACCCTTAAGGCAGAAGGCAGAAGGCAGAATCAGCGTTGAGCTAAATCCGCGTTTATCTGCGGTGATCTCAACCGGTCAGTGCAACACCTGCTAGTTCTAGGCGACGCAATAGTAAGAGCTTGTCTAATCAGTACTAATCGCGAGGAGTGCTGTTCCCTGGTCACTCTCAGTCGTGCTCGTACAACATCGGAT
>JAQBFV010000254.1:0-15799 GCA_032123035.1 Betaproteobacteria bacterium | reverse complement strand
CAGGATCCCTGGTCCTCTCTCAACCCTCGTATGCGCGTGCGGGACATCGTGGCCGAACCGCTGGTGTGCAACCAAAAGGTCTCCGACCAAGAGGTGAAGGATCGCGTTAAAGAGGTGCTGGCCTCCGTCGGCCTGCGTCCGCAACAGGCTAGCCTCTACCCGCATGAGTTCAGCGGCGGGCAGCGCCAACGCATCGCCGTGGCGAGCGCCCTGGTGTCGAAGCCCAAGCTCATCATTCTGGACGAGCCGGTCTCCGCCCTGGACGTCTCGATCCGGGCGCAGATCATGAACCTGCTGGTGGATCTCCAGCAGCAATACGACGTGAGCTACCTCCTCATCGCCCACCACCTGGCGACGACCCGCTACATGGCCAACGAGGTCGCGGTCATGTACCTGGGAAAAATCGTCGAGAAGGCCAAGACGAAGGAATTGTTCAGCAATCCGCTGCATCCTTATACGAAAGCCCTCTTCTCGGCCGCCCTGCCGGCCCACCCGGACGACACGCACGACGAGATCATCCTGACGGGAGAAGTCCCGTCTCCCATCAACCCGCCCTCGGGGTGCCGCTTTCATCCCCGCTGCCCCTCCGCCAAGCCCGAATGCTCCCACGTCGTGCCGGTGGAAAAAGAGATCTCCCGCGGTCACATGGTGGCGTGCCACCTGTACTAAGAGCCCCCTAGCGCGCCTAACAAAAAGACTGCCCCTGTTTTACTCCCCTCCTTTTCAAGGAGGGGTGGATGCGAAGCAGACGGGGTGGTTGCGTCGAGCATCCTGGCTCCCACCACCCCACTCGCTTGCGCGGGCACCCCTCCTCGGGCAGGAGGGGATTCATTTAGACCGCTCGGTCATTTTCGTTCGCAGGGCGGGCCCGTGAAGTTCCCAGTTGACCCAACTGCCGACGTCCGGAATCCTCTCTGGTGCCGCTCAACGCCCGCGGCTGCGGCCTGCCGCCAGATAGAGCCGTGCACGCACGGCTGGATCGTCGGCGTTCAGATAAAAACCATCGCGCATGGCCGCCAGGTGCCGCGCCCGTTCCCGGGCGATGGTGGCGCTCAGTGCGTCGTACTCCGGCTCCGGCGACTCGGTGTCCTCACGCGCGCCGCGCCATCGCGCCCAGCGCGCACGCCAGGCATCGGGGAGCGTCACCCTGCGCACCGCCACCTCGGCCACCAGAAGTATCAGGGCCGCCAGGAAGAACGGCCACCAGACCCGCGAGAGCGGACCGGACGCTTCCGGCGCGGGCGCGGTCACGGCGCTCAGGCTGGCGCTGGAAAGCGGGAGCAGGCGTCCGCCGGTGATGCTGGCGATGTCGCGCAATAGTCGGTGATCCACGCCCAGATCCAGATACTCCGAGGAGTACGGAACCGCCATTCCAAAGGTCCTGGGGCCTACCTGCATCTGGCCGTCACGCCCGCTCAGGGTGATGTAGTAGCGCCCGGCACGGGGCACCGGAAACTCACCGTGGTAGCGGCCCGGTGCGATCTGCTCGAGCTGCACGCGCCGGGTGAGCCGGGACGGGTCCACCAGGGAGGCTTCCAGCTTGAGGCCGTTGATGAAGCGATCGTCCCGGTCCAGCACATCCACGCTCATCTCGCCGCGCTGTCCGTGCCACTGAAATTGCGGCACGAAGGATTCGCTCCCGCTGCGGCGCATGGTCCAGCGGGCCATCTGCGAGACGAAGCGCCCGAAGGCCGGCCACTGCACCCACTGTCTGCCCCAGCGGCCCGAGAGATCGGACGTGAACGCCACCGCCTTGCCCAGACCGTAGCGCCACGACACCAGCACGGGATCCTCGCCGCGTCCGGCGAGCAGGACCTGGGCGGCGGGCTTGGCGTAGGTGCGCTGGTAGCCGCCGAGGACCGGAAACGCGTCCGCACCGAAGCCCGCGATCAGCTCACCCGCATAGGCCCGTCGTGGCCGGATGTCCCCCTCCACCACCAGGTCCCGCGTGATCGCCAGGGTTTCGCTTGTGAAGATGCGCGGCACATTGCGGGGATCGTCGGTGTGGTAGTGGCGCCCCTTGCCGAGCCTGGCGAGTCTCGCCATCAGCTCGCGGTCTGCGTCCGCGCCCATGGCCACGGTGGAGATCGTAATGCCGTCGGCGGCGATGCGTGCGCCCAAGGGGTCGAAGTTTTTCCCGCCCTCGGTGAGACCATCGGAGAGCACGATCAGGTGCTTCACCTTCGCCTGCTCCTGGCGCATGACGCGGTGCGCCTCCTCGAGGGCGAGATAGAGATCGGTACCGCCGCCGGTTGTCAGATCGCGGAGCTTCTCCGCGATGGACCGGCGCATGCCCACCTCGGTCGGGGGCACCACCCATTCCCGACCGCTGTCGAAGGCCAGCACGCCCACGCGGTCGAGCTGTTTCAGCAGGTCGATGGATGACAGGGCAGCGCGCTTCGCGATGGTGATCTTCTCCTCGCCCTGCGTTTTCGAGTCCATGCTGCCGGAGCGGTCCAGCACGAAGAATACCGACAGGCTCGGGATCTTGACGTCGGTCTTCACGTTCATGGTTACCGGCAACAGACGTTCCACCGGGGTCCCGTAATAGCCACCGGCGCCGTAGCTCCTGTCGCCGCCGATTTTCACCACGCCGCCTCCCGCATCGCGCACGTAGTACTCGAGCAACTCCATCTTGGCGAGGGACAGATCGAAACCGGAGACGTTGTCCAGAATCACCAGGTCGTAGTCCACCAGCTCGTGCAGGTTGGCCGGGAGCGCACTGGCGGGCACCTCGTCCACCGCCAGACCCTGGGCCCTGAGCGCCGCGCTCACGTATCGACCGGCTTCGGGCTCGCCCACCACGTGCAGCACCTTCGGCGCGCCCGTCACCTGCACGAAAGCCTGGTAGCGGTTATTCTCCGGCTCGCTATCGGCGTCGCTATTGATGATGGCCTCGTATTCCTGCAGGCCCGGCGTGTCCGCCTGTTCCACTAAAGAGTAGACGTTCGCACCCGGCTCGAGCTCGACCTCGGATTCGCGCAGCAGCACGCCGTTGCGCATGATGACCAGGTGGGCGCGGGCGGATTCGTTGCTGTGCACCACCGTCTGCACCTTGAAGGGCTCGTGCAGGCGCACCCGGGGCGGAACCGTCATGCCCTGCACGTGGATTTCCTTGCGCAGCGAGGACCTCTCGAGCGCCACGGTGTCGACCTCCACCCCAAGGGAACGCGCCACCGCGGCCGCCGAGCGCGCATCGCCCAGGTTCTCGCGGCCGTCGCTCAGCAGCACGATGCGCCGATGCGCCGCAGCCGGAAACGCACCAACGGCCACCTCGATGGCGCGGCCGATATCGGTGCCTGCGCGCTCCACATGGGCCGTGATCTCGCGTGCCGGCTCGCTGCCGCTACGCACGAGGGATTCCACCGCTGCATCGGCGCCGAACACCACCAGCCCGATGCGTGCCGGGGATTCCCTGGCGCGATTGACGAAATCCAGCGCCTCGGCGATGGACTCCCGTGCGATGCTGCTGGAAAGATCGAGGGCGAACACCACGTCGGTATGGCGCGCGTTGGAGCCGGCGAGCGGCCCCGCGAGTGCAACCACCAGCGCGGCGAGGGCCAGCACCCGCAGAGCGCCGGCGGTCACGTGCCTGAAGCGCGCGCCCCCCGCGCGCCGAATAGACAGGACGACGAGCAGCACCGCCACCGCGATAAGTGCGAGCCATGCGGGTTGCGCGAACTCAGGCATAGTTTCGGCTCCCGGTCCACACGCACCACTCCAGCGCCAGCAACATGAGCGCCAGCACCAGCAGCGGGGGCCAGAGCGGCACGAGTGCCTGCGCGCCGTTGCTCGCAGGTCGTATTTCCTCGCGTCGCTCGCCGGGCGCCCACCGGCTGTTGACGTCGGATTCCCGTGCGTCGGTGAGGGGTCACCGCAAAGAATCGCGCCACTTCACCAACGGTATATCGATAGATGCCGGCATCGGCGGTGGCGTCGAACAGAGCCGAGCCGCTCTGCGCCTCCAGCGTCGCGGATTTGCCCGACGGCATGCGCACGATCACCCGCGTCTCGCTCCCGGGCAACAGGATCGTTTGGGTTGAGCCGGCCGGTAGGTGGGTGGACACGAAACCGTTACCTTGCGTGCGAAGCCACTCCAGGCTCTGGCTGAAGAACAGCGGGAAGGCGGCCTGCAGCGGAAAGTTGGACCGGGCGAGATCAAAGCCGAGATAGACCAGTTTCAGGCCGTCATCGAGCAGCGCGAGCGCCAGGTCCGTTTCCGGCGACCAGAACAGGCGCTGCAGCCCCGGAACCGGCTTGTCGATGACGACGCGCCGGGCCTGGTCGATTCGAACGGCGGTCAGGTCCACGTCACGCATTAACGCGCTGGGTCCGCGACCGAGTATGGCCGGCTGCGCTACCCGACCCACGTCGGAGAACGGCAGGCCCGGCGCCACGGTGTTCACGAGCAGGAAGTTCCCGGGCGGCAGCCTCGGCGCCGCGATGCCATCGAACACCACCACGTCGTGGCTACGGGCGAGCTGCGCGATGTCCGCGGCGGGCGACCAATCGCGCTTGACAAGATCCAGGTTGTGCAACGCTTCGAGCACGCTCTCCAGATAGAAGTTGCCCCGGGTGAACAACAGCACGCGCAGCGGATCGTCCACGTTCACCGCCGCAAAGGCCTGGTTGTCGGCTGCCAGGTCGTCGTCCACGTCGATGCGCCCAACCGCCTGCCCGCGGCGGCCAGGGAACGGAAGAACCAGGGTCTGCTCGGCATGCGCCGCGAGATCGAGGGTACGCCTGAACAGCGGAAAGTTGTCCAGGCTCGCCGAGGCAGGCACCTCCACCGGCGCATCAGTGTAGTTGCGGACCGTCATCAGCACCTGGAAACGGTCCTCGCTCGCCAGCTCCTGGCGGAAGTCGAAGTGGGTAATGGCCACGTTTCGCGCGGGCCCTCCTACGACGCGAAACACCACCTGGGGCGAACCGGGGTCCACATCAGGGTCGAAGGCGCCATCGGTCAGGAAATAAATTCGGCCCTGCTCACGGCTTCGAAGCAACGACAGCGCCAGCGCCAGGGCTTCGCGCGGCCGACCCGCCTCGTCGCCGGGGCGAAGCTGCGCCAGCACCCGCCGCAGCGCACCGCGGTCGGTCTCGAAGCCCGTCCGCAGCAGGGCCTTGCGCCCGCTGGTCATCACCAGCATGCGCCCCTCCCGGGGCAGGCCGTCCACGATGTCGGCAGCCTCGGCAAGGGCCTGGTCAAAACGCGTCGTTCCGATACCTGATCGCGTCTTCATGCTCGCGCTGACGTCGAGCACGAGCACCGTATCGGCGCCCTCGCTGGTGCGGGTCAGCCATTGAGGGCCGGCAAGGGCCAGCCCGAGCACCAGCGCACTCGCCAGCAACAGTAGCAGGCTCAAGTTCCTGAGCAGCCTGCGAAACCCGAGTCTGCGCTCGCGATCCTTCAGCGCTGCCTGCCACAGTGTCGTCGTGGAGAGCACCACCCGGCGGCGCCTCGGCCGCAGCAGGTGAAGCGCAACGACGAGCGGGATCGCCAGAAGCGAGAGCAGGGCCAGCGGATAGGCGAGTTCGATCACCGCAGGTGCACCCCCTGGCGCAGGTACTTGAGCACCACGTCCTCGAACGCGACGGCGGTGCTGGCACGCAGGTACTCCACACCCCGCTGGCGACAAAAGCTCTCGACCTCCTGCAAGTGGCGCCCGAGCCGATGCTGATAGAGCCTGCGCAGCTCTTCGTCAACGGTCACTTCCAGCTCGTCCCCGGTCTCCGCATCCACCATACGCATCGCGCCGTCGAGCGGCGGGTCGATTTCCGACTCCGCGAGCAGCTGGATCACCACCACGTCGTGTCCTCCGTGGCGCAGCGCCTCGATGCCATCCTGGATTTCCCTCACGCCCAGCAGGTCGGAGATCAGGACCACCAGTCCCGGGTTTCGCGTACGCATTGCGAAGGCGCGCAGTGCCGAGTCAAAACGGGTCACCCCGGCGCAGGGTAGGTCGCCGAGGAAGGTGAGCAGGCGGGCCATGTGGTGCCGCGTCTTGATGGGAGGCAGGGCCGCACCCAGACCCTCGGCGAAGGCGCTCACCCCGACACGATCGAGATTGTGCAGCGCGATGTAGGCAAGCGCCGCGGCCAGTCGCCGCGCGTGATCGAACTTCGACGGCTCGCCGAAACCCATGCTGGCGCTGGTGTCCACGATCAGATGCAGCGTCACGTCTTCTTCGGAGGCGTGAAGCTTGAGAAAGAGCTGATCCAGCCGCGAGTAGATGTTCCAGTCGATGTGCCGGAAGTCGTCACCTGGCCGGTATTGCCTGAAATCGGAGAATTCGAGCCCTCGCCCACGGCGTGAGGTCGTGTGCTCTCCGCGCAGCAGGCCACGTAAGATCTTGCGCGCCAGCAGCTCGAGCTGCTCCAGCTTGCGCAGGAACTCGTCGTCGAAGACGAGATCGCCGCCGCCGGCGGGTGCCTTAATGGGATTCATCGCCATGGCTGCCGGTCTGGTGTGCGGTCCCGTAAGTACCTTTGCTCAGGCGCGCGCCTCCCCGCGCACGGAAGGCGTTTCGCGGACGACCTCCGCGATAAGTTCCTCCACGTCGATTCCTTCCGCCTCGCCTTCGAAGTTAAGCAGGATGCGGTGCCTCAACGCCGGCGGCGCGGTGGCCGCCAGATCATCGAAACTCACGTTGATGCGTCCTGCGAACAGGGCAAGGGCCTTTGCGGTGAGCACGATAGCGAGGAGCCCGCGGGGGCTCGCACCGTGGCGCACGTAACGACGAACCATGGGTGTCGCCTCGGCGTTTCCCGCGTGGGTGGCGAGCACCATGCGAATGGCGTAGTCCTTGACGTGACTGGCGATCACCACCGAGCGCACCAGCTCCCTCAACTCCAGCAGCTCGCCGGCGTTCAACACCGGCTCTACGGCCGGCATGGGCGCACCCGTGGTGCGATCAACGATCTGGGACAGCTCGTCGGCGCTGGGATAGGTGGCATTGAGCTTCAACAGGAAGCGATCGAGCTGGGCCTCGGGCAGCGGATAGGTGCCCTCCATCTCGATCGGGTTCTGCGTCGCGAGCACCATGAAGGGCTCCTGGAGCGCATGCCCGGTACGCCCGACGGTGACGCGCTTCTCCTCCATCGCCTCCAACAGCGCCGACTGGGTCTTCGGCGTCGCGCGGTTGATTTCGTCGGCGAGCAGAAGCTGCGTGAACACCGGGCCCTGCTGGAACTGGAAGTGTCGACGGCCCTCGTCATCCTGCGACACCATCTGGGTGCCGATGATGTCCGCGGGCATGAGGTCCGGCGTGAACTGGATGCGGGCGAATTCCAGGTGCAGTGCATCGCTCAGGGTCTTCACCAGCAGCGTCTTGCCCAGACCCGGCACGCCTTCCAGCAACGCGTGGCCGGAGGAGAGCAGGCAGGCAAGAATGCCGTCGACCAGATCATGATGTCCGACGATTCGCCGCTGGATCTGGCGCCTCAGCGCCTCCAGCCGCTCGTGTGCAAGCGCCAGGCGTGGCTCGTCACTCACTGCGCTCCTCGCTTATCGGTTGGTTGCTGTTGCGGGACGCGACCCTGGCTTAGTGTCAGGAAATACCTCCGGACGAATTCCTTGTAATGGGCCGGGTACTGCTCCTTGGAGAGCACTTCCTCCACCTGTGACGCAAACTCGCTGCTCATCGCTACGTTCTCCACACTCGGTCGACCCGACCTTGGACGGACCCGCGCCTGGGTCACGAACACCTCGCCCTTGCGCGCCTGGCTCTCCGGCTTCAGGACCGGCCCCGATTGCCCGGAATCAGGGCGAACCGGCGCGTGCTGCCGGTCAAGCGCGACGCTGGAATCGCCCTGCGAACCGGAACGCGTGGCGCCAAGCGCCGTCTCGCCCTCCTGGCGTCCATTCGCGCCCTCGTTCGCGGCGTCTTTGGCACTGCGGTCCCCATCCTCATCCCATTTAATGTTGAACGCTAGGTCGCGCTCGCCGTCGGTCCCGCCGGACGACTCGCCCAGATTCTCCCGCGACCGGCGCACCTGCTCGCGCGCGCTGTCCAATTCCTTGCCCTCCCTGCGCGCGCGATCGACTTGCGCCAGCTTCTCCAGCATCTCCCTCAGTCCCTCATTGTCTCCCGACAGGTGGCGTCTCAGGGCGTCTTCCAGATCGCGGCGCGGGATACCCGAACGCTGGAGGTTGGCGAGGTGCTCGGCCAGCGCGCGAGTGTCGGCGCTGTCCAGGGCGCCACGCTGCATGCGCTCGAGCATCGCCCCCGGGTCCAAATCCGAGGCGGTGGGCGAGCTCTCCCTGCTCTCCGCGCGCAGCGGACCGATATCAGTCTGGTTCGCCTCCGCCAGCGCCTGCATCCGCTCCTTGTCAAGCGATTCACCCATCCCACGCAGTTGCCCCAAAGCCTCGCCCCGGGTCAGCGCGCCGCTTTCCATGCGCGCGCCCAGGCGCTCGAGCTGCGCGGCCTGCCTGGCGCTGCGTGGCAGCTGGTTACGCCTCGCCCGGTCCTGCATCGCGCGTCCGAACGCGCCAAGGCGCTGGCCCTCGCTCACGACCTGCTCATCCACTTCGTGAGGCACCGGCGCTTGCATCCAGTTCAGGTCGATTACGCTCACCAACAGCAGCGCCGTGGCCGCCAGTGGCGACAAACGCCCCCAGCGGTTCACCTGCCACGGAAACACCAGCCCGGCACGCGCCGGGAGCCCCGCCTTGACCGCCTGCACGGCAAGCCGCTCGGCCAGCTCAACGTCGTCGTGCACGGTCATGAACTCCCATGCCGTGCTCAGGCGCTGCTTCAAATTAAGCGTCAGATCGGCGCGGATGGCGACGTCGAGGGCATCGGGACGCCGATGCCAGCCTACCAGCAGCGCAAGCGCCACCGCGATGATCACCGCCGCGCCGCCGAGCTGCCACGGCGGGTAGGGCAAGGGCACCAGCCGAGCCACCAGCACCGCGAACGTAGCCAGGCCGAGTCCCGCCAGCAGGCCGGCGAATCCGTGGTCCACGAGCATCTGCAGGCGCCGTGCGCGCGTGAGGGCGGCCACTGCCTTGCTTAGGCGCTCCCGGGCCGGACGCGGGCTGCCAATCCAGAGACTGCGTGCGCTAGCGGCCTGGCTCATGACGTGACTGCCTCACCGACCCCGGCGCCGTCGTGGGGACCTGCCGTGCCGCGTCGCTCGCGCGCGAGCAGGCGATGCAGCGCAAGTGTCGCGAGCACGCTGAGTCCCGCGTAGGCCGCCACGAATACCACTTGGTCGGGTACTGCCGCGAATGCCAGTTGGGTGTCCATGCTCTCACCGAGTGCGCGGGATGTGAGCGCGACGTGGCTGGTGAGGGGCGCGAGCCATCCGACGGGAACGTAGACCACCAGCAAAATCGCGCGCACGGTAAAGTAACTCTCGCCGCGATGCTGTCCGATCGTAAGGTGTGTGATCGCGCCGCACAACCGGTAGAACAGAGCCTGGACCAGCGCCGCCGCCAGGCACCACCCGAGCGCGGCCCACTCGCCCCCGGATACCGTGAAGGCCATCAACAGCAGGGGCGAGGAAAGCGCCAGCAGATGCAGGCTGTGAACGAGCTGTCCCAGCAGATAGCCACGGAGAACCCGACCCAGACCAAGCGGAGTCGCCAGCGCCCAGTCCCGCAGTCCGTGCTGGCCCGGCAGCACGACCTCCTCGGCGCCGGCACGCAGCGCGAAGTACGCCATGGTAACCCCCACGGCCATGACTACCGCCGCCAGGGTGCGCGGGCCGTGTTGGCTCTGCAGCATCTGCGCGACTCCGATCTTGGGCCACCACACGAACAGCACCACCGCCTGCAGCAGCAGCAAGCCGAGATAGTCGAGCTGAGCTTTGCCTCGCCGGGTGAGCCCGACCAGAACTTCGGCGACCAGCGGATTGCTTCGCATCATTGATCCTATTGTGCGGCGGCGTCCGCCGCGGTACCACGCACCCGGGGCAATTCGCGGCGCTCGAAATCGCCATCGCCCAGCTTCAACGATCCCGTTTCGGTCTCACCCGCCGCATCGCCCGGTAACGCCGCAACCTGGAACGCGATCAGCGCCTGTTCCGGGCGCGGCCAGCCGGCACTGGCGCCCGCGGGCCGAAACGGGCTCTCCGTATAGCCTATGAGCAGTGCATGGCCCGGGCCGGGATATCCGCTTTCGCCCGTCTCCTGCGACCTGCGCTCGAGCACGATCCGGGTTGGCGCCAGCATGTGCGCCGCAACCCCGGGGGGTGGCCTGAGCACGCGCCGCCAGGATGCCTTGCCCACCTCGACGCCGTGCGTGCGGCGAACGAGCCCGCGTTCGACCCGCGCACCGGCTGCAATCGACCCGAGCTCGTAGGCGTAGCCGTCGAACACCAGCCACAGGTCTTTCAGGGTCCGCCCGCTGGCGTTGTCCAGGATGAGCCGCGGCCCCATGGTCTCGTCGTGCACCGAGGCTTCGAGATGAAACGCGATCACGTCTTCTCCCTCCAGCGCGTGCAGCACGTAGCGTCGCCGGTCCACCGGCTCGAGGAAGCGCCGTGGTCCCTCGCCGAACACCCAGTTCTCCAGGCTGCCGTCCCGCTGCGCCTGGCGGGGAGGGTACAGCACCGGCTCGGCGCCGCGGTACTCCAGGCGCAGCGCGCCGCTGCGATTGGTGTAGACCCCCACATCCAACCCGAGCCGCGCGTAGATGCTGCCCGGTAACGGCTCGATTACCGCCACCGCCACCGCGGTGGCGCCGCGGGGAAACGCAGCCGGCCCGAACAGCAACCACGCCGCGGGCGCGAACAGCACCGGCGCGGCCCAGCTCCAAAGCGGTGCCAGCCAGCGACGCCGCGTCCCGCGCACGGAAAAACGGTACCCGGCCAGCAGCAGCCCCAGATAGAGTGCCAAAAAGTAGAGCACCGTGGCAGGCGAGGGGAAATTCGTTGACTCGGCGCGGATGAGGGGCGGAAGCGGGCTCTCGAGCACCGGTTCCGCCATGCTCAGGGAGGACTTTGTCGCTGGCGGCATGCGCAGGCTGTCCAGCCACAGCTCGCGCATTCCGTCCCAGCGATCGAAGGGATAGCCCGCCACGTCGAAGGTCAGGTAGAGCACCCGACCGAGTCCGAGCGTGTGCTCCACGATGAGCGCCACTGCACCCGCGCGCAGGCGCGCACGCCCGCGGAAGGCGCCGAGCCGATTGACATGGACGGGGCGCGAGACGTCGAGGGAGGCGGAAAATGCGCGCTGGAGGGCGCCGGCTTCCATGCGCGTCATTCCCAGGGGCAGGCCGGGCAGGAGCGCGGCCAGACGCGGGCTCCGAAGCAGCGCGTAATCCGGTCCGCCGGACACGGCAAGGATCCCGCCCTGGGCAATCCACTTGTGCAGAGCATCGAACTGACTTGGGCTCAGCCGCTCCAGGGACACCCCATGCACCACAATGGCCGCCACAGCGTCGTATCCCCGCCAGTGCACGGGTAGCAGCTCCGGATGCGGGTAGAGCACCCGCAGGCCGTTGGCGGCACCGTCGTTAAGGTAATCCAGATCCGCATCCCGGCTGAGCACCAGGAGCAGGCGCTCGGCGGCGAAGCGTGTGCGCAGATCGACCTCTGCTCGTGCCAGCTCCCGCCCGCCCGAGCGCACGCGGATCACCAGCGGATGGGACAGCCCCTGCGGGAACACGGTGAACTGCAGGGTCTTCCGTGAATCCCGGTGGAGCTCCAGCTTGCGCCGGTGGGAGGTGACAAACAGCCGACCGCGTAGCTCGTCACCACCGGTGACCTGCACCTCCAGCTCCCCGCTCAGGTTGCCACCGTGATTGGTCACGGTGACGCTCAGAGGGGTCCAGCGCCCGGGCTGGAAGGTGTCGGTGAACCCCACCACCGCGGAGATCTCCACGGCATCGGCGGCCATCGCCAGCGGCAGCGCACACAGCAACCCGAGCAGCAGGAGGACATCAGCCAGGCGTTGAAGGCGCGACTGCACGCCGCATGCCCTGAGTCGCCCGCAGCGGCCTTGCCCGGTGAACATGTGGCCGTCTGCAACCATGCGCTATTGTAGCGAGCCGAGCGACGCGCCTATTTATCGGGACGCGAGATCGAGCGCTGGGCGCAGGTGCGCGAGGCGCCGGTCATGGCCGGCTTACCCAAACATCATGACAACGACCCCTGCCTTTTTTGCCGCTCACCCGCTCCGATCGCTCCCCTCCGGGGGTGCGAAGGGAGTGAATCCTGCGATGGCCTCTACGCGCTCTTGAACACGGCCAGGCACTTTGGGGCGTTGAAGGTCCAGGTCTCCACCCAGTCCAGAATATCCGCCTTGTAGTTCAATTCGGCCATGGCGCCGGCGAGGCAGGTCCAGTTGAGCACTTCCTGCTGCCCGGCCGCCTCCATCTGCGCGAGCGGTATATCGCGCCACGCGGCGTAGTTGCCGGTGCGCAGGTGCTCGAGGAGAGCGCGGTCTGCTTCCAGGTCGGGATAGATCCAGTGGTTCTTCTCGGTGAGAAAGGCGTGCGACCAGCTCGAAGACGCCATGATCACCACGCGCCACGGGCTCGCCTTCAGGACACGAGCCGTCGCCTGCCCCATCTCGAAACAGCGGCGCGGCGACGGGGACGGCGGATCCGGCTCCTTCGCGTGCTCCGAGAAGCCGCCCTGGTAGCGGATCACCGAGCTGCCGTAGCAGTTGACCGCCACGGGTACGACCGGCGTGCTGAATCCCTTCCGGTCGAGATCGAGGTACAAGAGCGTGTTGGCGAAGGCGTGGCCCAGGCCGTCCTGGTGCAGGGGCTTGTAGGCGTAGGACATGTCGATGCTCGCCTCCAGCAGCCCGCGCGCGAGAAAGCGCCCGGCCTTGTGGTGCCCGGGATGATTGAAAACCTTGTCAGCCGCCTCGCCCCAGATGTTGGGCCGGCCGCGCAGGCGCTCGTACGGCTTGAAGTTGAGCTCCTCGTACGCCAGCACGCAGAACGGCGGGATGATGTCTTCCTTGAAATTCTCGTACTGGTCGTCGCCCCACATGAGGATGAAGTCGGGCTTGAAGGCGTCGATTTCCTCGCGGATCTTGCGGAACGCGCTGAAGATGCGCGCCTTGTGCACCTTGTGCGCCGTGATGCCTTCGTCATCGCCCCATTCCTTGCGCATCGGCTCCGGCCAGTTGGCGGGATCCCGCATGCGCTCAGGAATTCGCCGATCGCTGTGCAGCATGCGCGCCAGCGGCCACGGTTTGTGCTCTTCAGGGATCAGTCCCGGCGGATAGTGCGTCGCGCCTATGCCCAGAATCTCTGCCATGATTTATCCTTCCACCAAGTGATATTTGCCGCGCCGGAGACGTTGGAAAGACTTCCGCAGCGGATCATGCGCCCGACGCACGAGCGGGTCAAACCTGGGACACAGCAGCGGGCTCAAGCGATGTCGGGAACTGATGGTAGTCAAGGCCGTGGACTTCTCGATGCGGTTTGAAACCTGAACCGCCAAGGACCTCAAATCATTATCGAACCGCCGAGACGCCGAGAGAACCAGGAAGAATATCAGGTAAAAATCCATCGAACGGCGGCGACGGAGAGAGAAGCAAAAACAAGAGAAGGATCTAAAAAAAGCCCAAGCTCGATTCTTTGCGGCGAGTCTAGCGTGCGCTAAATTGAGTCTGGGCCCATTTGCTTCCTTCTGGTGCCGCCGGCGGTGGGAATCTTGTCAGCCTTGGCAATTCGAGTGATTTTGATCCCATTTTCGCCTTTGCTTCTCTCGGCGTCTCGGCGGCTCAATTATTGTTCTTGCTTCTCTCTGTGTTCTCTGTGATCTCTGTGGCCAAATGCTTTTGACTTTATCCGCGTTCATCTACGTTTATCTGCGGTTCCATTATTGTTCTTGTTCTTCTTGGCGGCCTTGGCGCCTTGGCGGTTTAATTATTATTTTTCTTTTTTCTTGGCGGTTCAGCTTTTCGGCAGGTGTTCGCGAATCACCTGCTCGATCGCCTTGAGTTCAGCATCAACCGTCAGGGGCTTCGCGCTTTGCGCGATCGCGGTGTCAGGATCCTTGAGGCCGTGGCCGGTCAACGTGCAGACGATGGTGCTCCCGTCCCCGATGCGCCCGAGCTCGAGATCCTTCATCACACCAGCAAGACCCGTGGCTGACGCGGGCTCGCAAAAAATTCCTTCCGCCTGCGCCAGCAGCTTCTGCACGTGCAGGATCTCCTCATCCGAGCACTCGCCGAACCAGCCGCCAGACTCCTTGCTTGCCGCGACGGCCTGCTGCCATGACACCGGGTTGCCGATGCGAATCGCGGTCGCGATGGTCTCCGGGTTCTCGACCGGCCGGCCGCGCACGATCGGCGCAGCGCCGGAGGCCTGGTAGCCCAGCATGATGGGCCGACGCTTCGCCATTTTTTGTTTTTGATACTCGCATTTTCCGCTGCAGAAGGCACACGCCTGGGTGTTCTCGCAAACGGCCTCTGAGTAGCCGATCCAGTGCGCCGTGATATTTCCGGCATTGCCGACCGGGAGCGCGTGGTAGTCGGGCGCGTCGCCCAGCGCCTCGATCACCTCGAACGCGATCGTCTTCTGCCCCTGCAGCCGGTAGGGGTTGATTGAGTTCACGACGTTGAGCGGAAGCGTCTTCGACACCTCCTGCACCAGCCGCATGCCGTCATCGAAGTTGCCGCGAATCTGGATCACGACGGAACCATGCATCATGGCCTGCGAGAGCTTGCCCAGCGCGATCTTGCCTTCCGGGATGAGCACGAAACAGGCAATTTCCGCGCGTGCGGCGTAGGCCGCCGCGGAGGCTGATGTATTGCCCGTCGAAGCACAAATTATCGCTCGGACCCCACCCTCTACCGCTTTGGTCACGGCCATCGTCATGCCACGGTCCTTGAAGGAGCCGGTGGGGTTCAACCCTTCAAATTTGGCGTAGAGCCGGACATTTCTGCGCAGAAAGCGCGGCAGATTCTTGAGCTCGATGAGCGGCGTCGCCCCCTCGCACAGCGACACCGGCGCGGTGCCATCAGACACTGGCAGGCGCTCGCGGTACTTATCGATCAATCCGGTGTAACGCTGCATGTTCAAGGTTCAGTTCAGTTGTTCAAGCCGGATGCGGATCACAGAACCCACCACGACCGGCAAGCTCTCGATCTTCTTGAGGGCTGCGTCGACGTTCTTCTCGACCGTCAGGTGCGTGAGCATGATGATGTCCACCTGTTCCTCACCCTCGTGCGGCTCTTTCTGCACCATCGCCTCGATGGAAATATGCAGGTCAGCCAGGATCCGGGTGATATCGGCCAGCACTCCCGGGCGGTCGAGCACCCGCAGGCGCAGATAATAGGCCGTCTCTACCTCGCCCATGGGCAACACCGGGATCTTTGAGAGCTGGCCCGGCTGGAACGCGAGATGCGGCACGCGGTGCTCCGGGTCGGCCCTCAGCATCCGCGCCACGTCGACGAGGTCGGCGACCACGGCCGACGCGGTTGGCTCCGCACCTGCCCCTGCCCCGTAATACATCGTCTGCCCGACAGCGTCGCCCTTCACCAGGATCGCATTCATGACCCCTTCGACATTTGCGATCAGCCTCCGCGTCGGGATCAAGGTCGGATGTACCCGTAGCTCGATGCCGTTGCTCCTGCGCTTGGCAATGCCAAGCAGCTTGATACGGTAGCCGAGCTCGTCTGCGTAGCGAATGTCTTCCTGGCTCAGCTTCGATATGCCTTCGGTATAGCCCGCCTCGAACTGCATCGGAATCCCGAATCCGATCGCGGACATGATCGTCAGTTTGTGCGCCGCATCGACCCCTTCAACGTCGAAGGTGGGATCGACTTCGGCGTATCCCAGCCGCTGCGCCGCGCCGAGCGCGTCCGCGAAACTCGCGCCGTTCTCGC
>JAQBFV010000253.1:0-5939 GCA_032123035.1 Betaproteobacteria bacterium | reverse complement strand
TTCCTGAAGCGCCTCGACCCGACGCTCACCATCCTGCTCATCGAGCACGACATGGACGTCGTCTTCGACGTGGTCGATCACATCTCAGTGCTGCACTTTGGCGAGGTGGTGGAGGAGGGCCCGACCGACGCGGTCCGCCGCAGCGCCAAGGTGCAAGAAATCTATCTCGGGACGGGCTAATTGAGAGCCCTTAACGTAATGAAACCCACGCTGTAGGGAATCTCATGGCGATGCTCGACGTCGAGGACATTCACACCTACTACGGCGACGCGTACGTCCTGCAGGGACTGTCGTTGAAGCTCGAGCAGGGACAGATACTCGGACTGCTCGGGCGCAACGGCGTGGGCAAGACGACGCTGGTCAAATCCATTGTCGGCTTCAACCCGCCGCGCCGCGGCCGCATTGTCTTCAAGGGCGTGGATATCACGCACGTCTCGTCGTTCGAAACGGTAAGGGGCGGGTTGGGCCTCGTGCCGCAGGGCCGGCGCGTGTTCCCGACCTTGAGCGTGGAGGAGAACCTGCGGGTCGCAGAGCGTGGCATCGAGCGCCACGGCTGGAACGCGGAGCGTGTTTACGGGTTGTTTCCGCGGTTGAAGGAGCGGCGCGGCCAGCGCGCGAAGACGCTCTCGGGCGGCGAGCAGCAGATGCTCGCCATCGGCCGCGCGCTCATGACCAATCCCGACTGCCTCATCATGGACGAGCCCTCCGAGGGTCTCGCGCCCATCATCATCCAGGGCGTGTGGGAGGCGGTCAGCAAGCTGAAGGAGCAAGGGCTTTCCATTCTGCTCGTCGAGCAGAATGCCGCGCTCGCGCTGAAGCTCGTCGACCACGTGCACGTCATGAGCAAAGGCCGCGTCGTCTACTCCGCGAGCCCGCAGGAGCTGTGGGCGAACGAGGAAGTGAAGTCGAGCTATCTCGGCATCTGAACTGCGGTGACGAGTGACGGACTCTAGTAACTAAGTAACTAAGTAACTAGGTAACTAAGTTACTAGGTTGCTCGGTTATGAAACAGACCGGGGCGAACAATCCCTCTCATAGTCACTTAGTCACCTAGTCACCAATCTTTATCACCCGTCACTCGTCACCCGGGATCACTTGGTGATCTTGAGCTTCTTGAGCAAAGCACCCAACCGCGTGTAATCCGCGTTCAGCTTGTTCCCGAGGTCCGCCGGCGTGCCCGTCACGGTCTCGACACCCTTGCTTATCCAAATTTTCCTGGCTTCGGGCGAGTCGACGATCTTCTTGATCTCCGAGTTGAGCTGGTTGATGATCGCGGGAGATGTGCCGACGGGCGCGAAAATGCCTTCCCAGCTCAGCACTTCGTAGCCCGGCAGTCCCGACTCGTTGACGGTGGGCACGTTGGGCAGCAGCGGGTTGCGCGTCTTGGCCGTCATCGCCAGCGCGCGCAGCCTGCCTTGCTTGATGTACGGGTACGAGATGGGAATCAGGCCGAACATGAGATCGGCGCGCCCGGCGAGCAGATCGATGAGGGCATTGGCGCTGCCGCGGTAGGGGATGTGCACGATGTCGATCTTCGCGCCGATCCTGAAGAGCTCCGCCGACAGGTGAAAATTGCTGCCGATGCCGGACGAGGCGAAGTTCAACACGCCGGGCTGTTTGCGTGCGAGCGCGATAAGCTGTTTCGTCGTCTTCGCCGGCACCGAGGGGTGCACGACGAGTACCAGACCGTAGGAGCTCACCTGGATGATCGGCGCGAGGCGCTTCCTGGGATCCCAGCCATCTTTCGCGTTGAGATGCGGACTGATGGCAACGAACGATGAGGGCTCGAGCAGCAGCGTGTAGCCGTCGGGCGCCGCCCTGGACACCAGGCGATTCGCGATCATGCCGGTCGCGCCAGCCCGGTTCTCGACCACTATCTGCTGGTTGAGCGCGCGGCTCAGGCGCTGCGCGATCACGCGCGAGGTCTGATCCGCCCCGCCGCCCGCCCCCGAGCCGGTCAACAGCCGCACCGGCTTCGTCGGATACGACTGCGCCAGCGTCAACCCCGGGATCAGGAACAGCGCCGCAACCGCGGCGCAACATAACCTTCTGGAAATCTTTGCCATGAGCTCCTCCTTGTTATTGACACTGGCCCTTGCGGGCTCTCTCACCCTTGCGGGCCCTCTCACGAAGGATAGCACTCAATGACTGCACGACAAAAATAAGTGACGACTGACGACTGACAACTGGCAGGCTGTAAACCGCTGACAACGGTGTGCGTTAATGGTCCTTAAAAGGCGGATGCCGCGTCCGTCACCCAGACCGCCCGTGTCGGCAAGTTGGTGAGAACCCTGCGCAAGTCCCGAAAAAAACAAGGCAAGTAGGCCGGCCTTTCTCGCCACGCCCTTCACCCCCATCACCCGTCAGCCGTCGTCAGCCGTCAGTCGTCACTTCCCAGGCAGGTACATTAAAATGAGATATCTCCTGCCTGCCTCTGGCAATGTTAGAACGAAGAAATGTTAGAACGAAGAAAGACAAGCTTCCTCGCCACCGTGGCCGACGCGCCGTGGTGGATCGCTGCAATCCTCGCGGTCATCGCTTACCTGCTCATGCGATTCGGATTTACGGCGCTGATGCCGCCGAGCAAAACGGCGCAAGCCGTGGCGGACGGCATGGCGCAGATGGCCTGGGTCTTTGCGCTGCCTTTCCTGCTCGCCGCGATCGTGTCGCTGCTGCGAGGGATGTTTCGCGGGCGCTCGCGCCACCGGCGAGGCAGCCTCGTTACGCTCCGCGTATTGCCGCGGCATCGCGTCGAGCTCCTGGTGGCCGAGGCCTTCGGGCGGCAAGGCTACGTGGTCGAACCGCGCGGCAGCCGCGCACCGGATGGCGCGGTCGACCTGGAATTGTGGCAGGACGGGAAGAAGAGCATCGTGCTGTGCCGGCACTGGCAGGCGCGGCAGGTTGGCGCCCCCCTGATCCGCGATCTCTATGACGCAATGAGAGCCGAGCGCGCGGACGAGGCGATTTTCCTCTCGAGCGGGTCCTACACGCACGATGCGTGGCGATTTGCGCAGGGCAAGCCGCTTCGCCTGATCGACAGCGACGGGTTGCTGCATCTCCTCGCGGGCGTTTGGGACGTGACGCGCGTGGACGCTGTTCATGTCCAGCCGCGGGTCGAGCCGCGCATCGGCGCCCTGGGCGAAGATCGTGACCAGCGACCAGAACATACCAAGAACGAATTTAGCCGCAGATAAACGCAGATAAACGCCGATCAAAAACAATAAATTAACCGCGGAGACACGGAGAGAAACAAAACACGATTCACGGACGTTAATGAACCGCCAAGGCGCCAAGAGAACCAACTTCAGAATTGAACCACGGAGGCGCGGAGAGAGACAAAACACGATTCACGTTTCACGATTCACGGAAGTTAATGAACCGCCAAGGCGCCAAGCGCGCCAAGAAGAACAAAACTCCATTCACCATTCACGCTGTATCTGGCAAAGCCAGGGAGGCCGCATGCGCAACCCGCACGATCTCATCCCCTTTTCCGCCATCGTCGATCGCCCGCGGCTGCAACTGCCGGGCAAGGCGCGGCTGGTGGTGTGGCCGGTCGTCAACATCGAGCAGTGGGAAATCGTGCGGCCGATGGCGCGCCAGGTCATTCCCGCGCCAAGCGGGGTGTCGGTCGTTCCGGATTTTCCGAACTGGAGCTGGCACGAGTACGGGATGCGCGTCGGCATCTGGCGGATTTTCGATGCGCTGGCGAAATACAGCATCACGCCGACGCTCTCGATCAACGCCAACGTGTGCAACGTTTATCCGCGCGTGGCGCAGGCCGCGGTCGACGCCGGCTGGGAGTTCCTGGGCCACAGCTTCGTGCAGATGCCGATCCACCAGCTCGAGGACCAGCGCGCTGTGATTCACAAGTCGCTCGACACGATCGAAAAATTCACCGGCAAGCGCCCGCTCGGCTGGATGGGCCCGGGGCTCACCCAAACCTACGAGACGGTCGACTATCTCGCGGAAGCGGGCGTCAAGTACGTCGCCGACTGGGTGCTCGACGACCAGCCATGCGAGGTCAAGACCGCGCACGGGCCGCTGATCGCGATCCCCTACACCGTCGAGTTGAACGACATCCCCATGATGATCGTGCAGCACCATGAATCCGATCACTTCATGAAGCGCTCGATGGAGAGCTTCGACCGGCTCTACCAGGAAGGCGCCGACATCGTGCGCATCATGGCGATCGCGATGCATCCCTACATCACGGGCCAGCCCTTCCGCATCAACTATTTCGAGCGGCTGCTCGAGTACATGAAGGGCCACGACGGGGTCCTTTTCTGGACCGGGGAGCAGATCTATGACTGGTACCTCGACGCTCGCCAAAAACCGTGACCAGTGACCAGAACGAACCAAGACCGAGCTTAACCGCAGATAAGCGCCGATCAAAAACAATAAATGAACCGCGGAGACACGGAGAGAAACAAACAACGATTCACGTTTCACGGAAGTTAATGAGCTGCGGCGCCGCGGAGGAAAAGAAAAGCTCTGACACAAAGGACACTAAGGTCACAAAGGATTGCAAACATTAATCAGAAAGTGCGGTGAGCGTCGTATCCTTATTTCCCGCTTGGGGTTGTCTTGGCGTCCTAGGGGTTGGTTCTTGATTACTTTACTTTGTGTCCTTCGTGTCCTTAGTGTCTTTGCTTCGACGCTCTTGTCTTTCCTGGCGTCCTCCGCGCCCTTGGCGGTGAGGCTTTAGCCCGTCACGGGGTATGATGTGATCCGTTACCAAGAAAGAATCGCCTCATGACCGAAAAAGCGAACCTGCTGCGCCTGGGGATCCCGAAAGGCAGCCTGCAGGACACCACCCAGAAGCTTTTCATCCGCGCGGGCTACGACCTGCGCATCTCCGGCCGGTCTTACTACCCGCAGATCGATGATCCGGAGGTCCAGTGCATCCTCATCCGGCCACAGGAGATGGCGCGCTACGTGGGGCAGGGCATCCTCGACTGCGCCATCACCGGCCTCGACTGGATCCTGGAGAACGAGGAGGACGTGGCGGAGCTCGCCGACTTGAAGGCGCCGTGGCCGAACTACGGCGTCGTGCGCTGGGTGCTGGCTTCCAAGGAAGACTCGCCGTTTAACACGGTGAAGGACCTCGAGGGCCGGCGCATCGCCACCGAAGCGGTGGGCATGACCAAGCGCTTCCTCGCGAAGCACGGCGTGAAGGCGAGTGTCGAGTTCTCCTGGGGCGCGACCGAGGTGAAGCCGCCGATTCTGGCTGACGCCATCGTGGACGTGTCGGAGACCGGCTCGTCGCTGCGCGCCAACGATCTCAAGATCATGGACGTGGTGCTGCAGAGCACGCCGCGCTTCATCGCCAACCACGCGGCCTGCAAGGACGGCTGGAAGCGCGGCAAGATGGACCGTGTGCTGATGATGCTCAAAGGCGCCATCGCCGCTGCGACGCGCGTGCTGCTCTCGATGAACGTGCAGCGGAAGAACGTCGACGCGGTGTTGAAAATACTGCCGGCGCTGGCGACGCCCACGGTCTCCACGCTCTCCGACCCCGAGTGGGTGGATCTCAGCACGGTGGTGGAGGAGAGGATGGTGCGGGAGCTGATTCCGCGGCTCTACGAGGTGGGCGCGCGGGGGATCATCGAGCTGCCGATCAACAAGATCGTTGACTAGCACGCTCACTGGCCGAGCGTGGTGAGGCGTGACTAGTGACTAGTGACTAGTGACTAGGGCGTGTTAACAATTAAGCCAGCCAGATATAGGCCGTAGCAAGGTTGAGCATGGATAAGAAGTTGCAGGCGAGCTTTTCGTAGCGCGTAGCGATGCGGCGAAACTGTTTGAGGCGATTGAAGAAACATTCAACGAGATGGCGTTCGCGATAGGCAACTCGATCATAGGAGCGGGGCTCGCGACGCGTTTTTCGCGATGGGATGACGGCTTGCGCCCCGCTGGCCTCGATGCAAGCGATGAACGCG
>JAQBFV010000252.1:0-12268 GCA_032123035.1 Betaproteobacteria bacterium | reverse complement strand
CCACCGGATCCTGCTCCTCGACCGCCGCCACCGCCTCCTTGGTATGCTCGGCACCGGCCAGCGCGGCCGGGGACCCAACGCGTTCTACAAGCCCGAGGCCGTGCTAGCCCGCGCACCGCACGTCTGGGTGATCGACACTTACAACGACCGGATCGTCCTGCTTCGCGTCGAAACGCCTTAGACGACTAACGAGTCACGCATCTGGATGAACCGGCAAGGCGCCAGTTAGGAGATGAACAACAATTGAACCGCGGAGACACGGAGAGAAGCAAGAACCAAAATTGAACCGCCAAGGCGCCAAGCGCGCCAAGAAGAACAAATCGCTACTTTCCGCTCACCGCTCACCGCTCACCGCTCACCGCTCACCGCTCACCGTTCACCGTTCACCGGTTACCGGTTACCGGTCACTGCAGTAGCAGTTCGGCGCCTTACATGCCGAGCATCCGACCGATCTCGGCGATGTAGCGGCTCGCCCGCAGGCCCTCGGCAACCGCCGAGTCCACGACGTTTTCGAAACCTTCGTGGATCGCGTGCAAGCCGTCTCGCACCCAATGGTGCCTGCGCACCGGGGAGTTCAGCACGTTCTTGAGCGTCTCGACTTCGTCTCGCAGCACCTGGACATCGCGCGTGCCGCCCTGCACTTGTTTCAGATCCCGCTCCAGAGCCTCGAGCAGTGTTTCCACCTCGTGCAGGTCGATCTCGGGCGGGTTTTCCACCCTGCGTTTTTGATCCGCCACCGGAAGCTCTCCTGAAAATGGACCGTACTATTTTGTCACTGAATACGGCGATTTTCTAGGGTTCGGAGGGACGTTCCCCGTCCGGCGGGTCTTTCGGGATCAGGCAGTCGAACACCAGATAGGCGAGAACACCGATGACGGCGATGCTGAGCAGTGCAACTATGACATTCACGTCGTTCTCGTTCAGGCGCAGTGTTTAAGGGCCCCTTGCCAGCCGCGCCGGATTGGGAGGGGTCAGAATGAGACCTCTGGATTGTCAAAAAGTGCCCCGGATCCCATCGCGTCCTTACCGAAGCACTGCATCGCCGAGATTCCGTGGAATCATCGCTCGACTCCGATAACCGGTCATCGGTCATGCAATGACCAAACCGTCAGTATTGCTCGAAGATTTTCTGTATCGCCTCCGGATCACGGGTTCTCGTCAGTGCCAGGGCAAGCAGCAGCGCAGACTTCTGCGGAGACAAATTGTCCGCGGCGACCATGCCTGGCTCGTACCAATTGTTGTGCTGGACGACCCGGCCTTCCCCCACACGGGAGCCCTGCACGACCACCGCCTTGCGACTGGCCACGATGCGGGCCAACTCCTTGGCCAGGATCCCGGTCGCGCCCGCGCCGGTGCCCGCCACCACCAGCCCCTGCGCCCCCTGCCGGATCGCGGCGTCCGCCTGACCCGGGCGGGAACCCGCATGGATATAGAGGATGTCGACGTTTGGCATGCGCTCTATCCCCGTGAGATCGAACTCGCTGTCGATCGTATGGCGCCGGGTTGACGTACGGTAGTACACGATCTTGTCCGCGTCCGCATAACCGAGCAAACCCATATCGCGGCTGCGAAAGGTATGGACGCGATAGGTATTGGTCTTGGTCACATCGCGCGCCGCGTTGATTTCACCATTGGTCACGACGACAACGCCTTTGCCGTGAGTCTCGGGCGCGCTCGCGACTCTGACGGCGTCCAGAAAATTGACCGGCCCGTCGGTGCTCAGCGCGGTGTACGGCCGCTGCGCGCCCGTTATCACGATCGACTTCGTGCTGTGCACCGTCAGGTTCAAAAAATACGTCGTCTCTTCCAGACTGTTTGTGCCCTGGACCAGGACGAGTCCGTCCACTTCGGGAAGCCGCAACACGCTTTCAGCCCGCATGGCCAACCGGCGCAGATCGTCCAGGGTCGCGACCTCGTGCGGATTCGCCTCGTCCACGTGCACGCGCGCGACCGCTTCGATTTCGGGCAGCGTGGCCAGCAATTCCTGCCCGGTCATGCGCGCACGGCCGCTGCGGCCGTAGCGCAGGAAGTCCATCCGGTCCTTGCCCTGGCTCGGCAGGGTGCCAGGAGCCATCAGCAAGCGCAGTCGGGGAAGGTCGCTTTTAGCCATATAAGTTAACTCAGCTTACTACAACTGCAGGGAATCCTTCGCCGCAGATAAACGCCTTGAAATCCGTGAACGGTAAATTGTGAGTGGACCCAATTGCCGTGAAACGTGAATCGTGCTCCGATTAGAACCCTTCTGCCTGATTCTTTTAGCCGCCCCAGACGCCGATCGGCGCCGACAAAAAAGCGATTTCGGTGAATTTTGTAGGCTTTCTGTCCGCGTTTATCTGCGTTTATCTGCGGCTAATATTGTTTTTCGATTTTTAAGATACGCTCTAGTCACTGGTCACGGCCTTTGAAGCCGGGCAAGGCGCCGCGCTGGAATCACCCCCAGCAGCGCAACCACCCCCAGGCTCGCGAACGCGAGTCCCCAGGCAACGAGCTCCCCGCGACCGCCGGCGAGATCCAGCACCACGCCGAATACGGTGGGTGAGAGGAAGCCGGTCCCAAAACCCACGAGGGAGTACAAGGTCAGGGTGGCTCCGCGGTGCGCAGGGTCGGTTGCGTTCACCACGCCTGCGGTCATGGCGCCGGCGTCGATGCCGATGAGGTACATGTGCACGGCTGCGAACACCAGCAGTCCGATCCAGGGCGAGCCGGCGAGGAATCCAATGATGCAGCTGGCGATTGCGGACAGCGTAGCCCCAAAGGTCATCACGCGTGCGCGGCCGACGCGTAACGCCAACTCATTGCCGCTCACGCTGGCGAGCGGCCCGAGCAGAAAGATGACCGCCGCCGTCAGCGCAACGGAAACCGGCACGCTCTCAGCGCCGCTCCGCAGACCGACGGCAAAGGTGAGAAAGGCGACCAGCCATGAGCGCGTCGCGTGCAGCTCCCACGAGTGCGCGGCCGTGGCGAAAAAGTACGGACGCACGGCTCGATTGCGGAGCACCGGCCGGAAATCGAGCAGCGCCGGACGCGTGGCCGGTCGGGGTACCCTTCGCTCCAGCGCGAGCACGATGATCGCGGCGGCAAGCAGTGGCCCGGCGCTCGCCGCCAGGAAGGCAATCCGCCAACCGAAGGCTTCGGCCATCGCGCCAGCGAGGACTAGCGATGCGCTGGCGCCCACGCCGAAGGTGGCGCCATAGATAGCGGCGCTGCGGCTTTGCATCGGACCGTCCACACGGTCGGTCAGCGCCTTCATGCCGGGAATGTAGGTTCCGGCCAGTCCGACGCCGATCAACGCCTGGCACGCGAACGCCGACCAGAATCCGCTTGCCACGAAGGAAAACCCCAGCGCCCCGCTCGCGGCAACGATCGCCGCCACCGCGTATACCCTGCGCGCGTCGACCCGGTCGGTGAGCGGCCCTAGGAAGAGCACGCCCGCCATGTAGCCGCCCAGCACAATACCGCTGATCAAGCCCGCCTGGGCATTGTTCAGCCCGAACTCGGGCGCCAGCACTGGCAGCAGCGTCACGAAGGCGGAGAACGCCGTCATGCTCAGTACTTCGGCGCAGCAAATCGTGGCAATGAGGCGAACGGAGGGTGTGCTCACGTGCATTCAGTCAGCGCTTCGTCACTGCCGCACTGTATCACCAAGGACTGGAACCGCCGAGACGAGAGGACATGGAGTATTACGGAGCGAATATCGTTTCCGCGGTGCCGGTCACGCGGTATCATGTTTCGGCTCACCAATTGCGCTTTTTCAGACGGGAGACCGCGTCTGTCGCTTGCATGTCGGGCGTCGACCTGCTGGTAGCTGTCCCCCACCGACTTTCATCCATTGGAGCACAGTGCGTCATGAACGACCTGTTCGTGTTGAATGAAGATCAGCAGGCTATCCTGGACACGGTCCGTCGCTTCGTCGAGCAGGAGATCAGGCCGCGCTCGGCCGAACTCGACGCGAGACAGAATCCCGAAGAGTGTTTCTCGTGGGAGCTTGTGGAAAAAGCCCACGAGCTCGGCATCCGCACCATGACCCTCGGGGAGCAGTGGGGCGGGCTCGGGCTCGACTCGCTCACCACCGCAATGGTGGTCGAGGAGCTTGCGATCGGCGACATGGGGGTCTCGGTCGTCATGGCCCAGACCTTCAAGATCGCCCAGCTGATGGAAAAGGCCTTCAACGACGAGCAGCGCGCGCGGGTGCTCCCCGTCTTCGCGAAAGATCCACGAGGCGTGCTCGCGATCGGCATGTCGGAGCCCGGCAATGGCTCGGACAAGCACACCAACCAGCCAGTGCCGTTTCGCACCAGCGCGGAGCGCACTCGCGGGGGCTGGATCGTGAACGGCATGAAGCACTTCATCTCCAACGGTAACCGAGCATGCCATTACCTCGTGATGGTCCAGACAGACCGGCAAAAGACGATGGCAAACGGCTCGACGTGCTTCCTGCTCGAACGGGGCCATCCCGGCTTCACGATCGGGCGGATTCACGACAAGATGGGCGAGCGGCTCGCGAACAATGCCGAGCTCATTTTCCAGGACTGCGTCATTCCGGACGAAAATGTGGTGGGCGAGATCGACAAAGGCTCGAATGTATTTGCCCAGTTCTCGCCTCAGTCCAACGCCTACGCAGGCGCCACTGTGCTGGGTGTCGCCGTAGCGCTGCATCGCAAGGCCGTCGAATGGGCCCGGCTGCGGGTGCAGGGCGGCAAGCGTCTAATCGAGCATGACGGCATCCGCGCCCAGCTCGCGGAGATGCGGATGTTAATCGATGCCTCGCGCTCGTACATCCATCGTGCCTGCTGGCTCGCGGACCATCCACAATCCGGCTGGGACAAGACGCTCGGCGCGCTGCCAAAGGCGATGGCCGCGCAGTCCGCCTGGAAGATCGCCACCTGGACCATGGAAATCCATGGCGGTCACGGTTACATGAAGGAGGTTGGGGTCGAGAAACTCGTGCGCGATGCCGCCGCGTTCCTGCACTCGGACGGCGTCAATCGCACGCTGTTCCTGAAGGCTGCGAACACGATGTTCCGCGATTGACGGGGGTCATTTCAACCGGGAAATGACGCTATTCTTTTTGGTGACTTCGGCCAGGAAAACGCGATTCCCTGCTTCGGCGCAGGGTGGACTTGTTCCCCTTGACGCAGGCGCGGGGGGAGTGGAAGCTTTTACTGCAAGCGAGTGCGCGCCGCCTTCCCGCGCGCCAATCTGAAAGGAACCCAGCAATGGCTGAAATACCCCGCCTCAATGGCGCGATCCGGGCACTCGAGCAAGGCAAGCCCACCATCACGACCTTCTCGCCACCCGAGATTGGGATGGCGCAGGCGATCAACGCAGCGCCGTACGATGCCGTGGTATTCGAGATGGAGCACAACCCGTTCGACGTCCAGGTGCTGCGCAATTGCATGCAGTACATGCTCGACCGCAAGCAGATCCTAAAATCCGGCAGTATCGCGCCAGCCGTCACGCCGATGGTGCGCATTCCCGTGAACGGCGGTGAGATGAACCAGTTCATCGCGAAGCAGGTGCTCGATATCGGCGTCTACGGCATCGTCTGGCCGCACGTCAGCACGGTGGAAGAAGCCCGCAATGCCGTCGTCGCCTGCCGCTATCCACGGCCTCCGTCCGCGCCGTACTACGAGCCCCCAGGGCAACGGGGCGACGCGCCCAAGAACGCCGCGCCGTACTGGGGCCTCACGGCGCAGGAGTACTACAAACGCGCCGATGTGTGGCCGCTCAATCCGCAGGGCGAGATCCTGGTCGGGATTCAGTGCGAGGAAGTGCGCGGCATCAAGAACCTGCCAAAGATACTCGAGCAGGTGCCGGGGATTGGCTTCGTCCTGATCGGGGAAGGCGACCTCTCGCAGGATCTCGGCTTCCCGCGGCAGTACGATCATCCCACGGTCGCGGCGGCAATCGACGAGATTCTGGCCATCTGCAAAGCGCACAACGTGGTCTGCGGCCACCCGCACGCGGACGCGAAGAACATCGAGGCGCTCGTTGCAAAGGGCTACCGCTGGCTGATGACGTCGCCCACCTATTCGTTCGCCGGGCTGGAGAAGGGACTCAAGGCGAGCGGACGCGCGCCTTGAGCGGATTTTCGTGAAACGTGAATCGTGAAACGTGAATCGTGTTTTGTTTCTCTCCGCGTCTCCGCGGTTCAGTTTTAATGCCTGGTCTACTTGGCGTGCTTGGCGCCTTGGCGGTTCGATTAATGTTTTTGTTTCTCTCCGCGTCTCCGCGGTTCAAGTATTGTTCTTCCGCCTTTCGCCTTTCGCCTTCACCAAAAGGGAACGCCCCGGGGACTCAACGTCCGCGGGGCGTTCGTATTGCCAAGGCACGCCGGCCTAGCGCCGGTCGAACGTCCTCAATTCGCGGGTTGATCCGCTGTTCGAGCCACGCATGCCGGTGTTGCCTTTAGGGTCTCTCACAGGATCACCTCCTTTCGAAATTGACCAGCGCGCAGTCTAGCAGAAAAACTGTGAGTGGTGAATGAACTGAACCGGACGTCTTCACCCGTTACCGTCACCCATCACCCGTCACCGCATGGAGCATAATAGGCGCCAGCGCTCAACCATTGTCAGAAGGGAAAGGAGAACATGCTCATCGTCGACTCGCAGGTTCATATCTGGACGAGCGGAACGCCGGTCAGTGTCCACCGTCAGGTCTCCGCCTATACCAAAGAGGAGTTGTTGCGGGATATGGATGAGGCGGGCGTTCGCGCGGCGGTGCTGCATCCGCCGAGCTGGGACCACAAGGCGAACGAGGTCGCGATCGAAGCGGCGCGGCAGCATTCGGACCGCCTTGCGGTGCTTGGCTACTTTGACGTAAGCCGGCCGGAAAACCGCTCGCTGGTCGACACCTGGAAGAAGCAGCCCGGCATGCTTGGGCTGCGGTTCGCCTTCCTGCGGCCGGGCGAGGAGAACTGGCTCATCGACGGCACCATGGACTGGCTGTGGCCCGCGGCCGAGCGCGCCGGGCTGCCGGTAGGGCTGCTGCTGGCGCCGGGTCGCGCCAAGGCGATCCCTGACATCGCCGCGAAGCACCCGAAGCTGCGGCTCCTGATCGACCATATGGCCCGCGCCCGCGGCAGCAAGGATGACGCGAGCTTTGCCGACCTCGGCGACCTGCTCGCGCTCGCCCAGTACCAAAATGTTGCTGTGAAAGCGAGCGGTGCCCCCAGCTATTCGAGCGAGCCGTACCCTTACCGCAATATCCACCAGTACCTGAAACAGATTTTCGACGCCTTCGGTCCCACCCGGATGTTCTGGGGTACCGACATCACGCGCATGCCCTGCTCCTGGCGCCAGTGCATCACCCTCTTCACCGAAGAACTGCCCTGGCTCAAGGGGCCCGATCTGGAGCTGGTAATGGGAAGGGCGGTGTGCGACTGGCTCGGCTGGAAACTCCCAGCCTAAGTATCAAGGGCGTGAATGGTGAATGGACATTTATTAAAGCTTCACCGCAAAGGCCGCTAAGGACGCGGAGGAACAGAAAAGCTTTACCGCGGAGGTCGCCAAGGACACCAAGAAACCAATAATCAGAATCGAACCCCGAGAACGCGAAGGTAACGCCAAGGGTGGCATACAGGGAGAGTTTTGGGTCATCCTTCCGCCTTCATCCTTCATCCTTTACATCCCGTCACTCGTCAGTCGTCAGTCGTCACCTCTTCAACACAAGTCACAAAAACCCTAGCGCCTTACGACAAAATGCAACCCCCAGCCAATCGCCGCATAAAAAGCGATTGCCAACCACAGCACGCCGGCCAGCTGGAACGTCTCCCAGCGGTCGAGGTGGCTGGCGTGGCCGGCCACGAAATACAGCATGAACATGCCGTAACTGGCCGCGGCCCATACGCCCACCACCGGCAAGACCGCCAAAGCGCGCCGGCGCCGCTGGTGTAGATAGGTCAGCAGACGCGCCGTGAAATAGATGAAAAACACGAGGGCGATGATCACCGGTGCCGCTACGGTAACCGCGGTGAGGGCCATCAAGCCGAGCTTGGAATACTCGCCCGCCTGCCATAGTTTCCACCACTCCACCGGCCAGCTGCGCTTGCGCGATTCCCATTGCTTTTGCGCCGCTTCGGCCGTCTGGCGCACGCCGGCGTCCGAGTCCTGCCGCGCGCGTGCGATCAGCGCCTGCCGCTCGCCGGTTTCGGTCCGCGGCGAACCGAGCCAGCTCGCAGCCATGCGCCGTACGTACGGATCGGGATCCTCCAGGATTTGTTTGAGCAGGCGCTCGCGCTTCTGATCGTCCGGCCCGGCCCGCAGCATGGTCGCCAGCGCGATCACTCGGACCTTGGCGTCCGGGTCCTTCGCGCCGGTCTCGAGCTGCGGCCTGAAATCCTGTGCGCGGCGCTTATATCGCGAGTTGTGGACGAACTGCCGGCCGAGCGTGCCGTAGGCGGCGCGCCGCACTTGCGGGTCGGGGTGCGACATGGCCACGGTGAGCTGCGGGATCAGCTTGCGTTTGTCGAACTCGTCATCTGGCGAGCCGTCGATGTAGGGGAAAAGGTCAAGCGCGGCAGCGGCGACGCGCGGATCGTCGTCGCGCGCGAGCGCGAGAACCCCTTCGCGCCACGCCACATCACGCCGGTTCACGCGCAGCGGACCCATAGCCTTCAACCGGCTCTCGACCGGCAGCGAGCGATCCAGCGCCACTGCCATTGGCTCGCGGCCGGCATAGAGCTGATTGGCGTCGATGATGCGCACGCCGTGCGCCGCGGCGTTGCTCACGTCGCGGAGCGGATCCCGCGTCGCCGTCGCGAGCAGCGGCTTCGCCAGCGGGTAATGCGCGTTCGAGTAGGCCAGAGCGTAGATCGCGTGGACCCGTATGCGGTAGTTTTTGTCGTCCGCGAGCGCCGCAGCCAGCGCGTCGAGCACTGCCGGGGGAAGCTGCGGGCCCGCGCCCTCCGCGATGGTTCTGAACGCGCGTACCAGGTCTTCGCGCTCGCCCGCCCGCCTACCGACCGCAAAGTGCGCGTTCATGGCCGTGAACACCATCGCGGGCAGCGCCTGCGCAGCGCCGATGTCACCCAGCGCGTTGATCGCGGCACTGTAGAGCCACGCCAGATGCCGTTCCTCGAGGATGCGCGCGATGCGCGAAACCACATCCTCGCCGAACCGATTCCTGGCCGCGGCCTTGCCCGTTGCCTCTATGGACGCGGACAGCAGGGCGTCGTCCTGCGCGGTGAGCACCGTACTCGCAAGCATCTGCATGGCGTCGTCCGGCAAAGCCTGGCGGTGGCCGACGCCCCCCAGGCCGCGCAGCGCCACAAAGCGCACCTTCTGGTTCGGATCGCTGCGCGCCGACTCGACCAGCATCGCCACCGCCGCTGTGTCCGGCTCGCGCGCAGCCGCCGCGTCCCGCAGCGCCTTTGACCGTGCCCCTGGGTCGCCGCTCGCGAGGCGCGCGCGCACCGCGAACTCGCTGCGCCACATCTTCACCGTGAGCGGCAGCAGCACGCGGTCCCACATCACCACCACCGCCCACAGCACGAAGGGCGCGAGGATCAGGGCGATGAGCGGCGTCCGGCGCATTAACTCTATGATGCCTCAGCGCAGGGGTGCTATGAAGCGCTTCGCGCATAAAAAGCGTGACGAGTGACGAGTGACGAGTGACGATGGACGGTTCAGTCCATTCACCATTCACCATTCACGCCACTCAGTGCGTTGGCGGGTGATCAGTGACGAAGTGATAGGGTAGGGGCATCACCAGTTTCCATCACCAGTACTCGTCATCATTAATCATCGCCATTTTTCAACTTTTCCATGATACATTCGACCGTCAGGAGTCCCGGCGCATGAGCAAACCCGTCTGCATTGTCTGGATGAACGAAGCAAACGTCTACGAGCAGGCGCTGGCGCGTGCCGGCCTGGCCGAGCGGTTCGAATTCCATGGCGTGCGTGCCGACCAGAAGATCCCCGCTGAGCTCGCGGCGCGTTGCGAGGTGCTTCTCGGCTGGCGGCCTGCCCCGGGGGTTGTCGCCGGCATGCCGCGGCTGCGCTGGATCCAGAGCTCGACAGCGGGCATGGACCAGTGGCTCGCCGACCGGGACCTGCGCGAAGACATCATTCTCACCTGCGCGCGCGGCTCGCATCGCGTGCAGATGCCGGAAAACATTCTGGCAGCGCTTTTCTTCCTCACGAAGCCCTTCATGGCCTGCGTGCTGGATCAGCGTGAGAGCCGCTGGACCCGCCGTATCTCGGAGCCGCTTGTCGGCAAAACCCTCGGCATCCTCGGTCTCGGCGCGGTCGGACAGGAGCTCGCGCGTAAGGCCGACGCGCTCGAATTGAAGGTCATCGGCACCAAGCGTTCGCCGGTGTCGATCCCGCATGTCGCGAGAGTCTATCCGCCGGAGGCGACCGACGAAGTCCTCGGCGCATCCGATTTCGTACTATTGCTGCTGCCGCCAACGTCCGATACCGAGAACTTCATGAACACGAAACGCTTCCGCGCCATGCGGCCGAGCGCTTACTTTCTGAATTTCGCGCGCGGTTCTCTGATCGTCGACGAGGATCTCATCGAGGCCGTGCGCTCGAAGACCATCGCCGGCGCGGTGCTCGACGTTTTCCGCAAGGAGCCGTTGCCCTCCGACCATCCGTTCTGGACGACCGAGGGTATCGTGGTGCTGCCGCATATCGGCGGGCTCCATCCGCAGCGCGACGAAGCCGTCGCTGAAGTGTTCCTCGCCAATGCGCAACGCTTTGTGGCGGGCGAGCCGCTCGAGAGCGTGGTGGACAGGAAACGCGGCTACTGAGACTCCGTGAATCGTAAATCGTGAATCGTGAATCGGGCCCGTTCAGTTCAAAACAATTTTTCCTCAGATAAACGCCGAGATAAGCAAACCTGAGCTCCTCTCGCGAATTGTGATTCGCGGCTCCTGATGAACTGAAGAGACAGGCACAGAAGTAACGTACGTTCACGATTTACGTTTCACGTTTCACGATTCGCGCCTCACGGCACCAGCGCCGTGAGGCAGGAGGGTGTCATCATGGCTGATTGCATCGGTATCATCGGCGTTGGACTAATGGGGCAGGCGTTTGCGCACCACTTGCTGCAAAGCGGATTCAAGGTGCAGGCATTCGACCTCGATGAGAGGCGCCTCGCCCAGTTGCATGAACAGGGAGGCACGCCCGTCGAGTCTCCAGCGGCCGCGGCACGCGGCGCGCGCTGGCTGATCACGTCGCTGCCGACCAGCGACATCGTGAGGGAAGTGGTCCTGGGCGCGAACGGCGTGGCGGAATCCGCCGCGAAGGGACTCATCCTGGCGGACACCTCCACGTCCCGGCCCGAGGATTCCGAGAAGCTCGGCACCGAGCTCGCGAAGCGGGGCATCCGCTTTCTCGATGCGTGCGTGAGCGGCACCAGCGCCATGGCCTGGAAAAAGGATTTGATCGTCATTGCCGGCGGAACGGTCGAGGACTTCGAAGCGGCCAAGCCGCTGTTCGACGGTTTCGCCCGGGCGGCTTATCGCATGGGCGCGGTCGGATCCGGGGCAGTGACTAAGCTCATCATCAATCTCATCCTGTTCGGCAACCGATTGGCGCTGGCCGAAGGCCTGGTGCTCGGCATGAAAGCCGGCATGGAGAGCGAGAGCCTGCTGCACGTCTTGCAGGATGCCGCGTGCAGTTCCAAGACCATGATCGACAAGGGCCCGAAGATGCTGAAGGCGGACTTTTCGCCGGAAGGCCAGGTGCGAACCTCGCTCAAGGACGCGCGTCTTGCGCTCGAGCAGGGTTCGCGTTTCGGGGCACCGATGCTCGTGACCAGCCTCTGGGCCCAGCTGCAGCAGGCGGCCTATCAGCAGGGTCTGGCGGACCTCGACAGCTCCGCGTTCATAGAAGTGCTGCGCGGGATCGCGGGTTTGCCCAAGCGCACATAGAAAGAAGCGATGGTTAGCATGGCGACCAAAAGCCTCACCGCCAAGGACGCCAGGGTCGCGGAGGAAAAGAAAAGCTTCAACGCGGAGGGCGCAGAGGACACGAAGGAAAAGAAAAGCTTTACCGCCAAGGACGCTGAGGACGCAAAGTATTACAAATAAGAATTCGAGAACGCGGTAAATCTGTCCGGGATGTCCGGACCATTGGCTGCCCTGTATGTCACCCTTCGCGCTGTCTTCGCGTCCTTGGGGTTTTGACTAATTATTGTTCTCTTGGCGTCCTTGGCGGTGAGGCTGTTATTCTCCTTGGCGCACTTCGCGTCCTTGGCGGTGAAGCTTTAACTCATCACTCGCCACCATTCCGAATGGCGTGAATGGTGAATGGTGAATGGT
>JAQBFV010000251.1:0-15604 GCA_032123035.1 Betaproteobacteria bacterium | reverse complement strand
CTTGCCTTCGCGCTGATACCGTCCGGTCTCGGGGTCGCGCATCATCGGCAGGCCCCATTCCTCGAACTGGTGCACCGAAGAGTCCACAGGCCGGGCGATGTCGTAGCCGAGGTCCTCGCGCACGAGCCCCATCAGGTCGTTACGGGCGTAGCGGACATGGTCCTCGGGCTGGTTCTCGCCCCATTGCATGCCCATGTAGCAGTTGATGGCGTAGAGACCCTGGGCGACAGCGCCGCTCCTCTCGATGTTCGCTTTCTCGACGCAGACGATCTTCAGATCGCGCCCCCAGTACCGAGACTCGTAGGTTGCCCCACAGCCGGCCATGCCGCCGCCAATGACGAGGATGTCCGCGTCAACGAAAACCGTTTTCCTGCCTCCGAACAGCCCCATCAGACCACCCCCCAGCTTGAATTGATCCGGGCGCAACGCGGGTAATCCCCCTTTTATGTTGAGCCCTTCCGGTTCGTGTGCGAGTTCTTGATTGGCGAAATCCGCGGGGCGAGGCGCATCGTACTCGGCCGGCCCCTTTATCGATCCCCAAGGCGTCGTCCGGATCGGGGACTCGAAGTTCTTCTCGCGGCCGTCTCGAAACTTGAGCCGCCACGAAATAGTCGCCTTAGCCTCTTCCCGAAGCACCCGGACACTGTGGCCCAGTGGGGCGAAGTCGGCATAACCGCGGACATCGATAGCGTTTTGCGGACAGGCCTTCACACAGGAGTAGCACTCCCAACACATATTCGGCTCGATGTTGTAGGCACGGCGATAGGTCTTATCGATGTGCATGATGTCGGACGGGCAGATATCGACACAATGTCCGCAACCGTCGCACCGGGTCATATAAACGAATGTTGGCATGGCTCTCGTTATCTCTCTTAATGAAGACCAATGATGAGCTGATCAATAGTGCCGGGGTTGTTCGCGAGCACTGCCGAACAGCTCGGGTTTGTCGGCGGGCGCGGGCAGGTTGCTCCTCGCGCCGTTCGCGTCGGAGACCCTTTTTTCGAAGGCCGCTGCGGGCTTGAAAAACATGTGAGCGAACTTGGACCACGGTACCGATCCGAACAGCACCGTCGTGGCGATGAGGTACAAGCCGAAGAACACGTTGGCCCCGGAACTGCCCCTCATTTGCAGGAAGGCCCAGATCAAGCCCAGTGTTGCGCTGCCCAGAAGCGAGAGGATGAACAGATCCGCGCGCATAACGCGGAACGGCGAATTGCCCTCAGCGGCGACATCGGCCCGAATAAAGAACCAGAACCAGTATCCGCCGAGGCAAACCATCAAGCCGCCAATCCACCAAAGTAGCGGCAGGATGGCAGGCGTCGGAGTCGCGGGCGTCGGGAAGCCGAACACCAAGATGGCCGTGGTGATGAAGTAGATCAGGAACCCGTACATAGTCAGCAGATGCGCGACCCGGCGACGCGCGTTGCAGAATTCCCCGGATGCCAAGACGTCTACAAGGCCGGTTTTGACGGCGAGCGACGCCCATTCGCTGCCACCGATTTGCTTCGCCCCTTTGCTTTTCGATTTCCGCCAATTCTCGAAAAAATACTTTGCGCTCCCCTTATGTAAGATGTCGAACAGCGTCCCTGCCGCAACCAGGACGATCATGATGACGACATAGGTCTGCATGACGGCGGGCGGTAGGGACGCCGAAAGCTCGGCAAACGGATTGTTGATGAACATCATTACCTCTAACTAAGTGAGTCTACGTCGCTTCGCGGCCTCGCATACAGCGGCTACCAGCGCCGCGGTCATGCTGCTGACGCCCCTCGCCAACGACGAGAATGGTTTCCGCTATCGGACGGCAACGATCATGCCCCCTCTTGCACGGGCTGCCCCCTCTTGCACGGGCTGATTCTAACGGCTCGCGGAGATGCCAATGTATAAAAATGGTTATGACGCCATAAAAAAAACTTGGATGCGCATTGTCTCGAGGTCGCCAGCCTCGAGATTACGGGCGCGGCCAGCCTGCGCGTATCGGGGCCGCGATATGAGACACTAGCTGGTGAAAGTAATGACAGAGGGAAGGAAATGATCTGAAAATCTGCATTGTCTCCGACAGCCACGACCATCGCGAGCCGCTCGCCGCCGCCGTCGCGGAGGCAAAAGCGCTGGGCGCTCAGGCAGTGCTGCACTGCGGCGATCTGGTGGCGCCTTCCACGCTGCATGCGATCATCGGCTTGGGGCTGCCGATCCACCTGATTCACGGCAACAACGCGGGGGATCTGTTTCACTTATCCAGGCTTGCACAGGAGCATGGGAACCGCGTGCATTACTACGGGCAGGACGGATCCCTGGACCTGGCGCAAAGGCGGATATTCATGGTGCACTACCCGCATTACGCTAAGGCCATGGCGCTCACCGGCCACTACGACCTGGTATGCAACGGCCATGAGCACCGCGCGGTCATCGAGCGCATTCGGAACGTCAAAGGGGAAGAGACGCTGCGAATCGATCCCGGGACCGTTGCGGGCGTGAGCGGGCCACCGACCTACGTGTTCGGCGATCTGCAGGTCCTGGAGTTCGGGATCCGGCCAGTTCCTCTTTGAAGCGCGCTCGACGGTGCGCGGGAACGATATTTGTCGGCACATTTCTAATCAATACATGCCCCGGTCGCTGCCCAGCAGGGGAGCACCGGGACCGCCGCAGAGATTATTGCTGCGCTTTTACGGGGGGGTACCCCGCGCACACACAGGAGGAATCATGAGTAAACAAGACGAGTACGTTGAAAAGCTCAAGGCCCAGCTTGATCAGTGGAATGCGCAGGTGACCCAGTGGGAGACAAAGGCCGGCGAAGCCCAGGCGAATGTTCGGGCCGGATACGAGAAGCAACTCGAGGCGGTCCGACGCCAGCGCGATGAAGCGATGGAACAGATGCGGCGCGTGCAGTCGGCCACGGGCGATGCCTGGCTGGATCTTGTGCAAGGCGCCGACGATGCGTGGTCCAAGATGCGCGAGGCGTTTGAAAAGGCCCGTACGCACTTCCACAAGTAATCGCCAACCGGCACCCGCCTCGAAGCATCATGCCCCGCGTTACGGGCGGCGCGATCTGGGTCCGTGCGCTCCGCTGGACGACCGTTCTCCTGGGCGCGGCGCTCTGGCCGTGCGCGACGGCGCTGCACGCGCAGGTCATATCGACCCAGGAACACTCGTTCCGCGTCGTCAAGCTCGTCGAGGGGTTGGAGCACCCCTGGAGCCTTGCATTTCTGCCTGACGGCCGGCTGCTCGTGACAGAGCGCCCGGGCAGGTTGAGAATCGTGCGGCGGGACGGCAAGCTCGAGCCGAACCCGGTGAGCGGGCTTCCGGAAATTGCTGAACATGGCCAGGGTGGCCTGCTCGACGTCGTGCTTCACCCACGCTACGGGGAAAACGGCCTCGTCTATTTCTCGTTCGCCGCACGCGGCAAGGGCGGGGTCAGCACGGAGGTTGGGCGCGGCAGGCTGTCCGGCAACCGCCTCGAAAACATCGAAGTCATCTTCCGTCAGCAGCCCAAGACCGAAGCCGGCCAGCACTTCGGCTCGCGACTGGTTTTCGATCGCGCGGGCTTTCTTTACATAACGCTCGGCGACCGCGGGGAACGGGAACGGGCCCAGAAGCATGATGACCATGCCGGCTCCGTGATCCGCCTGCACGACGACGGGCGCGTGCCTGGCGACAATCCGTTCGTGGGCAAGCCCGGCTGGAAACCGCAGAAGTACACCCTTGGCAATCGCAACATGCAGGGCGCCGCGCTGCATCCCGAGACCGGCGTGCTGTGGGCCCACGAACACGGGCCGCAGGGTGGCGACGAAGTCAATGTAATCCGCTCGGGCATCAATTACGGCTGGCCTGTCATCACCTACGGTCGGGAATACGTTACAGGCTTCAAGATTGGCGAAGGCACTCACCAGGTCGGCATGGCGCAACCCATCCACTATTGGGTGCCCTCGATTGCGCCGTCGGGCATGGCGTTCTACACAGGGGACAAATTTCCGCGCTGGCGAGGAAACCTTTTTGTGGGTGCGTTGCGGGACCAACTACTGGTGAGGCTGCGCCTTGACGGAGAGCGCGTCGTAAGCGAAGAGCGCATGCTGCAGGGCGTCCTCGGCCGCATCCGCGATGTGCGCAGCGGTCCGGACGGCTATCTCTACCTTCTCACCGATTCCGACAATGGCGTGCTGGCCCGCCTCGAACCGGCCGACCGTTAGACATTTTTGGCCGCCGATGAACGCCGACAAAAAACAATTTAATTAAATTTCCTGGCGGTCTTGCCGTCGTGGCGGTTCGTTAGGAGCCGTGACTGGTGAGCGGTGAACTGTGACCGCAATGCCGTGAACCGTGAAACGTGGTTTGTTCCTCTCCGTATCTCCGCGGTTCACTAAATTCCGTGAATCGTGATTCGTGAATCGAGGGTCTTCTTGGCGCGCTTGGCGGCTTGGCGGTTTATTTCACGCGGCAGCAGCGCGGCGCAGGTCCTCATAGGGTTCTAGTGGCGGCTGCGGTGGGGACACCGCCTCTGGCTCCGGCGCGACCGGCAGCTCTGTCTGCTCGTTTGCGATCTCGACCAGCGCGCCCAGGTCATCGAGCGGGGGCAACTCATCGAGCGAACGCAGGTTGAGATCGTCGAGTAACGACTTGGTCGTGGCATAGAGCGCCGGGCGCCCTGGCACCTCGCGATGTCCGACGATGTCGATCCAGCCCCGCTCTTCCAGCGCGCGGATGATATTGGTCGACACGGTGACACCGCGAATGTTCTCGATGTCGCCGCGCGTGACCGGCTGCCTGTAAGCGATGATCGCGAGGGTCTCCATCACCGCGCGGGAATACCGCGGTGGCCTGATCGGATTGAGACGGTCGAGGTAGCGCTGGAATTCGGGGCGGGCACGGAAACGCCAGCCCGAGGCGACCTGGGTAAGTTCGACGCTTCTCCCTTCCCAGTCGGCGCGCAGCTCCTCGAGAATCCGCCGCAATGCATCGCTCGACAAATCCTCGTCGAACAGCTTCTTCAGCTCGGCCAGCGCAAGTGGCTCCTGGGTGGTAAGCAGCGCAACTTCAAGCACCTTCCTGATCTGTCCGATGTCCATCGTCGTGTTTTCCATTTCGCTCCTGTTATTCCACGGCCAAAAGCGGGCCGCTCCTGAGTTTCACATAGATTGGCGCGTAGGCCGCCTGTTGCGCAAGCTCCACCAAGCGCTCGCGCGCCAGCTCAAGCAGCGCGAGAAACGTCACGATCAGCACGGCGATACCCTGTGTCGGGTCGAAAATATCCTTGAATTCGACATAGCGCGTTTCCTGCAGCCGGCGCAGGATGCGGCTCATGTAATCGCGCACCGAGAGCTGCTCGCGGGTGATGCGATGATGGCGCTGGACCGAGGCGCGCGTCAGCAGCGCGAGCCAGGCGGAACGCAAATCCGCCGGGCTCACGTCCGGCAGACGCTCGGCTACCGTCTCGTCGAACACGACCTGCACCAGCGCAAAATCGCGCCCCGCCTGCGGCAGTTCGTTCAGGCCTTGCGCCGCGGCCTTCATTTGCTCGTACTCGAGCAGCCGGCGGACCAGCTCCGCGCGCGGATCCTCCTCGAGATCCGCAGCCACCGGCCGGGGTAGCAGCATCCGCGACTTGATCTCAATCAGCATAGCCGCCATCAGGAGGTATTCCGCCGCCAGTTCCAGCGTTTTTGCGCGCATCATCTCGACATACTCGAGATACTGCACCGTGAGCTGGGCCATCGGGATGTCGAGTACGTTGATGTTTTCCTTGCGGATCAGATAGAGCAGCAGGTCGAGCGGCCCCTCGAACTGCTCGAGAAAGACCTCGAGCGCATCCGGAGGAATATAGAGGTCATGTGGGACCTCGAGGATGGGCTCGCCATAGATCTTGGCGATCGGATTGGGCGCCATTGCTTCGATCACGATGGCTGCCCTCCGAACAAGGGCTGCTGAGGACGACTTGCGGCAATCTTGGGGGGGACTTCGCCTACCGGCTGCGGAAATCGGCCGGACATTGCGTGGGGTTCAGCAGCCCTTCGGCCACCGCCCTGCAAAGGCGACGCTGGCATCAACACATTCTACAGCGATTCCCGCTCTACACCTACTCCTCTTTTCTTTTCCCGGTCGTTCGGGTTTTGCAGCATGCTGTCCCGCAGGCGCAACGCCTCAGCTGTAATTCAGCCCCATCACCTCGCGCACGTCGCGCAGCGTTTCATGCGCCAGCTTGCGGGCCTTCTCGCACCCGTCGGCGACGATGTTGCGCACGAGCGTAGGGTCATCGAGGTAGCGCTGGGCACGCTCGCGCATTGTCTTTTGCTCCTCCAGAACCGCGTCGATCACCGGTTGCTTGCATTCGAGGCAGCCGATCCCGGCGCTGCGGCAGCCCTCCTGCACCCATTGCTGGCGCTTCTCGTCCGAATACACGAGATGGAATTGCCACACCGGGCATTTCGCGGGGTCACCGGGGTCCGAGCGTTTCACTCGGGCCGGGTCCGTCGGCATGGTGCGGATCTTCTTGGTAACGCTCTCCGCATCCTCGCGCAAGCCGATGGTGTTGTTGTACGACTTCGACATCTTCTGCCCGTCCAGCCCCGGCATCTTCGAGGCCTCCGCCAGCAGCGCCTGCGGCTCGGTGAGAATCACCTTGCCACCGCCCTCGATATACCCGAACAGGCGCTCGCGGTCGCCGAGTGGCAGGTTCTGGGCCTGCTCGATCAGGTGGCGTGCCGCCGCCAGCGCCTCCGCATCGCCCTTTTCGAGGTAGTTCGTACGTAGCTGGCGATAGAGGCGGGCGCGCTTCGCACCGAGCTTCTTGATCGCGCCCTCGGCCTTCTCCGCGTAGCCCTCCTCCCGACCGAACACGTGGTTGAAGCGCCGCGCGATCTCTCGCGTGAACTCGACGTGGGGAACCTGGTCCTCACCCACCGGCACCTGACTGGCGCGGTAGATTAGGATGTCTGCCGCCTGGAGCAGCGGATAGCCGAGAAACCCGTAGGTCGACAGGTCCTTCTCGGCGAGCTTCTCCTGCTGATCCTTGTAGGTCGGTATGCGCTCCAGCCAGCCGAGCGGCGTCACCATGGACAGCAGCAGGTGGAGTTCCGCGTGCTCGGGAACATGCGACTGGATGAAGAGCGTCGCCTGCGCGGGGTCCACGCCCGCCGCCAGCCAGTCGACCACCATGTCCCAGACGTGCTGCTCGATCGTGCTGGGCTCGTCATAGTGTGTGGTGAGCGCGTGCCAGTCGGCCACGAAATAGAAGCACTCGTACTCGTGTTGCAGCCGTGCCCAATTTTTGAGCACCCCGTGATAGTGGCCGAGGTGCAGCACACCGGTGGGCCGCATGCCTGAAAGAACACGATTGGCGAACATACGGGGCGCTCTCAGGATACGAGATTGGTCAATCGAATGAGAACGCCCACGGGCACGCCAAAGACTCCCGCTATCAGCGCTATTGTCAGACCGATCATGGGCCACAGAATGCGGCCCAGTACACCCGTGAAAAGCAGCAGAATCAGAATGAGGAACCCATACGGCTCTATGCGTGCCACCCAGTACGCCAACCGGTGCGGCAGCAGACTCACCAGGATGCGCCCGCCGTCGAGCGGCGGGAGCGGCATGAGATTGAGCACCATGAGGATCACGTTGATCAACACGCCCGCCGCTCCCATCATCGCCAGCGGCAGCGCAAAATAGCTGCCCGACGCGGAGATCCCGATCCTCACCATCAGCGCCCAGAACAGCGCCATCGCAAAGTTGCTGAGCGGCCCCGCCGCCGCGACCCACAACATGTCGCGTTTCGGACGACGCAGGTTGGAGAAGTTCACCGGAACCGGCTTTGCCCACCCGAACAGGATGCCGGCGCCACCGGAAAGCTTGCTGACCGCCAGCAGGATGAGCGGCAAGATCACCGTCCCGAACGGGTCGATATGGCGCAGCGGATTCAGGCTGACGCGGCCTTGTGCGTAGGCCGTCAGATCACCGAAATGCTTGGCGACATAGCCGTGCGCTGCCTCGTGTACCGTGATGGCGAATATTACCGGCACGGCATACACGGCAATCATCTGAACGAGATTGAGTTCCACAGAAAGCAGTGTTTAGTACTTGTTTTTTGAAAGCGTGAGGCCGCGTGCCGGGCGAGGGAGGAATTCTAACAGGTCACACGCTCGAGGCACTCGATGCCCAACGCTCAGCACTAGAAGTTAACTCAAAAACCTAAAATGCAGCCGCCGATGAACGCCGATAGACGCCGATAAGTAAAGAGTGTGTTGATTTACGCGGGTTTTCTGTGCGCGTTTATCTGCGGCTAGTAAGTTTTTCGATTTTTGAGATACGTTCTAGCCACTAGAGTCCGAAGGGCTGAAGGCTGCCCCGGCCCCGTCGCGTGACGATCGGCGCCGGGCCCGTCAAGTCGACGACGGTCGTCGGCGTGATGCCGCAAGATCCGCAGTCGAGTATGAGGTCGACGTCGCGCTCCAGCCGGTCGCGCATCTCCTGCCCGTCGTTGAGTGGCAGCTCGTCGCCGGGAAGCAGCAGCGTCGAGGAGAGCAGCGGCTCCCCCAGCTCGGCGAGCAGCGCCCGCACCACTTTATGGTCGGGCAGCCTCAGGCCGATGCTCTTTCGGCTCGGGTGACGGAGCCGCTTCGGCACCTCGCGCGTTGCCTTCAGGATGAAAGTATAGCTGCCCGGCGTCGCCGCCTTGAGCATCCGGAACTGGCGGTTGTCCACCACGGCATAGAGCGCAAGCTCGGCGAGATCGCGACACACGAGCGCGAAATGGTGCCCCTCGTCGAGCCGCCGGATGGAGCGAATTCTCTCCATCGCAACCTTGTCCCCGAGCTGGCACCCGAGCGCATAGCACGAATCCGTCGGATAAACGATGACACCACCTGAACGCATGATGCCCACCGCGCGCCGCAGTAGCCGCTGCTGCGGGTTATCAGGATGGATGGAAAAATACTGGGCCACGACGGCCGAACTCCAGGTTCAAGTTTCAAGTTTCAAGGTTCAAGGTTCAAGGTTCAAGGTTCAAGGTTCAAGGTTCAAGTTCCGGGTTCCGGGTTCAATGTTCAATGTTCAATGTTCAATGTTCAATGTTCAATGTTCAATGTTCCATGTTCAATGTTCCATGCGAGGAACTTCGCGTACAACGGTCGTCCAAACTTGAAACTTGAAACTACCAAGTGGACCAGATCGGCGTGCAGCCGTGTGGGAGCGCAGGCAACTCGCCGAGGTCACGATAGCTCTCCCCCGGCCCATGGAAATCAGAACCCATCGAGGCCAGCAGCCCGAAGCGCTGCGCATAACGCGCGTAGAGCAAAAATTGAGCCGGGGTATGGCTTCCAGTCACGACTTCGATGGCCGCACCTCCCGCCTGCTTGAACTCGTCGAACAGGACATCGCGCTGCAGATCGTCCAACTTGTATCGCCCCGGGTGAGCGAGCACCGCGAAACCGCCGCTCGCCTTGATCCATCCCAGCGCCTCTTCCAGGCTCACCCACCGATGTGGCACGTAGCCCGGCTTGTCCGAGGCAAGAAACCGCTTGAACACCGCGTTCACATCGCGCGCATAACCGCGTTCGACGAGGTAGCGGGCAAAATGCGCGCGCCCGACCAGTTCCGGATTGGTGACGTACCGGCGCGCGCCCTCCAGGCTGTCTTCTATGCCCGACCGGGCGAGTTCGGCCGCAATGGCCTGCGCGCGTTGAGCCCGGCCCGCGCGCAGACGCCCCAAGCCTGCAGCGAGCAGAGCATCCTCCGGATCGATGCAGAGGCCGACGACGTGAAGCGTTTGACCGGCCCACGTAACCGAGATCTCCACACCATTGATGAAAGTGAGCCCGGCTACCTCCGCGCAGGTGCGCGCCTCCGCGAGCCCACCGATATCATCGTGATCGGTCAGGGCGAAGACCTTTACGCCGCGCTCGGCCGCTCGCGTGGTCAGCTCGGCGGGTTTCAGCAACCCATCGGAGCGGGTCGAATGACTATGCAGGTCGATTTCCGATAAAAACATTTTATAAAACAGGTAATTATAAGACACATTTAAAGTATTATAGCAGATTGGAAACCGTGCCCGTGAATCCGTCGAATGCGGTGCAACGTAGATGCGGGTTGACGCCACCGCAATCAATGCCCGCCCCGTGACCCTCGACCGCATCGCGCGCTCTGCGCTGGCCATCGTTCTGCTGGCCACGGGCGGTATCGCCGCGGCTGCGCAGTGTAGCGCAAAAAGCGCTGAGCACCGCGTCCCCCTGCTCGAGCTTTACACCTCGGAAGGCTGCGACAGCTGCCCGCCCGCCGACCGGTGGTTTGGCGCTCTGCCGACGCGCGGGCTGACGCCCGAACGTGTCGTAGCGCTGGCTTTCCACGTCGATTACTGGAACGACCTCGGCTGGAAGGACCCCTTCTCAAAAGCCGAATACAGCGCGCGCCAGCGTGCCGCGAGCGTACGGAACAAAGCGCGTTTCGTTTATACCCCACAGTTCCTCCTCGACGGACGGGACTATCGGCGCGGTATTTTTCGAGATGATTTTACGGACCGTGTCAGCGCCATCAGTCGGGAAGAGGCCCGTGCAACAATTCGGCTCGATCAGGTTGCAGAAGCTGAGGAGGCAGTCATGGTGCACGGTACGGTTGCGGTGACCGATGCCGCGCAGCGGCAAGGCGCGCGAGCGTATGTCGCGCTCTACGAAAACAAGCTCTCCAATCGGATCACCGCAGGCGAAAACCGGGGCAAGCACCTCCAACACGACTTCGTCGTCCGCGAGTTGTCTCCCCCGCAGCCCGCAGGCCCAGACGGTAAGGTTGTGCTCCAGCACCGCTTTGACCTCGACCAGCGCTGGAAACGCGGGGACCTGCATATCGCAGCGTTCGTGCAAAACGAACGAACGGGAGAAATCTTGCAGGCCATGGCTGTCCGCGTCTGCCGCTGACGCCCGCGGCACGAGTAGGCGCCCCCCTGCCGCGTCCGATATAATCGGACCATCGGCCGGCAAAGGGAGCCATGAACGGCAAGCAAAAAATCGCCGTGATCGTAGCGGTCTTCAACCTGCTGCTCATTGGCCTGTTTCCGCCCTTCGATCAGCACTCGATCGGGGCTTCCCAGATGCCGGCCTTCTCGGGTTTTCAGTTCGTACTGAGGCCGCTGCCCTACAGCGAAATTAACCAGGCGGTGCTGCTGCTGGAAATCATAGTCGTGCTGATCAACGCCGCCTGCGCCTGGCTGCTCCTTCGTGACAAACCGGCGGGCGCCCAAGCTCGTGGCATCAGCTATGCCAACGCCGCCCTCATCTTCGTCGGCATGAACCTCGTGCTGGTCCTGCTGTTCCCGCCGTTCGAGTCGGTGTTTGCGTTCGCCAATCCCGCCCTGCCGAGCTTCGAGGGCTTCTACCCCATCTTCCTCCAGCGGCCGGACCACACCGTCGCCATCACCGTGCTCTACCTCGAGGTCATCTTCTTGCTGGTGAACGGCGCACTGCTGTGGCTCATTTTCCGGGAATCCGAACGAGCATCGCGAGCCGACCGCACGCCAACGCTCGCAGCGCGGATGCACCGCTAACAGGATGCCTAATAGCTGGAGCGAATGCGGCGCACCCTGGCGCCGGGCCTAGGCATTTTTCCGACGCAAGCGACTCTGCGCCGGAACGTGCCGCGCCAGAAACTCCATCTGGTCGGCGAGGATGCGGCGATTGGTCAGGATCAGGTATTCCGCGCGGTTTGGAACGTACGGCAGATAGACGAGCTCCATGCCGGCCTGCTCCGGCGTGCAGTTACCTTTGCACTCGTTGCAGGCGCGGCACGCCGTCACCGAGTTCATCCACGTGTCTTTCCCGCCTCTTGAAAACGGGATCACGTGATCGCGGGTGAGCCTGGCAATCGGGAACATATCCGCGCAGTACGCGCAGATCTGCCGGTCACGATGGAACAACTCGCGATTGTTGAGCGGCGGCACCTGGCTGAACGTCTTCAGTGCCATCGCCTTGCCTTTGATCGCGATGATGCTCGACGCGGTGATGCTGGAACGCTGGCCCGTCTGGCGATTCATGCCGCCGTAGACGGTAAACGCACGCTCCCCCATGGCCCAGGCCACCTGGTCCTTGGCGTAGTAGTAGCAGGCGTGCTGCCAGCTGATCCAGCGATGCGGCACGCCATGCGTGTCGATCGTGAGGATCAGCGGATAGCTCCCTCGCAACGCGGACTGCTGTTTGCTTACGTCAACCATCGGTCGCACCATTTGGTCCCTGCGATTGCACAGGCCACTCTGCCGCCGGTGCACAGCACAATTTACCAGATTTCTGAATTTATGCCAGTTTCCCGCAGGAATGCCGGCCGATTTGCGCCGGGCAGCACGGCATCGAGCCGATAGTGCTCGATGCAGCGGAAGCGTATAATCGCACCTCGTGAACTACAGCGTTTCGCACCCTCGTTCTGGCGTTGCCGGGAGCCGTGACCATATCCATTCCCGTCCCTGACGCCCTTCCGGCAAACGCCGCCGATACCCCCAAGCCGTCTTTCGCCGCGCTCGGCCTGATTCCGGAGTTGCTGCGCGTCGTTGCCGAGCAAGGCTATCTGGAGCCGACGCCGATCCAGGTCCAAGCCATCCCGCCGGTTCTTCAGCGCCACGACCTCATGGGTTGCGCCCAGACCGGCACCGGCAAGACCGCCGGCTTCGCCCTGCCTATCCTCCAGCTGCTGGCGCCGCAGGCTAACACCAGCCCCTCGCCAGCCCGGCACCCCGTTCGCGCTCTGATCCTCACGCCGACGCGTGAGCTCGCGGCGCAAGTGCAGGAAAGCGTGAGCAGCTATGGCAAGCATCTCGCCCTGCGCTCGGCGGTCGTCTACGGCGGGATCGATATCGGCCCGCAGAAAAAGGCCCTGCACGCGGGCGTGGAAATTTTGGTCGCGACGCCCGGCCGACTGCTCGACCACCTGCACCAGAAAACGCTCAACCTGGCGCGCGTGGAAATCCTGGTGCTCGACGAAGCCGACCGGATGCTCGATATGGGCTTCCTGCCCGACATCAAGCGCATCCTTGCCGCCGTGCCCTCGCGGCGCCAAAACCTGCTGTTCTCGGCGACCTTCCCGGAAGAAGTACGCAGGCTCGCCAAAGAACTCCTGCATGCGCCCATCATGGTCGAAGTCGCGCGCCGTAATGCGCCTGCCGATCTCGTTTCTCACGAGGTTCACCTGATCCCCGCATTACGCAAGCGCGCGCTGCTCGCGCATCTTATCCGCAGCCGAGACATGCGGCAGGTTTTGATCTTCGTCCGCATGAAACGCGATGCCAACCGTCTGGCGCGCCAGCTGCAGCAAGATGGCATCGTAGCCACTGCCATCCACAGCGACCGCACGCAGCAGGAACGCACACAGGCGCTCGACGAGTTCAAGCAGGGCAAGGTGACCGCGCTGGTCGCTACCGATATCGCCGCGCGGGGACTCGACATCGAGGAACTGCCGTTCGTCGTGAACTACGAACTGCCCTATACCAGCCCCGAGGACTACGTCCATCGCATCGGCCGCACCGGCCGGGCGGGCGTGTCAGGTGACGCGATCTCGCTCGTCAGCCCCGATGAGACGAAGATGCTCGAGGAAATCGAACGCATGCTCAAGCGCAAGCTGCCCCGGGCCTCAGCGGCGAGTTTCGAGGAAGAGCGCCGCGTTCCCGCCTCAGGCAAGGGGCCACGGAGCCCGCACCGCAAGGAACCGCCGCGAGGGCACGCGCCCGCCGCCAAACCTGCGCTACCGGGCTTCGACTTCAGCAAGCCCTATGAGCCTGCGGCGCCCAGCAGCACACCGCGCGGCGAGTCCGCGCCCGGCTCGCGCCGGGGGCCGGCTCGCCCCACGGCTGCTCTCTTGGGTCGCCGCCCAAAGCGCGACTCCGAGAAGTAGAAATAAGAGGCCGCCCGCGGTCGGGCGGCGATGCCGAGAGGCGCGGCGGGGTCCCGGAATGGACATGCTAAGCAGTAGAGAGCGATCGTTTTGCACTCCGATCTCGCGACGTTCCGCCGACCAGCCCAGGGATCCGCGATGAAGCAGCGAACTCAGCCCCGAAGCGGCACCGTTACTGCCAAACAACTGAAGATAATGCTGCACGACGGTGCCGAGATGGCACTGCTCGACGTGCGCGAAGCCGGACAATTCGGAGAATCACATCCGCTTTTTGCGGTGCCGCTCCCCTACAGCCGGCTCGAACTCGACGTGATGCGCCTCGTGCCACGGTGCTCCACGCGCCTCGTTCTCTGCGATGACAGCGGGCACGACGTGGCCGACCTCGCTGCGCGCCGGCTCGACGCGCTCGGTTACACCGACGTCTCCATCCTTGAAGGCGGCATCGCCGGCTGGTCCGCAGCCGGGTACGCGCTGTTCAAGGGCGTCAACGTGCCGAGCAAGCTCTTCGGGGAGCTGGTGGAGCACGTCTATCACACCCCGCGCGTCACGGCGCAGGAACTCGTGCGGATGAAGGAGGCGGGCGAGAACTTCGTGATTGTCGATGGCCGCCCCTTTGGCGAGTACCGGAACATGACCATTCCCGGCAGCACGTGCTGCCCGAACGCGGAGCTGCCGTACCGCATCCCGACGATGGTCAAGGACCCCAATACCAAGATCGTCGTGAATTGCGCGGGGCGCACGCGCTCCATCATCGGCGCACAGACGCTCATCAACTTCGGTATCCGCAATCCGGTCTACGCACTGGAGAACGGCACGCAGGGATGGTATCTGTCCGACCTGCAGCTCGAGCGCGGAAGCGCTCGGCGTTACCCGGATCACATCGATGAGAAGGAACTGCCGGCGCTCCGAACATGCGCCCGGGCCCTCGCCGAGCGCTTTAACGTTGAGTTCGTGAACGCGAGCCTGGTTCAGAAGTGGCTGAATGATACGAGCCGCACCACGTTTCTCTGCGACGTGCGAACGCCTGAGGAATTCCGGAAAGGTTCCCTAGCGGGCGCGGTACATGCGCCGGGCGGCCAGCTCGTCCAGGCTACCGATCAGTGGATCGGCGTTCGCAACGCCCGTGTCGTTCTGGTTGACGACGAAGGCGTGCGCGCCCCCGTCGTTGCGAGCTGGCTGAAGCAGCTTGGTTACGATGTCTACGTGCTCGAGGAAGGGATCCGTTCCGGACTGCAGGGGCCCACTTTAGCCCGCCCCAGCCTGCCCGCACTCAGTGCGATCTCGCCCGCAGAGCTGAAACGCGCGCTCGATAAAGGGCAATGCACCGTGCTGGACCTGGGTGCAAGCAAGAGTTTTCGCAAGGCGCACGTACCCGGCAGCCGCTGGAGCACGCGCAGCCGCCTTGCGGCGGCTGCGCGTAACGAAAACGATTTGATCGTGCTGGTAGCCGAAGACGCAGACCTCGCACGGCTGGGTGCCATTGACCTTCTTGAGGCCGGAATCAAGGACGTGAAAATCCTCGACGGCGGGCTCGACGCGTGGACGCGCGCGGGCTATTCGACAGAATCTTCGCCCGCAGTGCCGCCCGACAGGGAATGTATCGACTATCTTTTCTTCGTTCACGACCGGCACGCCGGAAACCGCGAGGCCATGAAGCAGTACCTCGCGTGGGAAACCGGGTTAATGGCCCAGCTCGATGAGCAGGACAAGGCGTCCTTCAAGGTCGGCCCGGTGATGGGTGATGGGTGAT
>JAQBFV010000250.1:0-3529 GCA_032123035.1 Betaproteobacteria bacterium | reverse complement strand
CCAGCGTCAGGCAGAGGGGGACTTCAAGAATTGCTGCCTCGGTGCCGGATTTTCTGGCTCACCGGCGGCGCGTCGGCGGCAGCTTGAAGTCAGGGAGCCAAATGCTGCTGATAACCACTGCCTGGCGGGCGGTGGGTTTTTTGCGGCAACCGGTGAACCGGGATCCCCACCCTCCCATGCGAATGCCTTTGTATTGACAACATACTTTGTTGTATTTCCAACACGCCGGACGTACTCTGCCACAAATTCGGCAGCGGCTCGCGCCCTCGCTGGATCGGTTCCACAGGAGGAAAATCAAAATGACTCGTAAAATCACCGGGCTGCTCGCCGCAGCCCTCACGCTGATATTCGTCATCGCCGCGCCTGCGCGTGCCGGCGAACTCACTGTTTACACCTCGCTCGAGGAGGACGATGCCAAGGTGTATCTCGACGCATTCGCAAAAAAGGCGCCGAACATCAAAGTCAATATGCTCCGGCTCTCGACCGGGGATCTCGGCGCGCGGATGCTTGCGGAAAAGAGCAACCCTAGACACGACATCATCTGGGGTTGGGCCGTCACGAATATGGTCGACCCGCGTATCCTCGAAATGCTGGAGTCCTATTCGCCCCACGGAGTCGACAAGGTCAACCCGCAGTTCCGCGATGCGCAGGGACGCTGGTTCGCGACCACTGGATACCTGGCAGCGTTCTGCGTGAACACGGAGGTACTCAAAGCCAAGAACCTGCCGAAGCCGGCATCGTGGCAAGATCTGTTGAACCCGGTCTACAAAGATCAGCTGATCATGCCGAACCCAGCGAGCTCCGGCACAGGATACCTGCAGATTTCCAGCATCCTCCAGATGAAGGGCGAAGAAGAGGGATGGAAGTTCCTGCACGCGCTCGACAAAAATATGTCGCAGTACATCAAGTCGGGCTCGAAGCCGTGCAAGCTCACGCGGGTCGGGGAATTCGCGGTCGGCGCATCGTTTGCCTTTGTGGGCGTGAAATCAATTCAGGAAGGCTATCCCATCGAGGTCGTCATCCCGAGTGAGGGCGCCGGGTACGAGATTGAGGTGAGCGGCCTGATGAAGTCGTCTTCGAACAAGGCGGACGCCAAGCGATTTCTCGATTGGCTCATTACCCCGGACGCGGCGCATTTGTACGGTGAGCGCGCAGCGATGTCCTCGGTACCCGGTTCGGTCCAGTCCGAAGGCGCCCGCAAGGCTGGACTGCCCGCGGACATATCGACTGTGCTCTACAAGATGGACTTCGACTGGTCGGCCAAGAACAAGGACCGCATCATCGAGCGCTGGAAGAAGGAGATCGAGCGCTGATCCGTTCCGGTGCCGGCGGCCCGCCGCGGGCCGCCGCACCGAATGACCCTCCGGGCACAATGCAGCTCGGCATCGACGGCGTCACCAAGCGATTCGAGAACGTCATCGCGGTCCGCGATATTCACCTCGACGTCGCGCAAGGCGAGCTCGTTTGTTTTCTTGGCCCCTCCGGTTGCGGGAAAACGACGTTGTTGCGCCTCGTAGCGGGACTGGAAACTCCCGACGCGGGCCGCATCCGGTTGGGCGATGCCGATGTCACCAATGTCCGCGCCCGTGACCGCAACTTCGGCATGGTGTTCCAATCCTACTCACTCTTCCCGGGCATGACGGTAGCGCGAAACATCGCCTACGGCCTCGCCTGCCGGCGCTGGCCACGAGAGAGAATCCCGGAGCGCGTTATGGAGATGCTCGACATCGTGCACCTTGCCGAGCAAGCCGAACGGCTCCCCAGTCAGCTGTCGGGGGGGCAACAGCAACGCGTGGCGCTCGCCCGCGCCCTTGCCCCCGAGCCACGCGTTCTGCTTCTCGACGAGCCGCTCTCCGCCCTCGACGCCAGGGTGCGGGCAACGCTGCGCGAGGAGGTGCGACGCATCCAGCGGCGTCTCGGGATCACGACCATCATGGTCACCCACGACCAGGAAGAAGCGCTGACAATGGCCGACCGTGTCGTCGTCATGAACGATGGCGCCATCGAGCAGGTCGGTGAGCCTAGCGAGCTCTACAGCGCACCCGCCACCGCCTTCGTGGCCGATTTTGTCGGGGCGATGAACTTTCTCAACGCCCGCGCTGAGAACGAGGGGCGCGTTCGCCTCACCGAAGACGTGGTCATTCGCTGCGCTAACTGGCGCACCGACGCGCACCCCGGCGAACCGGTGCGGCTCGCGGTACGCCCGGAAGACGCGCGGGTCGGCCCCGCCAGCGGCCGAGGCTCCGACGCGATCGGCGCGCGGGTCGACTGGATCGAGTTCCTCGGCTCGAGCTTCCGAGTGGACCTGCACATCGAGGGCAGCGATTCACAAACACTCAGAGTAGAGCTCTCCGCGAACGCGATGCGTGAACGCGGGCTCGTGGAAGGTGACGCCGTCGCCGTCGCCCTCCCACAGGAACATCTCTGGGTTTATCCGGCGTGAGCAGCACGGCGCCCGACGTCGCGCCGGGTGTCGGGTCCGTGCGACAGCGCATCGACGTGGCGAGGCTCGCACTGGTCGCCGCTGCCCTCTTTCCTGCCCTCGTCTTCGTTGTCTATCCTCTGTGGGCCATTCTGCACCAGAGCTTCGTCGGCCCTGATGGACGAATCGGCCTCGAGAACTACGCCCGCTATTTCGTCGATCCGGCTTTCCTGCAAACCATCGGCAACAGCTTCGCGGTCGCGCTTCCGGCCACCGCCGTTACAATCGCAGTCGCCTACACATTCGCGTATGCCCTGCACCGCAGCGCGATCCCGTTCAGGCGCCTCTGGTACCTGGTCGCGATGGTGCCGCTGTTTGCGCCGTCACTGGTGCAGGCCCTCGGCCTCCAGCTCCTGCTCGGGCGCAATGGACTCATCAATCGCACGCTGGGAACACAGTTCGACGTCTACGGCTACTGGGGCATCTTTTTTGCGGACACGCTCTATGCGCTTCCCCACGCGGTGCTCATTCTGTCGGCCGCGCTTGCAGTCGCCGACGCACGCCTCTACGAATCGGCGCGAATGCTCGGCGCGTCCGAGTGGCGGGTATTCCGCACGGTGACGTTACCCGCCACGCGTTACGGGCTCGTATCGGCAACGTTCATCGTCTTTACGATCGTCATTACCGATTTCGGGAATCCGATGGTAATCGGTGGCGACTTCAACGTGCTCGCAACGGAGATCTACAATCAGGTGTCCGGCCAGGCAAACTTCAGTCTCGGCGCAGTCATCGGAATCGTGTTGCTGATTCCTGCGGCCGTCGCCGTTCTCGTAGAGCGCCACGTCGCACGGCGTCAGGCCGCCTCAATCACCGCCGGTTCAGTACCCCTCACTACCCGTCGCAGCCCGTTGCTCGATAGTACGCTACTCGGGTTCGTCGCCCTCGTAGCTTGCGCGGTTCTTGTCGTTGTTGGAATCGTGGTCTTCGCGAGCTTCGTGCGACTTTGGCCGTACGACCTCTCGTTCACACTTTCGAACTATGATTTCGACGTCCAGGGAGGTTACGAGCCGTTTCTCACGAGTCTGCGCATGGCGATTATGGCGGCGG
>JAQBFV010000249.1:0-4693 GCA_032123035.1 Betaproteobacteria bacterium | reverse complement strand
GCTGTCGCGCGTCGGCATCCATTGGATTGTTGAATCGTGAATGGACCGTGATGGGTGACGGGTGATGGGCCTAACAACCGTAAACTGTGAATCGTGGTTTGATTCTCTCTGCGTGCTCTGTGGTTCAAGAATTGATCTTGTTTTGCTTGGCGTCTTACAGGTTCATTAAATTCCGTGAACGGTAAACGGTGAATGGTGAATGGAGATTTGTTCCTCTTGGCGTGCTTGGCGCCATGGCGGTTCAATTTCGATCCTGGTTCTCTCCGCGTCTCCGCGGTTCATAAAATCCGTGAATCGTGAATCGTGAATCGTGAAACGTGAAACGTAAAACGTGAATTGTGTTCCTCTTGGCGTTCTTGGCGCCATGGCGGTTCAATCTGTTTTTCTGGTCCGCTTGGCGCCTTGGCGGTTCAGGAATTCATGCTTTCAGTTGATCCGGTATTTCCGGATCATGCCTGCGTCGAGCTGAAGCCCGAAGCCGGGATCCTTCGACACTTCCATCATGCCATCCCGGATCGGCGGGCGGTTCGCCCACAACGCCTGCCACACCGGATCGCGCTCGGGATGGGCGAAGCACTCGATATAGGTCCCATGTGGCACGCCGGCGAGGAGGTGCTGCGAGATCTGTGGCTCCTCGTGGTGCGCCATCCTGACCCCGGCGGCCTGGCACAGCGCCGCAGCGCGGCGCCAGTCGGTTACGCCGCCGCCTTCCGAGGCGTCGTAGTTCACGTAATCCACCGCGTTGGCATCGAGCAGGCGCCGCACGGCGTGCACGGTGATCTCGCTTTGCCCCGCTGTAAGCGGGATGCGCGTCGTTTGGCGCAAGCGCGCCATCATCGCCGCGTCGTCATACCAGTGGCACGGCTCCTCGAACCAGCAGATGTCGAGCGGCTCAGCAAGCCGCGCAAAACGCGTGGCGTCCTTGAGATTCCAGCCGCGATTCGCGTCGACCGCAATCACGAAGTTGGGCCCTGCTGCGTTGCGCGCAGCCTCGACGCGCCGGAGATCCTCCTCGGGCGCGAGCCCGCCCACCTTGAACTTGCAGCCCGCCATGCCGGCCGCACGATATTGCTCCATCTCGCGGCCGATGTCGGCAAGGGTCTTGCCCTCCATGTAGTAGCCGCCAATCGAAATGATGGGCAGCCGCTCGCGTGTGCCACCGAGCAGCGCGCAGACGCTCTTGCCGAGCGCCTTGCCTGCGAGATCCCACAAGGCGCAGTCGATGCAGGCGATGGCCTCGAGGAGCGTCTTGCGATCGCCGCTGGTATGGCTGAGGTCGAACATGGCCTGCCAGGCGTGCTCGACATCCAGCACGTCGAACCCTCTCACCCGCGGCGCCAACTCTTCCTCGATCAAACGGACGATCTCGCCACCTTGCGCGCGGTTGTCTCCGTTGTAGATCTCGCTCGTGAGGCCTTCATCGGTGTGGATGCGCGTGATGACCGTGCAGCGCTTGAGCACGTCGTAGGTGCTGCCGCCGAAATTCCGACTGAGCGGAATCTCGATGGCGATCGCCTCAACGCTTTGGATTTTCATTCGAACGGACGGCGTGAATCGCAAGCGGTAATAAAACCGTATCTCAAAAACCGCGAAACATTCTTCGCCGCAGATAAATACGGATCAATATTTTCTACGAAAGGCTGAAAAACCAAAGACAACAGCAGAACCATTTAGCCGCCGATGAACGCCGATACACGCCGATACACGCCGATACACGCCGATACACGCCGATACACGCCGATGAAAACCATCCATCAACACGGGTCGCATGGCAAGATTAGAAAGTTCCAGAAGACGTCTAGCGGCACGCGTGCAGCAGGAGACAGTGCAAGCTTTGGTTTTTTTGAGTCTTAGTTATCGGCGTGTGTATCGGCGTGTATCGGCGGCGAATAAAACTTGTTCGGGGTTCAGGGTTCGGAGTTCCGAGTTTTTTGTATCGGTAAATCTGCGTGTATCTGCGTTCATCGGCGGCTAATTATGGTTTTTAACGTCACGACGCACGAATTACCAATCACGGCTCTCAGGAGAAGACGATGAAGGCGCCCAGAACCGCCGCGCCAATTACGCTGGCGGTGAAGATAAGCTTGTCCCGCGGGTTCCAGCCCGAGTCCATTCCCCTGCGAAACCCCTCCTGGCCCAGGTTGTCCGGTATCGTCGTGGAAATGCCTGGGAACTCGCCGCTGACGCCGGATCGCATCGCGAGGCGCGAGGTTGCTGCCATCGAATCGAAGGCCTTCGAAACGCCCAGAGTCGCCGCCGGCTCGGGCACGCTCGCTTCCCCGTCTGAGCGCCGCGTGTGCGGGGCGGTGAGACTCAGAAGATCGACGGCCGATTCGGGCTCGAAGCTCGGCTGCGCTGGCTTGAGCGCCAGGCTGGAGGAAGCCCGGGCCGGGACCTGTTGCCGGCACTCGCGCAGATCGCTTGCCATCTCGCGCGCGCTGGCATAACGGTCCCCAGGCGATTTGGCGAGGGCCTTGGCGACAATGAAGTCGAGCATTTCCGGCGCATCCAGGTTGACCGAGCTCGGAGGCGGCGGCACGAAATTGAGAATCTGAAACATAATCGCGCTCACGTCGTCGCCCGCAAACGGCGGCTTGCCCGTGACCATTTCGTAGAGAATTACGCCGAGCGAAAAGATGTCCGAGCGCGGCTCGGCACGCTTGCCGACTACCTGCTCCGGCGACATGTAGCGTGGCGAGCCCAGCACGACCCCGGTCTGGGTGCGCACCTCGGCGGAGCGCATGCGCGCAATGCCGAAATCGGTGATCTTTACCAGGCCGTCACTCACGATCATGAGATTCGCCGGCTTGATGTCGCGGTGGACGACGTCGTGGTCGTGGGCGTAGCCGAGACCCTCGGCGGCCTGGGCGGTGATGTCGATTGCCTGCCCGACACGAAGCGCCTTGCCTTGCGCCATTATTGACCGGAGCTCTTTGCCCGCGAGGAGCTCCATGGCCATGTAGGCGACGGTCCCGCTCTTGCCGATGTCGTAAATGGTGACGATGTTGGGATGGTTCAGCCCTCCCGCTGCGCGCGCTTCCTGGTAGAACCGCGCTTCGTAGTCCTCGACTTCGTCGCGGTCGAGGTCCATGTTGATGGTCTTGATCGCGACCGTGCGATTGAGCATCGGGTCGCGGGCACGGTAGACGGTGCCCATTGCCCCCTTGCCGAGCTCGGCGACGACTTCGTAGCGACCGAATTTGCGCGCTGGCATTGCGACTGGACTCTATCGTTGTTCGGCTTTCAAGCTGCGGAAGATCGGGCCCCAGGTCGGATGACCGGCCTCTGCCGGCGCCAGATTAAAATCGGGTTCGAGCGCCAAAAGCTCACGGAACTCGTCCCGGCAGCGCGATTCGCGGCCAGATGAGCAGTGGATGAAGGCGAGGTATTTGTGGGCCTTGGCCTGGCCGAAGCTGTTCAGGCCGGCCTTGAGCGCGCTCTGCAACTGCCGCAAGGCCACGTTGTAATTGCCGTCCTGGTACGAGCGGATGCCCGCCGTGAGCTCGGGCTCGCCCTTGGGGGTTTCCCAAATGCTCTTGATGTCCTTCACCGCCGTGGTGTCGCAGCCGGCCAGCAGCGCACACAATGCCAGCAGGAAAAGCATTTGCCTCATGAGTTCCCCCTCAAGAGTTCCCCCTCAACGGAATTGGTGCTTTATTCTAATCTGTTCGCCGGGCCCGACCTCGACCGTTTGGACGTGCGCGGGAAAAGTCGTGTTGCGCACCTCGATCTTGTATTGTCCCGGACCGAGCTCGAGTTCCCGCATCGGGGGGCTCACGCCCCGCTTTTGCCCATCGACGTAGATCTCGCCCCAGGGCGCAATGGCGAATGAGACGATCGCGGGATCGCCGGCGGACGCTGGCGCGGCGTCGAACGTCGCCAATGGCATAGCAGCCGGCGCGCGCTCCCGCGGCGGGCGGCGCGGTGCGGCCCTGGTCTTTTCCCGCGCGGGCGACGCTGGAGCGGTAGCCGTCTTGGCTGGCGCAGGCGCGGGATTTTCCGCGGTGGCCGCCGGGACGGGTGTGGTCTCGGGCGTCGCTTGCATAGGACTCACCGGCGCCGCGGTAATGCGTGTCGCTGGCGCCTGCGCTTGGAGCGACGGCACGGGACGGTCGCGCATTCCACGCAAAGCCATGGCGATCACCAGGATCGCGACCACCGCCAGCGCTGTGCCCAGCCGTGGGCGGGTGCGCAAGTTTTCCGTCACGCGCGAGGGGAAATACGTGAGCTGGTCGATGACGGTTTTGCCCACGCCGGCGGTGGCTGAGAGCCGCGCAAGCGGCGGCCGATCGGCCTCGAACTTCAGCTTGAGCTCGAGCGTGCTGTCGCCGACCGCATAGACCTCGTGCTCGCGCACGTGCTTGTCGGTGCGCGACCCCTCGTAGTGAAAGAGCTTTGCGTAAGCGTCGGACAGGCACGACACCACTTCGTAGTAGGAGCGCGCCACCAGGATCTGGTTGGGCTGTGCAAAGCCCATGATGCGCTGCGCCACGTTGATCCCGTCGCCGATGATATTGGGCTGCCCGTTCAGGTCCTGGACGAGCTTCACGGGCCCGAGATTGATGCCGATGCGCATCTCCAGCGGGACCATCGTTCCGGGCAGGGGCGTTAACACCGCGTCGCGCAGCGCGATGCACACGAACAGTGCATCCTCGGGATCGCCCACGAAGCTGATCGCCACGCCGTCACCGGT
>JAQBFV010000248.1:0-3166 GCA_032123035.1 Betaproteobacteria bacterium | reverse complement strand
AGCTGCTGCTCGTCGGACGATTCTCCCTGATACTTGTGGAAATAGCCGCCCGTGCGCGTCACGAGATCGTAGGTCTGCGGGGACGCGTACGCGAGCACCTTCCACTCGGGAAAGATATCGCCGCGCGCGGCAGCGGCGCGGGCGAGCACGGCTTCCGGGCTCAAATCACGTGCATTACTCTTGCTGGCGGTAGACACGGCTGCACCCCCTCTTGCGCGTCACCCCGAAGCATCGATGCTCCGGACGGTGCGGGTGCATGTTATTCGACCAACCTCCGCGCGGCAATCATGGATGCGCGCGCAAGCGTGAAAGGCGATCGGGAACCGGCATTTCGAGAGCCGGAATAGTGGTAGCGAGAGTCGTTTTGTATCATGAGTACCTTGCCGGTCCCGCTAAGGTTTGCACTTCAATCGAGCACGGCTTGTGCTCTTAACGCATGGAGGAGCCGCAGATGTCAGATAGCACACAGCAGGTCGTCATCACCGATATCAAGATCCCGTTCTCGTCCATGGTGGTGCTGATGGTGAAGTGGACGCTCGCGGCGATACCGGCCATTTTCATTCTCTTTCTCATCGCGATGGTCTTCTCGGCCATTATGACCGGCGTCTTCGGCCCCTCCCCATGGCATGGGGGAGCGATGATGTAGGCGAAGTCGAAAGTCGAAAGTCGAAAGTCGGAAGGCGGAAGGGGGAAAAACGGTCCGTTGCCTAAAAATCACCGTAGCGAAATCCGGGCTTGGACATCGCTACGGTGTTTCGATGCAGGTGAGAAGACGTTCGGTCAGGCGAGATGCTGTTTGAAGAAGGCGATGGTCCGCGTCCACGCCAGGTCGGCCGCCGCCTTGTTATAGCGCGGCGTTGAGTTGTTGTGGAAGCCATGTCTTGTGTCCGGGTACAGATGCCTCTGGTAGTTGATGTTGTTGGCCTTCAGCGCGGCTTCGAAGTCCGGCCACATGGCGTTGATCCGGGGGTCGTTCTCGGCGGACTGGATCATCAGGGGGGCGCGGATATTGGGGACACCCTCGGACGTGGGTGCAGCGCCGTAGTATGGCACCGCCGCGTGCAGATCGCCGCCGAGAGTCACCGCCAGGAAGTTGGTCGCGCCGCCTCCCCAGCAGAATCCTGTGGCGCCCAGCTTGCCGTTCGACAACGCGTGTGACTTGAGGTAACGGGCGCTGTTGACCATGTCCTGTTTCAGCTTGGCCTGATCCAGGCTCCGCTGCAGGGTGCGCCCGTCATCGTCATTGCCCGGGTAGCCTCCAACCGGCGAAAGCCCGTCGGGCGCCAGCGCGAGGAACCCTTCCACCGCCACGCGCCGCGCTACGTCCTCGATATACGGGTTCAGGCCCCGATTCTCGTGGATCACGAGCACGGCGGGGAAAGGACCATCGCCTGCCGGTTGGACCAGGTAACCACGCATTTTTCCCGAGGTGCCGCCGGGCGAGGGGTAGTCGACGTAGACCGCCTTGATGCGCTTGTCGGTAAACAAAATGGTGTGCGCCTCGGCGTAGCGCGGGAGCAAGGCCTGGGCCATGGCGAGGCCGGACACGCCGGCGATAGTCAACGCCCCCGCGCGGCGCAGGAACTCCCGCCGGTCGATGAAGCCGTGACAGTACTCATCGTAAAGATCGAATATCTGTTGGTCGATTTCCTGCTCATTCACAATTTCTTGCTGATCCTTGATTTCGCTCCTCCAGTTGATGCCGGCACCTCAGCGTGCAAAGGCGCTGCAAATTTTAACTCCAACTTTTTCATTTGGTAAGCGGGCAACGATTCCGAATTGCGGGAACCCATAAAGGCATCCGTCACCAGAATACATAACCATGATGCGCTCGCTGTTTTTCAGGCCAGCGTGAAGGCTTCATGAACCGCGCTCTGCACGCGGCCGCCCATCACCGGGCCGCCGCCCGCGACGTGAATGGCGTCTCCCACCACCGCTGCGCCCAGTCCGTGGCGCGGCGTAAGCATCGGGGCGTAGGACTCCCATGTGTTGGTCTCGGGATCGTAGGCCTCGTTCTGGCCGTAGACCCGCTCGGTCCCCTCGCCCCCCATCACAAAGAGCTTGCCGCGGTACAGAACGGCGCCGTGACCAGAGCGCGCGGTCGGTATCGGGCGTCGCCGCTCCCAGTTGTCCTTGTCCGGATCGTAGGCGTGATGGAGATTCGAGTTGGTGTGAAAGGAGTCGACGCGCCCCGCCACGAGATGAATGCGGTTGCCGATCACGACGACACCGGTGTGGTCGCGCCCGGTCGGCATCGGCGCGCGCTTCTCCCAGCCGTCCGACTGCGAATCATAGACGAGATGCCAATCGACCGATTTCTTGGTGCGTGACGTGTCGCCCACGGCGCCGCCGATCGCATGGATCTTGCCGTTGAAGGCCACGCACGCGATTGCGCCGCATCGGTTGGGGAGCGATGCGATAGAGGACCAGCGGTCGGCGGCCAGGTCGTAGACAAAGCACAGGTCGTCCGGATTCCGGTTCTGGTCGCGGTGCCCGCCGATGGCATAAAGCTTGTCGCCCATCACGGCGACGCCGACGTGGTTGGCGCCACGGGGCAGCGGCGCGGCGTCAGTCCAGCGGTCGGTCTTGGGGTCATAGACCTGGTGGTAGGGCCGGTCCACGCGTTGCATTCCGTAACCGCCGACGAGATGCATCTTGTCCGCGTAGGCGGTGGCCCACGCCATTTCGCTGCGCGGCAGCGGCAATTGTGCACGCGAGATCCATCGTCCCTGCGCCGCGGATTTCGGCGCTGGGCTGTCGAATACGTGCTGCGTTGCCGCGCGCGCTGGCAGGCCGATCCGGCCCGGCTTGCGCAGGTTCTCGTAAGCGTCTCCGTACCCGGGTTGTTTCATCTGGCCGAGCGCGGATGAAGCGAGAAACGCTCCCGCTCCTCCGATCATAAATCTGCGACGCGTGATCTGGCTCATCAGGCCCTCCTCAGTTAACCCTTCATTACAGCACGGCAACCTGTCGCGGACCTTTCGGTCCGTGCCAGTGACGAGAAGCCATCTCAAAAACAAAACAGCTACGGAACCACACGGAAGCACACAGAAATTGTTGTTCCATTACAGCCCACTTCGAGGCTCAGGTCTTCGTCCGTGTAATTCCGTGTGATTCCGTGGTTAAAGATCTTGCGGTTTTTCGGGTTTTTGAGACCGGTTCTAGT
>JAQBFV010000247.1:0-13331 GCA_032123035.1 Betaproteobacteria bacterium | reverse complement strand
TCAGGGTTCAGGGTTCAGGGTTCGAGGTCTTTCGGTTTAGCCTGACACGCCCAACCTATAATCAAAAAGTTTGGTCTCCGAACTCCGAACTCTGAACTCTGAACAGAGATAGCGATGAATCCGTTGCTCGATTTTTCCGGGCTGCCGCGGTTTGCCGATTTCAAGCCGGAGCAAGTGGCGCCGGCGATCGACCAGCTGCTCGACGACAACCGTGCGCTGATCGTGCGCCTCGCCGCGCCCGGTGTCCCCGCCACCTGGAACGACTTCGTCGAGCCTCTGGAGGACGGCAACGAGCGCCTCGGCCGGGCATGGGGTGTCGTCGGTCATCTCAATGCGGTCATGAACAGCCCCGAGCTGCGCGAGGTTTATAACACCAATTTGCCGAAGGTCACCCAGTACTACACCGAGCTCGGGCAGCACGAAGGTTTGTTTGCCAAATTCAAGGCGCTGCATGGCAGCCCTGGCTTCGCGGGTTTGGCGCAGGCGCAGCGCAAGATTGTGGAAAACGAGCTGCGTGATTTCCGCCTGGGCGGCGCGGAGTTGCCCGCCGGGAAGAAAGCACGCTTCATGGCGATCCGCGAACGGCAGTCCGAGCTCGGCTCGCGCTTCTCCGACAATCTACTCGACGCGACCAACGCCTTCGCGCATCACGTCACCGATCGTGCCGGGACCGCCGGCATTCCGGAAGACGTGCTGACGGCAGCAGCCGAGGCTGCGAAGGCCGACGGCAAGTCGGGATGGAAGTTCACGTTGCATGCGCCGTCGTATCTGCCGGTCATGCAGTACGCCGAGGACCGCGGGTTGCGCGAGCTCATGTACCGCGCTTACGTGACACGGGCCTCCGAGTTCGGAAAGCCCGAGTGGGACAACACCCCGCTGATACGCGAAATCGTCACGCTACGCCGCGAGCTGGCGCAGCTGCTGGGCTTCGCGAGTTATGCCAAGTACTCTCTCGAGCCCAAGATGGCGGAGTCGCCGCGGCAGGTGAGCGAGTTTCTGGCCGAGCTTGCGGCACGCGCGCGGCCTTATGCGGAGCGTGATCTCAGGAAAATCACCGAGTTCGCGGGCCAGGAGCTTGGGCTCGATCAGCTCGAGGCCTGGGATCTCGCCTACGCCTCCGAGAAGCTGCGCCTGAATCGTTATGCCTTCTCCGACCAGGAAGTGAAACAGTATTTCCCCGAGACGAAGGTGCTGCCGGGGATGTTCAAGCTCATCGAGACCCTTTTCGGCCTGCGGATCGCTCCCGCGAAGGCCCCCGTCTGGCATCCTGATGTCATTTTCTACGACGTCAGCGACCACGCAGGCGCCCCGGTCGGACAGTTCTACGTGGACCTCTATGCGCGTCCGTCAAAACGCGGCGGTGCATGGATGGACGAAGCGATCACGCGCCGGCGCAAGGCGGCAGACGTGCAACGACCGGTCGCGTACCTCAACTGCAACTTCTCCGCACCGGTCGGCGGCAAGCCCGCACTCTTCACGCACGACGAGGTCATCACGCTCTTTCACGAGTTTGGACACGGGCTGCATCACTTGCTCACGCATGTCGACTACCTTGGCGTCTCGGGAATCAACGGCGTCGAGTGGGACGCCGTGGAGCTCCCGTCCCAGTTCATGGAAAACTTTTGCTGGGAATGGGACGTGCTGGCACCCATGACCAGCCATGTCGACACCGGGGCGCCGTTGCCGCGCCCGCTTTTCGACCGGATGCTCGACGCCAAGAATTTCCAGAGCGGAATGCAGATGGTGCGGCAACTCGAGTTCTCGCTGTTCGACCTCCACCTGCACTACGACTACGACGCGGAAGGGGCGAAGACCGTGCTGGAGCTGCTCGATGAGGTGCGGACGCGGGTCGCCGTGGTCGCGCCGCCGGCCTACAACCGCTTTCCCAACAATTTCTCGCACATTTTCGCGGGCGGTTACGCGGCGGGCTACTACAGTTACAAGTGGGCCGAGGTGCTGTCCGCGGATGCCTACAGCCTGTTCGAGGAAAACGGGGTGCTCGACCCCGTGACCGGCAGCCGGTTCTGGACTGAGATTCTGGGCGTCGGGGGGAGCCGCCCCGCCATCGAGTCATTCGTCGCTTTTCGCGGCCGCCAGCCAAAGATGGATGCGCTGCTGAGGCATAGCGGCATGAGCGGAGGAGCAGGGGCCCCGATGTCGTGACGTCGGGGATGCGACCCGCGAGAGTCGCTGGCTGCCGACGCGTCACGGCTCGTCTTGCGATGGAGTGGCCGAGGCAGCGGCATGGCGGATGCCGCCGTGACAACGTGACAGTAATCACGTTTTGCGCGCCTAGGGTCGAAGTGCTACAGTCAACGCGAAGTTCGTAATCGCGGAGACCGCTTATGGGACGGCTTTTGATCCTGGCATTAGCGCTGAGCTTGTTCTCGGGCGTCTCGCCCGCCGCCCAGCAGGTCTACCTCTGGACAGACGAGCAAGGCAACAAGGAATACCGCGATACGCCCCCGCCGCCCGGTGCGACGAACGTGGAGCGCCGCAAGATCAGTATCAGCACCATCCAGACCAGCGAGCTTCCCTATAGCGTGCGGCAAGCAGTCAAGAATTTTCCCGTGACGCTCTGGACAACCGATTGCGGCGCGCCCTGCACGCAAGGACGCGCTCTGCTCGCTCGGCGCGGCGTCCCTCATACCGAGAAGGATGCCCAAAAGGAAGCCGCGGCCTTTGCGCGGCTTGTCGGCGGCAAGGAAATACCGATTCTCTTTGTGGGCAGCACCCGCCTCCGGGGTTTCCTGGAGAGTGAGTGGGAGGCTGCACTTGATGCCGCTGGATATCCAAAAACTGCAATTGCGCTTGGCCGCAAGCCGGCAGCGAAGCCAGCGCCCGCACCTGAAACTCTCCCTCCAGTTAAGCTCTACACACACTCAACGTGTGGCACGCCCTGCGCCGAGGCCAAGAGCCTTCTCGCCGGCCGCGGGGTGCCGTTCCAGGAGGTCATAGCCCAAGACCCGGCCACGATTAAGGAGTTGCAGGAAATCTCCGGCGTCACGCGTGTGCCGGTGCTCGTGGTTGGACAGTCCGTAATGCGTGGTTTCAATGCGTCCGCCTACAATGACAAGCTGGACACTGCGGGTTTTCCACGCAAATAGCGTGCTTTGAAACCGTCGTCACTGGAGATCTGTCGGACTTGAGTTCGCCAGAATGCTCGTAAGATGAAGCTGGCGACCTGGAACGTTAACTCTCTTAGAGTCCGACTTCCGCAAGTTCTCGACTGGGCCGGCAAGCAGCAGCCCGATGTGCTCTGCCTGCAGGAAACGAAGCTCGAGGACGCCAATTTTCCTCGTACGCAGATCGAGGCCGCGGGATACCGCGTGCTGTTCAGCGGCCAGAAAACCTACAACGGGGTGGCGATTCTCTCCCGCGAGCCGGGTACCGAGCCCGTAACCGCCATCCCGGCGTTTCCCGACGAGCAGAAACGCGTCCTCGCCGCCACGATAGGCGGCGTTCGCGTCGTGTGCCTTTACGTCCCGAACGGTGAAAGCGTCGGCTCCGAGAAGTACCAGTACAAGCTCCGCTGGCTTGCCGCGGCGCAGGACTGGCTCAAGGACGAGATCTCGCGCAATACCCGCCTTGCCGTGCTGGGTGATTTCAATGTCGCGCCCGAGGCGCGAGACGTTCACGATCCCGCCGCCTGGGAGGGAAAAGTACTCTTCAGCAAGCCGGAGCGCGACGCATTCGATACGCTGTTGGCGGCGGGATTAAAGGACAGTTTCAGGTTATTCGATCAACCTGAGAAGTCGTTTACCTGGTGGGACTATCGGATGAACGGGTTTCGCCGCAAGATGGGCCTGCGGATCGACCACATCCTGTTATCGGAACCGCTCGCGAAACAATGCACGTCGTGCGCCATCGACGTCGAGCCGCGTGCGGCCGAGCGGCCTTCCGATCACGCACCCGTCATCGCTGAGGTCGAACTATGAACCGCAGAAACACGGAGAGAATCCAAACAAAGAAACCGGGATAAGTTCAAAAAGACAAAGCTCACCTGCTAAAATTTTCGATTCTGGTTTTGTTTCTCTCGGCGCCTCGGCGGTTCGATTATTGTTTTGTTTTTCTTGGCGTCCTGGCGGTCCAATCTGTTTTTGTTTTTCCTTCGTGTCCTTGGTGTCCTTCGTGCCTATGCTTTACTGCTCGACCTTCACCCCACGCCAGAATGCGATGTACCCCTTGACGTTATCGGCCGCCGGCTTGGTGTCTGGGTAGTACCACGCTGCATCCTTGTTGCTCTCGCCGTTGACCACCACGTCGTAATAGGATGCGACGCCCTTCCACCCGCAGGTCGTGTGCTTGTCGCTCGGACGCAGGTATTCCCGCTTGACGGCGTCCGGCGGAAAGTAATGGTTGCCCTCGACGATCTCGCAGCGTTCGCTCTCGGCAATGATTGCGTTGTTCCAGATTGCTTTCGTCATGTCTATCTCAAAGTAATTGTTAAATCGAATCCGACTTCTTGTCGAATTCGATTCCCAGCTCCTGCACCTTGCGCGTGAGAGTATTGCGCCCAAGGCCCAGCAGCTGGGACGCCTCGATCCGTCGGCCGCGGGTATGGGCCAGCGCTTTGACGATGAGGGCCTTCTCGAAGCGGCGCGCGAGCTCCTCCATGATCTCGGTTTCACCACGATTCAAGCGCAACTCGACCTCCTTCTCAAGCACGTCCACCCACCCCAGCACCGCCGCGACTGTCGTTTCCGGCCGCAGCTCGGGAGGCAGGTCCTTCACCTCGATGTTGACCGATGGCGCCATGACGGTGAGCCAATGGCAGAGATTCTCGAGCTGCCGAACGTTGCCCGGAAAGTCCTGGGCGGCCAGATGCTTCACGGTTGGCTCGGAAAGCCGCTTCACCTCCACGCCGAGATCGCGGGCGCTTTTGGCAAGGAAATAGCGCGCCAGCAGCGCGATGTCCTCGCGCCGCTCCCGCAGCGCCGGCAAGCGCAGGCGAATGACGTTGAGGCGATGGAACAGGTCGTCGCGGAACAAACGCTGCGTCACGCGCGCATCCAGGTCCTGGTGGGTAGCCGCAATCACTCGCACGTTCGCCTTGATCGGCTGGTGGCCGCCGACGCGGTAGAAATTGCCCTCCGAGAGAACACGCAGCAACCGGGTCTGCAGCTCCGGTGGCATGTCACCGATCTCGTCCAGAAACAAGGTGCCACCTTCCGCCTGCTCGAAGCGGCCGCGCCGCAGGGTCTGGGCGCCGGTGAAGGCGCCGCGCTCGTGGCCGAACAGCTCGGACTCCAGCAGCTCGCGCGGGATGGCCGCAGTGTTGATTGCGATGAATGGCTTCGCCGCACGCGGGCTGTGACGGTGCAATGCGCGCGCCACGAGTTCCTTGCCGGTGCCCGACTCGCCCGTGATGAGGACGGTCGCGTGGGACTGTGACAGCCGCCCGATCGCCCGGAAGACCTCCTGCATCGCGGGCGCCTGGCCGAGGATCTCGGGAGTCGCCTCCGTCGTTTCAGCCGCTCCTTCCTGACGCGCGCTCTCGTCCAGCGCGCGGCGGATCAACTCGACTGCATGATCCACGTCGAACGGCTTCGGCAGATACTCGTAGGCGCCGCCCTGGAAAGCGGCCACCGCGCTTTCCAGGTCGGAATACGCGGTCATGATGATCACGGGCAGGCTCGCGTGCAGCGCCTTGGCTTTCTGCAGCAGCTCGAGCCCCGACTCGCCCGGCATGCGGATATCGCTCACCACCACCTGGGGGGTTTCGGTGTCGAGCGCCGCGATCGCCTCGTGTGCCGAGGAGAAGGTCTTGAACGCGATGTTCTCGCGGGTGAGCGCCTTCTCGAACACCCAGCGTATCGAGCGGTCGTCGTCGATAATCCAGACCGGTTTCATGCTGTCTGTGACTCGTGAAACGTGAATCGTGAAACGTGAATGGAAGAAGCGTCCATCGTGCGTCTGCTCGTCATTTCGTATTTCCCATTTCCTATCCCCTGTTCCCGGCTTCTTCTACGGGTAGCAGGATGGTGAAAATCGTCTCGCCCGGAGCGCTCTCGAAATGGATCATGCCATGATGCTGCGTGATGAATGTCTGCGCGAGCGTGAGCCCGAGTCCGCTGCCCCCGGCGCGCCCCGATACCAGAGGATGGAAGACGCGCTCGCGCAACTCGTCTGCAACCCCTGGCCCGTTGTCGCAGATATCGACGGCAATGGCATGGCGGTAGCGGCGGCGTGCAAGGGTGATCTGCCGCACGATGCGGGTCTTCAGCCTGATTTCACCCTGCCCTTGCAGCGCCTGCGCAGCGTTGCGGGCAACGTTGAGAACCGCCTGGATGAGCTGCTCCTTGTCACCGATCACCGGCGGCAAGCTCACGTCATAGTCGCGCTCGACGGCGATGCCGGCGGGATACTCGGCGAGGATCACGCTTCTCACCCGATCGAGCACCTCGTGAACGTTGAGGGGGGCGGGCCGTGGCAGCCGGTGCGGCGTGAGCAGCCGGTCCATCAGCGACTGCAGCCGATCGGCTTCCTTCATGATCACCTGCGTGTACTCGTGCAGGTCGGGACGATCCAGCTCGCGATCGAGGAGCTGCGCCGCGCCGCGGATGCCTCCGAGCGGGTTCCTGATCTCGTGCGCGAGGTTGCGGATCAGCTCGCGGTTGGCCTCGCTCTGGTCGAGTATTCGCTCCTCGCGGGCGATTCTCAGCCGGCCCTCGACGTGCCGGAACTCGAGCAGCAGCGCGTCGTCCCGCGCCTGGCTTTCGGGCATATCGACCGGTGTGACCGTGCACGAGAGATGGGAGCGCGTGCGCCCGTTCACGCCCAGTTCGAGCTCGTGCTCCGTGTAGCTGCAGTTGTTCGTGCGCGCGTAGCCGATCGCCGGCTGAAGGACCGCGATATCGTGGACCAGCTTCTCTAGCAACTGACCCGACACGTTCTTGCTGCTCATCTCGAACAGGTTCTCGGCTGCGGGATTGAGGTAGCGCACAGTGAGTTCGGCGTCGACCAGCACGACCGCTGTTGGCAGCAAATCGAGACCGGAGAGCGCCGGGGTTTTCATGTCACGGGCACCGGACACAGAGCTCAGCAAAAACCGCGCCAACGGTTGAGAAGAAAGAAAGAAGCGGGATGCTTGCGGCGTGCATGGGCCTGCTTGCCCCGGAATCCGGGCCCTACCGGACCGTAGCCATCTCGCGCCGGAGGTTGGTGACGTTGTCCTCGTGCAGCTTGACCTTCTTCTTGTAGGGCTCGAGGCGGTCGAGCACGCGCTGATAGTTACGCTCGCTGCCAAGCCGCACTGATTCCTGCGCCTCCAATTCCTTTCGAGACTTGCCGAGCAGCTTTTCCTCGTTCGCGAGTTCCTGCTCGAGGATTCTGCGGCGATCTGCATCGCGATTGCGCTGAGTGCCGGCGTCGACCTTGGGAAAATTGGCCGGCGCTGGCGTCGTCACTTTTGATTTGGGCGCCGGTTGCTTTACGGCCGGAATCGTCGTGAGCGGCGGCATTTTGAGCCGCCTGCAGCCCTTCGCTTCTGACTCGATATTCGTGAATCGTTTGTTGCCACTCCCATCCGCGCACTCCCAGATCTCGGCCGCAGCCACTGGGGCAAAAAGAACCAGCGTGAGCGCCGGGATAGACCATCGATAGAGTGAACGGGATCTCATTCAGTCCGGATAACGTTAAGGATCTGCCCGCAGCTGCTGGCGAAGACCGAAAATAGGGGTCTAAGTCTATGTCAACAAATCGTATTTTGCAACGCACCCAAATGGTGCAGGAACTCATCAACCTGCGGTTGATGAGTTCCTCACCGGAAAAGCCAGGAAATTTACTAACGTGCAGCCTGTCCGCTCAGGGCGACGTGGCAACCATCGGAACACACGCCTTCGCGTTCCGCCCGATGCGTTCCCTGGTAAGGAAATGACCGGACGAGTGTCTGGTCATTTCCTAGAGGCTGTAATACATCTGGAATTCGATCGGATGCGTGGCCATGCGGAACGCGGTCACCTCTTCCATCTTGAGCCCGATATAGGCATCCAGCATGTCCTTCGAGAACACGCCGCCGCGAGTCAGGAACTCATGGTCCTTCTCGAGCTCATCGAGCGCCTGCTCGAGCGATGCGCAGACCTTCGGCACGCGCGCGGCCTCTTCCGCGGGCAGGTCGTAGAGATTCTTGTCGATCGGGTCGCCCGGCTTGATCTTGTTCTGGATACCGTCCAGACCAGCCATCAGCATGGCGGTGAAGGCCAGGTAGGGATTGCACATCGGGTCCGGGAACCGCACCTCGATGCGGCGCGCCTTCGGGTTCGTCACCAGTGGCACCCGCACGGCCGCGGAACGGTTGCGTGACGAGTAGGCAAGGTTGATCGGCGCTTCAAAACCCGGCACGAGCCGCTTATAGGAGTTCGTTCCGGGGTTGGTGAGCGCATTGAGCGCTTTTGCGTGCTTGAGGATGCCGCCGATATAGTGCAGGGCGAGATCGGACAAGCCCGCATAGCCGTTACCCGAGAACAGGGTCTTGCCATCCTTGGCGAGCGACTGGTGCACGTGCATGCCGGAACCATTGTCACCCACCACGGGTTTCGGCATGAAGGTTGCCGTCTTCCCGTAGGAATGCGCAACGTTATGGACGGCGTACTTGAGGATCATCATCCAGTCGGCGCGCTTAACAAGCGAGTTGTACAGCGTTCCGATCTCGCACTGGCCGGCCGCTCCCACCTCGTGGTGGTGCACCTCGCACACGACACCCATCTCCTGCATCGCCAGCACCATCGCCGAGCGGATATCCTGCAGCGAATCGACCGGCGGCACGGGGAAGTAGCCTCCCTTGATCGGCGCGCGGTGCCCCATGTTGCCGCCCTCGAACTCCTCGCCGGACGACCACGGCGCCTCTTCCGACTTGATCTTGTAGAACGCCTGGCCCATGTCGAGCCGCCACGTTACCGAGTCAAAGATGAAGAATTCGGGTTCGGGGCCGAAGAAGGCGGTATCGGCGATGCCGGTCGACTTGAGGTAGGCCTCCGCGCGCTTGGCGATCGAGCGGGGATCCCGGTCATAGCCCTTGCCATCGGAGGGCTCAATGACATCGCAGGTGAGGAGCAACGTCGGCTCATCGGTAAACGGATCCATCCGCACCGAGTCCGGGTCCGGCACCAGCGTCATATCGGAGGCTTCGATGCTCTTCCAGCCCGCGATCGAGGAGCCATCGAAGAAGTGACCGTCAGTGAATTTATCCTCGCCGAACATCGGGACTGGCACGGACACGTGATGCTCCTTGCCTCGCGTGTCGACAAAGCGCAGGTCCACGAATTTCACCTCGTTGTCCTTGATCATCTTCATTACGTCGGCGACGGTCGCCATCGGATTCTCCTGAGTTGGCTAGTGGGACGAAAACGGCAAAACGAGATTCCTTGGGGAGCAGGATCTGTGCCAAGGTTTTTTTTGTGGAAAGCATTGTGCCATAAGGGATTTGTTTCCTACAGACCCCTGTCACCGCACTGTTCTGGTGCTCTTTTTCTCTGATGCGCACCATTTAGGTGCGGCATTGCCCGTGCCCGCCTTACGTTAGAATTCGAGTTTATTTCCAATAGCCTAGAACATTATTTTGCTGCGGCGACGCTGGCACCGGTGACGCGCCGAGGGATTGCAAGATGACGATTGACGAGATTCTGGGAAAAGCGCGCGAGCGTGCAGAGCAGATGGGCCTGTCCTACGCAGGTGCGCTAACGCCTCGCGAAGCGCACGACATCTGGCAATCGGCGCCCGGCGCAAAACTGATTGATGTGCGCACGCGCGCTGAATGGGATTATGTCGGGCGCATCCCGGGAGCAACGGAAATCGAGTTGCTCGCCTACCCCGGGAATCAGTCCAACCCCGCGTTCCTCCAGGAGCTCGAGCAGCAAGTCGACAAGGAAGTGGTCGTGATGTTCATCTGCCGCAGCGGCGCGCGCTCCCACAACGCCGCCATGCTCGCGACGCGTGTTGGCTACAGTGCCTGCTACAACGTGCTCGAAGGATTCGAAGGCGACAAGGATGCGCAGGGCCACCGCAACACCGTGGGCGGTTGGCGCGCGGGGGGGCTGCCCTGGACGCAAGGCTGATGTCCGTGAATCGTAAAACGTAAATCGTAAATCGAGAAAACCAGCACCACTCATGCACGCTAAGCTTTTGGGCCCCGCGATTTACGATCCACGGCCGCAGAGCGCGGGGCTCGCGACAGCAACCCGCCGCGCAATCGCCCAACAACGCGCTCGAGCTACCGGCCGCGCCAAATGACGTTGTAGAGATCGTGCCGCCGGTCCCGGAGATTCCGGACGGTCCCGTTGTTGCGCGCCATGATGAGCGTTTCCGGACGCAAATCGGCGATTGCCACCGTCTCCGCATTTGGAGTCGTGTCGGCAGCAATACCATCCCTTGCAAAAGGAAAATCGCAGGGTGTGAGGATGCAGCTCTGCGCGTATTGGATATCCATGTTGGCCACGTTCGGTAGATTCCCGACGTTGCCCGACATGACCACGTAGATCTGGTTTTCCACCGCGCGTGCCTGGCAGCAATACCGCACCCGCATATAGCTCTGACGCTCATCGGTGCAGAACGGCACAAACAGCGTGTGGATGCCCTGGTCGGTCAGGTGGCGCACCAGTTCGGGGAATTCGGCGTCATAGCAGACGAGGACCCCAATGGGTCCGCAGTCGGTTTCGATGGCCTTGAGGGTGTTGCCCCCCTCGATATTCCACCAATAGACCTCGTTCGGCGTGGGATGGATTTTGGGCTGCTCGTGAATCGTACCATCGCGCAGATAGACGTGGGCGATGTTTTCCACGCGGCCGCTCGGCACCCGGGTGGGGTGCGAGCCGCCGATGATGTTGATGTTGTAGCGCAGTGCCATGTCGCGCAGCGCTTCGTTCAGCTTCGGGGTATAGCCGGTCAGCGCCTCGATCGCCTCCGCCGGAGCAAGCGCCTGATCCACCGTCGAGAGCAGTTGCAGGGTAAACATCTCCGGGAATACCACGAAGTCGCCCCGGTAATCTGCAACCACGTCGACGAAATACTCGACGAAGCCGATGAAATCGTCGAAGGACCGCACCCGGCGCTGCATGTATTGCACGGTGCCGACGCGGATGGTATCGGCCATCCGCCCCCCGTACGTCTTGAGGCGCTCGGCGCTCACCTCGGCCGAAACCTTGGGGTTGCGCCAGACCATGTGCACCCCGTAGCCGAGCGAATCACGATCAATGGGAAGGTACTGGTCGATCACGCCGATGATCTCGAAGCGGTTGCGCAGTTGGAAGGACAACACCGGATCGCGCTGTTTCTTCTGCTTCACTTGCTCGACGTAGTCTTCGACTGTTCCGAAGCGCCTGATCTGACGTGCCAGCGAGGGCAGGCGGCCGACGAAGACGATGCCCTTAAGGCCGTGCGATTCGCACAGCTTTTTGCGTTCGTTGTAGAGCCGCTGGCCGAGGCGGTAGCCGCGGTAATCCGGGTCGACGCAGACTTCCATTCCGTAGAGCCAGTCGCCACTCCGGTCATGGCGGGATGCGTAACCATTACCAGTGATTTCCACCCAGCTGTGGGGCTTCAACGCAATGTCACCGCCGATGATGAACGTGGCGCAATAGCCCACGACCTTCTCGTCGGCACTAATGACGAACTGCCCTTCCTGAAAGCGGTTGATCTGCCCGGTCACCGCGCCCTCCGAGTAGCCCGTCATGCCGCTGCTACCGTAGACGCGCGCCGTCAGAGCGCAGATCGCGGGGATGTCACTCGGCTTTGCGTTGCGAACGATCAGACGACCGCCCGGCGTGACCAGTTGGTTGTTCGTCGTCATGGCAAAAACGCCCCCCTAGTTCAGGTTCCGGCCGTGGACAGTGACAGTCCAACCAGTCGGACCCGGATCAATTAATCAGATAATGCCTTACTGCGTCCAGTTCACGATTCCAGTGTAGCCCGTCAGGAGCACGACTCCGCCGAATGCAATGCGGTAGTAGGCGAACGCGCTGAAGTCGTGACGGCTGATGTAGCGCAGCAAACCGCGCACCGCGAAAAACGCGCTCACGAACGAAGCAACGAAGCCGATCGCGAACATGCCGAGGTCGTCCGACTGCAGGATGGCGCGATTCTGGTAGACCTCGTAGCCCACCGCCGCGAACATCGTCGGTATCGCGAGAAAAAACGAGAACTCGGTGGCCGCCCGGCGCGACAGGCCGAAGAACAGCCCGCCGATGATCGTAGCACCGGACCGCGAGGTGCCTGGGACCAGCGCGAGGGTCTGCGCGAACCCCACCTTGAGGGCGTCCTGCCAGCGCATGTCGTCCACGCGCTCGACCGTCACGCGGTGGTCGCGCCGCTCGGCCCACAGAATCAGGAAGCCGCCGATCACAAACGCCGCGGCGACAGGCAGAGGGTGAAACAAATACTCCTTGATGGCGCCATGAAACAGCAGCCCCAGCGTGGCCGCGGGTATGAACGCGATCGCGAGATTCGCCACGAAGCGCTGCTGCATTGGCTCGGTGGCGACGCCCGCCAGCGCCGCCCGCAGGCGCCCTCGATACTCCCAGCACACGGCCAGAATCGCGGCGAGCTGGATCACAATATCGAAAACCTTCGCCTTCTCGCCATTGAAGCCGATCACCTGCCCGGCAATGATGAGATGCCCGGTGCTGGAGATGGGAAGGAATTCGGTGACGCCCTCGACGATCCCGAGGAACAACGCCTTGAGGTAAAGGGCGAGATCCATTCAGGGCGTTATTGTACGCGACCGCCCCTCGCCCCGTTGAATCGTGAATGGTGAATGGTGAATCGTGAATGGATTGGACCGTGCGTCGTCAGTCGTCACTCGTTACTCGTCACTCGTCACCGTTTCAGAGTGTGCCGGGGGCGGGATCGTCTGATTGGGCTTCGCGGACCGCTTCCTTTGCGCGGGCCTCGAGCACATGAAGCAGCAGCAAGCCGGTCAGCATGCCGTGGGTTTGAAAATCGCGACCAATGGCTTCCGCCCGTCGGCTAAGCTCCTCAGGTACCGGCACCTCGCGGCCTTGGGAGGAGGCAACCAGAGAAGCTTTCAGGTAAGCGAACATGAGTTCGACGTCGGACTCATTGATCCGGCCACCGAGCCAGGCCTGAGGCGTCATCATCTGCTCGAGCGTGGCCTCCAGGTCGGTCGAAGGGTCCTGGTCCCCAGCGTGAGCGGGCGCAGCAACCGCCAGTCCCATGATGCCTGCGACGATCAGGGTTCGGATATGCATGGAGGCCTCCGATACCAAATGACCAAGTGACTGAGTAATCTAACTAGGTAATCCGCAACCTGCCTACCGCGCAATTTTAACACCCGTGGGATGCGACGACTTAGAGCGCGTAACAAAATGAAGCGGCTG